>JAHFUI010000020.1:31625-43700 GCA_023265175.1 Acidobacteriota bacterium
TCACGCTGAACGCGCGGCTCCGCCAAGGGCTGACGTTGCAGCTCGGGACCCAGACCGGCCGCTCAGTCGTGGACACGTGCGCGACCGCACGCGCCATCGACGCGACGAATCAAACGACGATCAAGGACCTCCGCAGCTGCCGCGACGTGGCGCCGCTCCAAACGACCGTGCGCGGACTCGCGTCGTATACGGTTCCTAAGGTCGACGTCCTCGTCAGCGCCACCGCGCGTTCGCAGCCGCCGCTCGCGCTCGCCGCCAGCTGGCCGGTGCCGAACACGCTGATTCAGAGCATCATCGGACGGCTGCCGCCGAACGGACTCCCGACCGGAAACACGACCGTCGACATTCTGGACAGCAACCATCGGCTGTACGCCGACAATCGGCGGACGCAGATCGACATGCGCTTCGCGAAGATCCTCCGATTCGGGAAGCGGCGCGCGGATGTGGGCGTCGACCTCGGCAACCTGCTGAACACCAATTACGCGACAACGTACGAGAACACATATCAGTACAGTGCCGGCAATACGGCGACGGGCGGCACGTGGAACAACCCGACGGCCATTTACACGCCGCGGTTCGTCCGCTGGAACCTGACCGTCGACTTCTGACAGTCTTCTGGGAATGACGATCGACGACGTTGTCGTGGGGGCGCGCGGCGACAAGGCGCTCAGGAAACGGCTGCTCGCCGAGCCGATCGCCACGCTCAAAGCGGAAGGCGTCGAGCTCTCCGACGCCGATCTCGAGAAGATCGCGGGCGGATTCGAAGAACCTTTACTTCTGGTTTCTCGCCGCCGTCGTCAGTTCGAAGGCCACACCGTTGAACTTGCCCATGACGCCGTTGACGAGTGGCGTGACCTCGTCGGGACTGGGCTTGCCCCGCCTATGCCCCGCCTAGTCCCGCTGCGAATCGCCAAGCCACATACCCATGGGGACTAGGCTTGCCGCGCGACGGTCATGAGCGCCACCAAGCCCATCAGATACGCGGTCGAGGCGGCCAGGAGCGCCGCACGGAACCCCCAGTTCATGGCGATGAAGATGGCGAGCGTCGCGCCGAGCACCGACAGCGCGCCGTTGATGCCCCACGCCCAGGTGACCATGTGGGGCGCGCGAGCCTGAAGCAGCCGAAGCCCGGTCGGCATCGGAATGCCCAGGAGCATCCCAATCGGGACGAGCAGACCGACCGCGATGCCGATCCGTGTCACGCGCGCGAACGGAATGGCCCAAGCGATCACCGGCGTCACCGCCGCGATGACGAACACCCCGACCGCGGCCACGAGCAGCAGCGCCACCGCCGCCGATCGGCCGAGCGCCTCGTCCTTGATTCGGCGGCTCCACGCGGCGCCGAGGCCCGTGCCGAGCAGCAGCGAGAAGAGCGTCACCGTGAGCGAGTACACCGGGTGGCCGAGCAGCAGCACGAACCGCTGCAGCACCGACACCTCGATCAACATGAAGCCGGCGCCGAGAGCCCCGAAGTACACCAGCCAGCCAAACCAGCCGCGAGGAAGCGGGCCGCTTGCGATCGCCAGCGGCGCCACAACGAACAACACGACGAGCGCGGCTGAGATTCCCATCAGTGTCAACAACGCGCTCAGTCCGTTTCCGAACAGCATCGAACGTCCAAACGCGACCTGAAACTGATCCTTCAGCTTCGTCGTGTGAAAGTAGAACGGCCGATCGTCGGTCGTCGGCGTGACATCGTCCTTGTAGTCGGCGAAGAACTGCGCGCGGTTCGTCGTCCGAATCAGGCTCGCGTACACGTCAGTGTGCACGCCATCGATCTTCGCGTCGGTTGCGAGCGCCGGCTTCCATCCGTCGACGGCGGGGGCATACAGCACGCGGAATCCGAGCCGATCCGACTCGCTCTGCAAGAGCGCGAGCTCGGCCGCCGTAAACGGCGTCTTCTTCAACAGAAACGTCGCCACGCGCTCGTGCTGGACGATGGCGAGCCGAGATGCCGCGTCCCACCCTCGCGCTTCGCAGGCCGTCTGTGCCAGCGTGATCAGGCGCAGGCCATCAAGAACCCAGCGCGTAATCGAGAGGACGCCGTCGTCGGTCAGGTGGTCCAGATAATCGTTGAAGGCCTCGACGGTGTAGAGCGTGTTCTCGGTGAGCGTGTACGCGCCAGCGGTCGTTGCGGCCCACGTGTCGACCAGCGATGCCTGGATGACGTCGTACCGATCCGGCGTCCGGCGAACGAAGCTCCTGCCATCGTCGATGACGATGCGGATGCGGGGGTGCGTGTAGATGCCGCCGGAATAGTCCCGGAAGCGATCGCGCATCACGTCGTCGGCGATGATCGGATTGATTTCGACGCCGTCGACGTGGCGCGCGCCAAAGACGAGCGCGGAGACCAGATCACGGCCCCCGCCAGGACCGATGACCAGGGCGGTGAAGCCTGGGGGCTGGGGGCTGGAGGCTTGAGGCTGGGAGGCGTTTTTCACTAGCCTCGAGCCCCTAGCCTCTAACCCCTGCTCTTTGAGGAGCCCCAAACCCCCAGCCTCCAGCCTCTGCTCCTTGAGGTGATACGCCAGCGCGGTGAGCTCGTATCGGAGGTACTTCACGTTGGCAAGGTCGGGCTCGACGTGCAGAATCGGCGTGGAGGCGGCCGAGTCGATGTCCATGTACCGCGTGTCGGGGAGCGGGCCCGTGTATGTCTCGCTGAGCGACCAGTCGCCGTGCGTGCGCTCGTACACGCCAATGCGGGAAAATGAATTCCATTTACTGAAGAGGACGCGATCGGTGGTGTGACCTTTCGTGTCGGTCACGTCGAAGGACGCAAGTCCGGAAAATTGTCCGGCGAGCAACGCGATCATCGCGAGAGCGCCCATGCCGCCCATGCGCGCGCGACTCTCGGGTGGCGCGAACAAGACGGCGCCGGCCAGCGCCAAGGCGGCGGCGGTGAGGACGACGCCTGGCGCGCCCACGCGGTCGAGCAACGGGATCAGCACCAGGCAACCAACCGCCGCGCCAGTGAGGTCGGCGGCGTATACCGCGTTGATCCGCGATGAAAACCGCGAGACCGCGAGCGTGATGACGAGGCCGCCGGCGAAAAACGGCAGCGCGGCCAGGGCGTAGATGATGAGCATCAGCTCGAGGTTGCGCGGTGAGTAATTGAGCCCCACCCGCAGCCGGACCAGCACGAACAACGCGACGGTCGTGCCCGCGGCGTAGATCAGGCACTGACGCGCGAGCAGCACGGAGGCCGGAAGAGGCTCGAGCCATCGCCGCGCGACATACGCGAAGACGCCGCTCGCGCTCAGGCCGAAAAGCGCGATCGAGATTGCCAGAAACGCGAAGTGGTAGTACATGACGACCGAGAAGATGCGCGTCAGCGCCAGCTCGGTCATCAGGAGCGTCGCCGACACGAGCGCCACAGCGATCAGATCGCGTCGCGAGGCGTCACGGCCCGAAGTCATGGCCGGGGAGTGTAGCATCTGGTTATCTGGTTATCTGGTTATTTGGTTATTTGGTTATTTGGTTATTTGGTCATCAATTTCCAAGTCAATAACCAGATAACAAGTCAATAACCAGATAATCAGATAACCAGATGACCAGATTGATCCCGTTCCTCGTCCGCCGGGCGTTCGAAGGCGCTTCGATCGTGTGGTCGATTGGGCTGTTGCTCGCGCCGGTGGTTGCCGGCCGCCCGGCGTCACGAGCCGCGAGCGTGGGCTATCCGTTCGCGCTCGTGGTGTATGCCGCCGGCAGCCTGATTTGTCATCAGCGACCGGAGCGGTCGTTTCACCTGCTCGGCGCGCAGATGCCGGTCTGCGCGCGGTGCACCGGCATCTACGCCAGCGCCGCGGTCACGGCGTGCTTCATGTTGTTTCGCGCTCGATCGCCGGCAGTTGGCTCGAGCCGGACCGGATCGCCGGCAGGGTCTGGCTTTGGCCGGACCGCGTTGCTCGTCTCCGCATTGCCAGCGGCGGCCACGCTCGTGTATGAGTGGACGACTGGACAGACGCCCGGCAACTGGATCCGCGCGATCAGCGGTGCACCGCTCGGGGCGGCCGTGGCCTGGATCATGAGCGCCGTAAGGTAAACTACCAGGTCGTGCCCGCCCCCGCCGCCGAACAGACACCATCGAGCTCGCTCGTGCTGCTGTGCGCCGCGTCCTGGGCGCTTCCCGGCGTGGGCCACTTGTGGCTGGGGCGTCGCGCGAAGGGTCTGATCCTGCTGGTGGCCCTTCCGCTCATGTTTGCGATCGGCCTCGCGATCCATGGTCGGCTCTTTCCCCCGCGGGCGCTCACTGGATTGTTCGACATGTCGGAGCCGCTGACCGGGCTGATGTGCCTGGCCGACCTGGGAATCGGGGCCGCCTACGTTGTTGCGACCGGACTGGGATACGGCGCGGGTGACGTGCGCGCGGTCACCTACGAGTACGGCAACACGTTCTTGATCGTCGCCGGCCTGCTCAACCTCATCGTCGTCATCGACGCCTACGACATCGCGGTGGGCCGCAAGTGATGCAGAGTCACCTGCTGCTGCTCGCGATCTTTGCGTTCTTTGTCTCGCTCGTCTTCGCGCTGCTCACCAAGGACGAAGCGCGCGAGCAGATCCGGTTTGGCGGAATGCTCTTCGCCGGGTTCATCGTCGCGGCCATCGTGCTGGGCTGGCTGATGTATCCGTTCCCGCTATGAGCGACAATCTGCTGCTCGAACGCGACGGCGCTGTCGCCATCCTGACGTTCAATCGCCCCGCCGTGCTGAACGCGATGAACGCCCTGACGCTCGACGCGTTGCGCCACGCGATCCTGGATCTTCAGCGTGACGAGAGCGTCCGCGTCGTCATTCTGACAGGCGGCGGGGACAAGGCGTTCGTGGCCGGCGCCGACATCAACGAGCTCGCCGTGCAGACACCGACCAGCGGCCGCGGGCACGCGCTCGCGGGCCAACACGTCTTCGATCTGATCGAGAACATGGGCAAGCCGGTCATTGCGGCCATCAACGGGTACGCGCTCGGGGGCGGGTGCGAGCTGGCGATGGCGTGCACGCTGCGGCTTGCGGCGGACACGGCGAAGATCGGACTGCCGGAAATCACGCTCGGCATGCTTCCCGGGTACGCGGGCACTCAGCGGCTGTCGCGGCTGGTGGGCAAGGGGAAGGCGATGGAGCTGATTCTCACCGGCGTGCCGGTCGGCGCGGAGGAGGCGGCGCGCATCGGTCTCGTCAACCGCGTGGTTCCGGCGGCGGACCTGATGACCCTCGCGCGCGCGCTCGCCGCCCAACTGGCGAAGAACGCGCCGATCGCGACGGCCTATATCATCAGTGCGATCAACAAGGGCCTCGAGATGCCGTTCGCGGAAGCCTGCGTGTACGAGGCGACGCTGTTCGGGTTGGTCGCGTCGACCGAGGACATGCGCGAGGGGACGCGGGCGTTTCTGGAGAAGCGGAAGGCGCGGTTTACGGGCCGATGAACCACAAAGGACACAAGGGACACAAAGAAAATCGAGCCAGCCTGGCTTTGTGCTCTTCGTGACCTTTGTGGTTCCGATGACTATGCACACGATCGAGGGCACGCAGTCGGCGAAAGGATTCCGCTTTGCGATCGTCGTGTCGAAGTACAACGACTTCGTGACCGACCGGCTGCAGACGGGAGCTGTCGCGGCGCTGACCGCCGCCGGCGTCAACGCCCAGAACATCACCGTCGTGCGAGTGCCGGGCGCGTTCGAGATTCCGATCGCCGCGCAGCATGCCGCGCGAAGCGGGAAGTACGACGCGGTAGTGTGTCTGGGCTGTGTCATTCGTGGGGACACGCCGCACTTCGAGTACATCGCGTCGGCGGTGTCGCACGGGATTGCGAACGCATCCGCCGCCACCGGGATTCCCATCGCGTTCGGCGTGCTGACCACCAACTCGGTCGAAGAAGCCGTCGAGCGCGCGGGCGAGGGCACATCGAATAAGGGCTGGGAAGCCGCCGCTGCCGCGATCGAGATGGTCGGAGTCGTCGCGCAGCTCGCTCGTGGAGACGGCCCGGCCAGATGAGAGGCGTCAGCCTTCACCCGCGCGCGAGAGTCTACGCTCGAGCGCGGGGACCATCGAAGCTGTATGGGCGAGCGACGGCCTTGAGCCCGAGCCGGAGCGACCGCGAAGGCGAGAGCGGCTGGGGGTGGGGCCCCGGCCGCATTGGGGATGTGGGGCCCCGCGAGAATTGAAAAAGGACCCTCGTCGCCGCGCCCGCGAGGTCGCCTTGCAGATCCTCTATCAATGGGACGTCGGCCAGATCGATATCGGGCGCGCGGTCGAGACGTTTTTCGCGCTGCAATGGCCCGATGCCGCCGCGCCCTCTGACGACTTGCGGCGCGTGGCCGGCGCGCTTGCGCGCGACACCGTGGCGCGCCTCGAGGCGATCGATCCGCTGATTGCCGGGACCGCACAACGATGGCGGCCCGAGCGGATGGCGATCATCGACCGGCTGATCCTCCGCATGGCGATCTGCGAGCTCATGCACGGATCGGAGCCACACGCCGTGGTCATCAACGAAGCGCTGGAGCTGGCGCGCACGTTCAGCACCGAGGACGCGGTGAAGTTCATCAATGGGATGTTGGATGCGGTCAGGAAGAAGATTGATGTTCCACGCTGATTACACACAGCCCAAGGCTGACTCACCACAGAGGACACGATGGACACAAAGGTCAAACCGGTTTCTGCCTTCGTGTCCTTTGTGTCCTGTGTGGTGATTCTGCGCTGAGAGCAGCCATGTCTTCCCAAGACGAGCAAATCCAGCAGCGCCGCGCGAACCTCGGCGAGCTGGCGAAGCTCGGCGTCGAGATCTATCCGCACGCGTTCGCACGGCGGCACCAGGTCGCCCAGCTCGCCGAGGGCTATGGTGGGCGCAGCCGCGAAGAGCTCGAGGCCGAACGGATCGAGACGATCACGAGCGGACGGATTCTCGCCATCCGGTCATTCGGCAAAGCGAGCTTCCTGGTCCTTTCCGACGGTCTCGCGAAGATTCAGGTCTACATCCGGCAGGACTCGATGCCGGCGCTGGACTTCCAGATCTTCAAGCTGCTCGACTTCGGCGACTGGGTGGGCGTCGAGGGGCACCTGTTCCGGACGAAGACGCACGAGCTCACGATCTGGGCGTCGCGCCTGCACTTTCTCGCCAAATGCCTGCTGCCGTTGCCCGAGAAATGGCACGGCCTCACCGATGTCGAGATTCGCTATCGCCAACGGTATCTCGATCTCATCGTGAACCCCGATTCGCGGCGGGTGTTCGAGGCTCGAAGCCGGCTCGTGTCGGCGGTCCGCGCGTTCATGGACGCGCGCGGGTATCTCGAGGTCGAGACGCCGATGATGCAGCCGATTGCCGGCGGCGCGCTGGCGCGGCCCTTCACGACCCATCACAACACGCTCGACATGGATCTGTACCTGCGCATCGCGCCGGAGCTCTATCTCAAGCGGCTGACCGTCGGCGGGCTCGAGAAGGTCTTCGAGATCAACCGCAACTTCCGGAACGAGGGGATTTCCACGCAACACAACCCCGAGTTCACCATGATGGAGTTTTACGAGGCCTATTCCGACTATCGCTCGCTCATGGTGATGACCGAAGAGATGATTGCCACCGTCGCGCGCCAGGTGATTGGCACCGATCAGATCACCTTTGGCAAGCATCACATCTCGCTCGGCGCACCGTTCGCGCGGCTTTCTCTGCGCGAGGCTGTACGCGACGCGGCCGGCCGGAAGCTGGGGTGCGACGTGTCGGACGCCGAGTTGCGCCAGCGCGATACCGCGGCCAGCATCGCGCAACAGCTCGGCCTTGCGAGTCAGGCCGGACACGGCCCCGGCGAGGTGACGACCGACATCTTCGAGGCCTTGTGTGAGGACCGGCTGATCCAGCCGACCTTTGTGTACGACTTTCCGACTGAGGTGTCGCCGCTGTCGAAACAGAAGGCCGACGATCCGGACACCGTCGAGCGCTTCGAGCTCTACATCGGCGGCCTCGAGGTCGCCAACGCCTTCAGCGAGCTGAACGATCCGGCGGAACAGCGGCGTCGCTTCGAGGACCAGTTGCACGATCGCGCGCGCGGCGATCTCGAAGCGCACGCGATGGACGAGGACTACATCCGCGCCCTTGAGTACGGATTGCCGCCGACGGCCGGCGAGGGCGTCGGCATCGATCGGCTCGTGATGCTGCTCACGAACAGCCCGTCGATCAGGGATGTGATTCTGTTTCCGCTGATGCGCAGACGGGACGAACGATCAGCGACCAACGACTAACGACTACAACCCATTTCAGAACCACAAAGGCCACGAAGAACACCAAGAAAACCTTTGTGATCTTTGTGAGCTTTGTGGTTCAAGATGTTATGAAACCGGTTCTACACGACTGATGGATATCCCCTTCGAGCTCCACATCGCCCTTCGCTATCTACTGGCCAAGCGCAAGCAGGCGTTCATCTCGGTCATTTCGGTGTTCTCGACCGTCGGCGTGATCGTGGGCGTGATGGCGGTGATCGTCGCGTTGGCGATCATGACGGGACTCCAGCAGGAGCTCCGCGACCGCATTCTTGGCTCGAGCCCCCATGTGTACGTGTGGAAAGCGACGGGCATCACCGACTATCACGCTGAAGTCGATAAATTGCGTCGCCTTCCGCACGTCGTCGGCGCGGCGCCGGCGATGATAGGGCAGGGACTCCTGTCCGTCGCGCAGGAGACCGTGCCGGTCCAGGTCAAAGGCATCGATCCGGTGCTCGAGCCGCAGGTCACCGATCTCAAGCAGGCGATGCGAAGCGGCAGCCTCGACGCGCTGCTCGCAGGGGCTGGAGCGGTCGATGGAATTCTTCTTGGAAAGGATTTGGCCGCCAAGCTCAATGTGAAGGTGGGCGACGATGTGTCGCTGCTGACGCCACAAGGCACGTTGACGCCGATGGGCATGTATCCCAAGATCCGGCGGCTGCGCGTCGCGGGCATCTTCATGCTCGGATTGCTCGAATTCGATTCGACCTACGGGTATGTCTCGCTCGACGTGGCCAAGCGGTTGCTGGGCAAAGATACCGTCGATCACATTCAGTTGCGGGTCGACGACATCTGGGAGGCCTCCAGGATTGCGAATGCCATTCCCCAGCAGATGGGAGAGGACTACATCAAGCAGGACTGGCAGGAGATGAACAAGCCGCTCTTTTCGGCGCTCTGGCTCGAGAAGATCGCCGTCTCGCTCGCGATCGGGCTCATCGTCATGGTTGCCGCGCTGAACATCGTCACGTCGCTCATTCTGCTCGTGATGGAGAAGACTCGTGACATTGGCATTCTCAAGACGATGGGCGCGAGCGCGAGGAGCGTGACAATCATCTTTATGATGCAGGGGCTCATCATCGGCATCGTCGGCACCACCGTGGGTGCGGCGGCGGGATATGCGCTGTCGACGATCTTCGACCGCTACCAGCTCATTCGCATGCCGATCGACGTATATCAGATCTCGCACCTGCCGTTCACGATCCTCCCGCGCGATTTCGCGGTCGTGGTCGTCACGGCTGTCGCCGTCTGTTTCGTGGCGACGATCTATCCCTCACGCCAGGCCGCCAGGCTCGATCCCGCGCAGGCGCTCAGATACGAATGAGAATAGTCGTCAGTCGTCAGTCGTCAGTCGTCAGTCAGTCGACTGTCGCCTGTCGTCAGTCGTCAGTCACGCTGGCGGACGCATTCGTTCAAGGACAGTCGACTGTCGACTGACAGATGGCGTTCCTCGAGGCGCGCGGCATTCGAAAGAGCTACACCGTCGGCGGCAGCTTGCTGACGGTGCTGCGCGATCTGGACTTGGTCGTCGACGCCGGCGAGATGGTCGCGATCATGGGCGCCTCCGGCGTCGGGAAAAGTACGCTGCTGCACGTGCTCGGCGGACTCGATCGCGCGGATGAGGGGACTGTCATCATTGGCGACGCGGAGCTGACCGCGCTTCCCGATCGCGAGGTGGTGGCGTTGCGCAACAAACAGGTGGGCTTCGTCTTTCAGTTCCACCATCTATTGCCGGAGTTCAGCGCGCTCGAAAACGCCGAGATGCCGACGCGCATTGCCAGGATGCCGTTGCGCGAGGCGCGCGAGCGGGCGAAGGAGCTGCTCGGGCGCGTCGGCCTCGGCGAGCGGCTGGCCCACCGTCCAGGCATGTTGTCGGGCGGCGAGCAGCAGCGCGTCGCGGTCGCGCGCGCGCTGGTGATGCGGCCATCGGTGCTCCTGGCCGACGAGCCGACCGGCGATCTCGACGAGCAGGCCGCCGAGTCGCTGCACGGGCTTCTGCGCGAGATGCACCAGAGCTATCATTTGACGTCGATCATTGCCACCCACAACCCGCGGCTCGCGGCCGCGTGCGACCGCGTGCTGCGGCTTCATGCCGGCCACCTGGTGCCGGCCTGACATTGCAGAATTGCAGGATGGTAGGATTGCAGGATGGCCTACCATTCTGCAATCCTGCAATTCAGCGAAAGGTGTAAAGGATGAAATCAGCGATTGAAATTGCGAACTCCGCCGAACTGCTGCCCATCACCGAGGTCGCCGCGGCCGCCGGCGTTCTGCCCGCAGAGTTGGTGCGGTTTGGACTCGACCGCGGCAAGGTGAAGCTGTCGATTCTCGATCGGCTGGCGTCGCGGCCCGACGGGAAGATGATCATCGTGACGGCGATCACGCCGACCAAGGCGGGCGAAGGCAAGACGACGACGAGCATCGCGCTGACGCAGGGTCTCGGGAAGCGCGGCGCGAAGGTGATGCTCTGCTTGCGCGAGCCGTCGATGGGGCCGGTCTTCGGCATCAAGGGCGGCGGGACGGGCGGCGGCTACTCGCAGGTCATGCCGATGGAGGACATCAACCTCCATTTCAACGGCGACTCGCACGCCGTGACGGCGGCGCACAGCCTGCTGGCGGCGGCGCTCGACGCCTCGATCTTCAACGGCAACCCGCTCAAGATCGATCCGGTGAGCGTCACGTGGCCGCGCACCGTGGATATGAACGATCGCGAGCTGCGCTACAGCGTGGTCGGCCTGGGCGGGAAAGCGCACGGGATCCCGCGGCAGAACGAGTTCGTGATCACGGCGGCGTCCGAGGTGATGGCGGTGTTCGCGCTGGCCCACGACCTCCAGGATCTGCGCAAGCGTCTGGGGCGGATCGTCGTGGCCACCACCTACGACCGGAAGCCGGTGACCGCTGACGATCTGCAGGTCGCCGGCGCGATGACCGTCATCATGAAGGAAGCGATTAATCCGAACCTGGTGCAGACGCTCGAGGGCCAGCCGGTGCTGGTGCACGCCGGCCCGTTCGGCAACATCGCCCACGGCAACAACTCGATCCTGGCCGATCGCGTCGCGTTGAAGCTGGCCGACTACGTCATCACCGAAGCCGGATTCGCCAGCGATCTGGGGATGCAGAAATTCTGCGACATCGTCTGCCGGACGGGCGGCTTCACACCGAGCGCGGCCGTGCTCGTCACCACGGTACGGGCCACGAAGTCGCACGCCGGAAAGGCGTTCGCCGAGCTCGGCAAGGAGGATCCCGCCGCCGTGCGCACGGGCATCGACAATCTCGCGGCGCATATTCAGATCGTGCGGCAGTACGGATTGCCGTGCGTCGTCGCCGTCAACAGCTTTCCGACCGATTCGGAAACAGAGCTTGCGCTCCTCAAGGAACTGGCGGTCAAGGCTGGTGCCCAAACCGTCGTCGTGCATCAGGGCTTCGCGCGCGGCGGCGAGGGCGCGGTGGAGCTCGCCGACGCCGTCATCGCGGCGTGCGGCAAGCCGAACACCTTCTCTTTCATCACGCCGGCCGAGACGCCGGTGGTCGAGCAGATCGAAGCGATCGCGACGAAGCTCTACGGCGCCGAGAGCATCGACCTGCAGATGCAGGCGCAACAGGATCTCGATCGCATCGAGAAGCTCGGCATGGGCCGCGCGCTCGTGTGCATGGCGAAGACGCATCTCTCGCTCTCGCACGACCCGGCGCTGCGCAATCGGCCGAAGGGATTCATCCTGCCGGTCCGCAGCCTTGTGCCGAGCGCCGGCGCCGGCTTCGTCGTCGCGTTGTGCGGCGAGATGCAGCGCATGCCGGGCCTGGGCAAGACCCCGGCCTTCGCGAACATCGATATCGACGGCGA
>JAHFUI010000279.1 GCA_023265175.1 Acidobacteriota bacterium
CCGTCGATGGAGGGCCGATTTGCCTGACTCTCCTGATCGTCAGAAGACGTACTGCAGTCCCAGCTGCATCGTCCGATTGCCGACTCTCGACACGATGTACCCGAAATCCGCCAGCGTCGGATTGGTCACGGCGTTTCCGAGGCGGGTGCGATTGAAGATGTTGAAGACCTCAACCCGGAAGTCGAAGCGCTTCGACGGCGCCACCGCGAAGCCTTTGCGGAACGACATATTGAGATCCCAGAACCCCGGCTGCCGTAACGTGTCTTTCCCCTGCGTCGTGGCGTACGTGCCCGCCGCGGGCGCGCGGAACGCCGTCTTGTCGAACCAGGTCGCTCGCAAGAGCGCGTCGTCCCAATCGGTACGGGCGGCGTCCGGATTGCCGATCAGGTCGTAGAACTGATTGCCGCTTCCCGGGCCGATGCCGGCAATATCGACGGCCGTGCGAACGTCGAACGGCGCTCCAGACTGTGCCTGGAAGACGCCCGAGACGTCCCAGTTCCCGGCCACCCAACGCACGGGCGCCGGCGCGGAATCGAGCGATGAAAAACGATACCGGACCTGCGACACAAGCACGTGCGGCCGATCCAGATCCGAGATGCCGTAATAGGCGCTGTCGTCGTAGGCATTGGGCAGCAGATCGTTGCGGCCGGCGCCGTTGTCGGTCGTTCTCGAGAACGTGTACGCCAGGTTGAACCCCAGGCCGCCGGCCGATCGCCGCTCGACCTGTGTCTGCAGGGCGTTGTACCGCGATCGGCCGGTCGTCTCGTAGAGCGTAATCGTGCTGAAACCGAGATACGGCCGCAGCGCGTTCGCGTTGACGCCGGGATTCGCCTGAAGCGTGCCCGGGAGCAACTGGTTGAGATTCCGCGCGCGTTCCAGGTTCGACGCCGAGCGGCCGACGTACGACACGGTGCCGCGCATCGACCAGGGCAATTCCCGATCGAGCGTCGTATTCCACGCCCACGACGTCGGATTGGTGAACTCGGGCGATTGCATTGCCATCACCAGCGGGAAGATTCGCGCGGACGCGCCGCCGGGCGCGTCGACCCTCCCGTTGATGACCGTCTGCATCTCGGACAGCGGCGGATTGAAGCCGTACGCGGCGGTCGTATTGATCTGCACGCGGTTCAGGAATCGGCCGGCGCCCGCGCGGAACGTCGTCCGCTCATCGATCGCATGGGCGAGACCGAGTCGCGGCTGGAAGCCGTCCTTCGGCGTCTGGGAGAACCCGTTGGGCACGCCGTGATACAGGCGCTGAAGACTCGCCAGGTTGGGAAACGTCGCGACAGCGTCGTCGCTCGGAGCGTCGCCGGGCAGGACGATGCCGTTGAAGCGATCCCCGCCAGTGATGAAGCCGCCGGCCCGGTCGACCGTGGCTGCCGTCGCCGGGTTGTAGAACTGATTGTTGAAGGACGCCATCGCCTGGTTCGTCGTGCCCCAGGGCTGCCACAGCGAATATCTCAGGCCCAGTTCGAGTGTCAGATTGTGAGTGGGCTTCCAGCTGTCCTGCGCGTACCAATCGTAGGCCATCGCGAGCCATCGCGTGTTCGGCTTGTTGCCGAATTCGGTGTAATCGTCGAAAAGACCGAGCAGCGCGTTGCCGAGGGAATATCCGGTGCCACTGGGTCGGTTGTCGAAAAACCGGAACGACCCGTTCTGGTTCGTCGTCGCCGGGGCCTGCGCGAAGCTGAGTTGAATGCGGTCGTTCATGCCTGACCGCTCGATGCTCATGCCGGCTTTGATGGTGTGGTTGCCGGTGACCTTCGTGACGTGGTCGGCCCACAGGAACACGAAATCGTTCCACGATCCGGGGTATGCGGCGTTGTTGACCGCTGTGAATCCCTGCAGGGAAATGTTCGGAATCTTGTCTGGATCGAGCTTCGTGCCTGGGAACAGGTACGGATAGTTGATCCCGACGTCGGACTGTCTCGGATACAGCAGCGCGTCGACGCCGCCGGGGCAGTAGTCGCAGTTGCGCTGCCCGAAATACTTCGACGGGCTCGTCGATCCCCATGAGAACGAGAACTCGTTCATCAACGAGTTGGTGAGCGTGCTCGTGAGCGTCGCGGCGAGGGTGCGGCCCGGGTAATCCCAGATGGTCGAGTACACCGTCATCGGCTCCGGGTCGTTCCAGACGTTGGGCGCCCATGTATGCCGCACCGCAAAACGATGCTTCAGCGAGGCGACGACGTCGATCTTGACGCTGTCTTTGCGCTGGTTGTTGAAGACCGCCGGGTTGCCGATCCAGTTGTTCGCGCCCTGCTGGAATCCTGGAGTCGGGAGCGGCATCGCGTTGACCAGCGCCCGGCCCTGCGGGCTGATTCGGCTCTGCGGGATGATGTTGCCGGGGAACGGCAGGCCGGTGATCGGATCGCGGACGACGCGGCCGGGCAACAGCGCGCTGAAGTCGCCATTCCGCATGGCCGCGGTCGGGACGATGGCGGTCTGCTCCTCGACCGTGCGATCGCGCTGCCACTCCTCGCCCCAGAAGAAGAACAGCTTGGACTTGCTCGTGTTGAACTTGCCCGGAATGTAAATCGGTCCGCCGAGCGTGAACCCGTACGCGTTGTACGTGTGCGGCGACTTGGCGAGCCCGGCTTGTTTCCGCGTCCAGGTGTTGGCGTCGAGCGCGTCGTTCTGATGGCTCCAGAAGGCATTGCCGCGGAAGCTCTGCGTGCCGCTCTTCGTCACCAGCCGCAGCTGGCCCGCCGACGCGCGCCCCAACTCCGCCTGATAGTTCGTGGTCAGCACCTGCACTTCGGCGACCGTGTCGAAGTTCTGCGCTCCCATCATGAAGCCGCCGGCCTGGCGGACGCGGATCGACGGCGCGCCGTCGATCGTCGTGATGAACTCGTCCGAGCGGCCGCCGTTGATGGACGTGATGCCGGTCGCAAACGTGCCGACTCCTGTTGGCACTGACCCGCCCATGTTGCCGCCGACGACCCCTGGCGCCAATTGCGCGACCTGTGACGCCCGGCGCCCGCTGAGCGGCGTGTCCGCAATCTCCTCGGCTCGCAGGGTGCGGCCGATCACTGCGGTGTCGACAAGCGTCGTGGCCGCCACCACCTGGATGGTCTCGCTCACGTTTCCGAGCGACAGCTGAATATCGACGCGGATGTTGACCCCGGCCGTCAGTGCCACGCCGGTGTTCGTCACCGGCCGGAAGCCAGTGAGCGCCGCTGTAATCCGATACTCGCCGACCGGCACGTTCGGGAATGTGTACAGGCCGGCCTCGTTGGTGACGGCTCTCCGTTCGAGCCCGGTGCCCAGGCTGGCGAGGGTCACATCGACGCCCGGCAGCACGCCGCCGGTCGTGTCTCGTACAATGCCCGACAGCTGGGCCGAATCAAACTGCGCGCGCGCCGACGCCGCGGAGAACAACACGCTGATCATCAACATCGCCGCGCACCGCACGTGCCAGGATGTCGCCCGTCCATTCGGAGTCATCGGGGCCTCCCTCTCCAGTAGATCCACCTATGGCAAACTGGCGCCTCCAGCGCGTTACGCTTGTATAGCAACTGGCAGGAGCAGTCAAGGACAAGAGCGTGAAACGGGGCCGTAAAGGGCAACACGATCAACACGACGAACCAGAGGCGACAAGTCTCGAGATCGTGCGTCGACGTAGGTTCATGGCTGTATTGCGCGAATCAGGTGTCGAGTCGCTACGGTTGCTGATAATCCCGCGGTGGATGCATCGACGCGAGGGAAAAAGCCCCGAAGCGTCCGCGAGGCCATGGCGGGATGTATAGTGACGCTAAACATAAGTGTCCGGTAGTTGTTGGCCTCGCCGACGCTACCTCAGGAGGACTCCATGGCCTCGAAATTCTCACGGCCCCGTCGGTCGGTGACTGCTCAGGCACCATCATCGGCATCGGCAGTCTCTCGTCGCAGCCTGCTGAAGAAAGCGGTCGCGGCCGCTGCAGGCGGTGCGAGCGTGCTCGGCGGCGCCACTCTGGCAGGTCAGACGACGACTCGTGCGCAGACGCCGAGCGGTCGTCAGCAGCGCTTTCGCGCGTATGTGAGATTCGCCACGGGCGCCTCGGTGCGGGAGCTGAGGCTGCTCCCGATCTCGCCGCGGCAAGTCGTCCTTCGAAGCGAAGCCGCCCAGATTTGCTACACGACGACGGCTCAAGGACTGGGATCGAACAACGTGACGGACGCCTTCATCCCCG
>JAHFUI010000133.1 GCA_023265175.1 Acidobacteriota bacterium
CAGGGCTTGATGTGCAGCTCCGCGGCGAACAGCATGGTCCGGTCGTTGTCGCGCGCGGCCCACTTGAGGAGCGTCGCCACGCTGGGATCGACGCGGCCGTTGAACACGACGCGGCCGTTGGCTGCGACCTTCACCGGCTGCGACAAATCGAAGACGTCCGGCGACAGGAGCAGCGTGAGCTCCGCCACGCCGGTCGTCCTCGCCGTGACCGTGTTGCCCGTCCGCACCAGATCCACACGGCCTGACGGATGCGTGTTCTCGAAGATCATCGGGCCGACGTCGGTCATCAGGTTCACATCGGGAAGGTCCGGTTCATTGCGGCCTTTCGGCGCGAGCTTCTCGATCACGAGCCAATGCGCGCGGTTGTCGACGGGGGTGCCGTTGGTTTCCCAGGTGAGCGTGTCGGGAAGCGGTTTGCGGGGATGGCTGCGGACGAACGCCTCGAACGGCCCTTTCACCTCCGGCCACCAGGCGGTGTTGTGCACGCCGTTGGGTTGCGGCTTGTAGACGACCTCGACGCCCTTCTGCTTCAAATGCTCCACGTAGGGACCGACATAGCTCGCCGGATACATCGGATCGTGGGCCCCGTTCACGATGAAGAACGGCTTGTTCCGCAGATTGTTCGGGAACACGTCGCCGACGGCGAGATCCTCGCTGCGGAGCACGAGCATGCTGCCGTTGAGCGGCAGAAAGCCGGCAAACGGCGTCGTGTCCTTCATGGCCACATAGAACGCGCCGGTGCCGCCGTCAGACACGCCGCTGACGAAGACGCGGTTCTCGTCGACGTTGTAGGTGCGCTTGACCGTATCGAGAATCGCGTTGAGGTTCTCGAGCTGTGACGGATTCCACCACATCGCGTCGGCCCAGCTCGTCGGCAGGATGTAGATCTGTTCGTCGCCGGCGAGCGCTCCGATGGTTCCGTCGCCGCGCGGCTTGTTGCTCTCGCGGCTGACGCCGCCATGAAGCTGGAACCGCACCTGGTAGCGCTGCGCCGGATCGTAGGACTCGGGCACGTTCACGGCATAGAAGAACTCTTTCCCCTGGGCTTGATAGCTCGCCTTGACGACGTTTTTCGGCACATCCGCGACATAAGGCCGGCCTGCTTGCAGCCGCTTCAAGGCTTCGTCGAAGGTGACGCCGCTTCGCACGACATCCGCCACGATTTTCGCCGCCGCCTGCGGCGTGCGCGCGTTCCAAAAGGCTTTGAACGCCGCGTCGATCTCTGCGGCTGCGCCGGAAGGCACCACAGTGGCCGTGAGGACGGCAAATGCGCAGGCCGAAACAAGACGAAGCGCGCGATATCTCATGGCGCGTATCTTACACGTCGATTCGTTCGGGATGCGCGTAGACGTTGAAATTCCGGCCACGCAGGAAGCAGACGAGCGTCACGCCGCTGTCCTGTGCGAGCTCGATGGCGAGGCTCGACGGCGCCGACACGGCGGCGACGAGCGGGACGCCGGCCAGAAACGCCTTCTGGACGATTTCGAACGACGATCGGCCGGTGACGAACAGGAGATGGTCCGAGAGGGGCAGGCGATCCTGCATCAGCATGCGGCCGACGACCTTGTCCACGGCGTTGTGACGGCCGACGTCTTCGGCCATCGCGTCGAGACGACCCTCGCGTGTGAACAAGCCGGCCGCGTGGAGGCCGCCTGTCTCGTCAAAAATCCGTTGAGCGGCGCGCAATCGATCGGGGATGTCGACGAGCGTCTGCGCCGGAATCGTCCATCGGCTCGCGATCGCCGGTAGGTCGGTGCACAGCGATTCGATGGTCAGCCGCCCGCACATGCCGCACGACGAGTTGCCCATCACCTGGCGTCGATCGGCCAGCACCCGGTCCAGCGCCTCCAACGATTGATTCGCCAACATGACGTTGACGATGTTTTCGGGATGCTCGGCTGACGGATCCGTGCAGTATTCGATCGCCCCGAGATCGTCCGGATGTGTCAGCACGCGCTCGGCCAGCAGAAAACCGGCCGCAAGCTCGCGATCGGCGCCCGGCGTCCGCATGATAACCGCGAAGGGCCGCCCGTGCAGGCGCACTTCGAGCGGCTCTTCCGTGGCGGCGCGGTCGATGCCCTGATTGCTGACCCCGTCACGCACCCGGACCACGTCGACGGCTCGGAATGCCTCTGCCATCGGCATCATTGTACTGGTCGGGTGGGGTGGGGTGGGGTGGGGTCGCCGCCACACAGCCACACACGGCTGCGGCCGGGCGCGGGCCGCCCAAGTAGGCCCGCGAAGTACAATCGATCGCATGGCCGTTCAATCGTCCTTCGACATCACATCGACTGTCGATTTCCAGGAGGTCGACAACGCTCTCAATCAGGCGCGAAAGGAGGTCGGCCAGCGTTACGACTTCAAGGGCGCCAAGGCCGACATCGAGCTGAACGCGACGGACAAGAAGCTGACGCTGACGGCCGACGATGAGTTCAAGATGAACGCGCTGTGGGAGATCGTGCAGACGCGTCTGGTGCGGCGCGGCGTGGCCGTCAAGAACTTCAAGACGGCGGAGTCGCAGCCGGCGGCGGGGGGCACCGTCCGCCGCGTGATCGAGATTCAGCAGGGAATTCCGATCGAGGCCGCGCGGGAGATCGTCAAGTTCCTCAAGGACCAGAAGATGAAGAAGGTGCAGGCGGCGATCCAGGCCGACCAGGTCCGGGTGAGCTCGCCCTCGAAAGACGAGCTGCAGGAAGCGATGCGACAGCTTCGCGAGCGCGACTTCGGCGTCGCGCTGCAATTCGGAAATTATCGATAGCCGAACTTTCCTGTTGCCTTCTAAGGCTCGTCGCAGGCGTTGGCCATCCGAGCCACTTCCCACGACAGACGCCATCCCGACCCCGTGGCGACGAGGAGTTGCAGCGACAGCGCCGCGCTCGCCGCGAGCACCGCGAGCACGAAAAAGCCGCTCGCGAAAGATCCAGTCGCCTGCTTCAAGCTTCCCAGGAGCGTCGGCAACAGGAAGCCGCCAAGGCCACCGATCGCCCCGACGACACCGGTCGCCATGCCGATCTGCTCGCGAAACCGCTGCGGCACGAGTTGAAAGACGGCGCCGTTGCCCATGCCCAAACACGCCATCAGCAGCACCAACAGCGTTTCCATGAGGAAGATCGGAGGAAGAGTGGCGATGGTGGCGTAGACGAATCCGACGGCGGCAAGCAGCACGACCAGCACACGCACGCCGCCGAGCTTGTCCGCAAGGTAGCCCCCAACCGGACGGATGCCGCTGCCGACGAACGCCGCCAAGGCCGTGAGGTATCCCGCCGTCACAGGGCGCACGCCGAAGTGGTCGCGGAGCAACAGCGGCAGAAAGCTGCTCAGTCCCACATACCCGCCGAACGTGACGCAGTAGAAGAAGCAGAACCACCAGAGGTCGCCGTGCTTCACGCCTTCCTTCAGCGGTTCCAGATAACTGCCGGCGGGCTGCACCCGCCGATCGCCCGGGACGTCCTTCGCCGCAAGAACGAAGATGAACAGGGACGCGAGCAGCGGCACGAGGGCCAGGCCGAACACGTTGTGCCACCCGACGATATTGGCCAGACGCGGCGCGAAGAGATTGGCGATCACCGTCCCACTATTACCAGCGGCGGCGATCCCCATGACCAGCCCCTGACGTTCAGGAGGATACCATCGGCTCGCCAGCGGCAGGACGACGGCGAACGAGGCGCCGGCAACTCCCAACGCCGCGCCGACCCAACAAATGGCTGGCAGACTCTCGCCGCCCCGCCATGCCAGCACGAGCGGCACGAGCATGAAGATCAAGATGCCGATGCCGACCGTCCTCCCGCCAATGCGATCGCTCAACAGTCCCAGCGGGATGCGCAGCAGCGATCCGGAGAGAATTGGGATGGCGACCACGAGGCCTTTCTGCGCGGCATTCAGACCGAGACCGTCCGCGATGTAGATGCCGAGGGCACCAAGAAGCACCCAGAGCATGAAGCAGATGTCGAAGTGCAGAAAGCAGGCAACGAGCGTCGGCCGGTGACCGTTGGGTCGTGCGGATGCGTACGTCATCGTGTCCGCGCTTGAGCAAGCGATGTGCCGTGCGCGGGCGAACGAGATCTCTAGCAAACAGCCAGAAGGCTCGCGGGCAAGGTAAAGCGCGAGCAACAAACATGTCGGTACGCGAGACCTAGCAGACATTTGTGTCGATCTCGCGATGCGTCCGCGATCCCGGCACCCAATCGCACGGCGTGCCGCCCAGTAATCTCGTGCAACAGGCTCAAAGCGCGATTCGAAGTCAGACGAAAATGTTACTCGTATTTATAGAATGTACATAAATGTTGACGCTCGCCTGAAACTTCTAGATCAGGGAACTCTCGATGATTCAGATAATTACACGAAAAACATCGACCGGTCCCATTCGGAACACGCCTTGCTGTATGACCCCGTACAGTGATCGCCCTCCCGCTCCTGAAGCGCGCCACCGAAGACGGCGTCACGTTTCTGCTCACGCCTGCACGGGCGGCGTCATCGACGTCATTCACGGTGGCGACCGCCCTCGCGCGCGAGGCGACGCCGGCGCGCATGCCGCCGCGCGCGCTCGCACCAGGCGAGCAGTACCGATTCCACTTCGACATGGCCACCTGCATCGGCTGCAAGTGCTGCGTCGTCGCCTGCAACGAACAGAACGGCAACCCCGCCGCGATTAACTGGCGGCGCGTCGGCGAGATCGAAGGCGGCTGGTATCCACGCACCCAGCGCGCGTATCTGTCGATGGGGTGCAATCAATGCCTGGAACCGACGTGCCTCAGCGGCTGTCCGGTCGATGCGTACGCCAAGGATCCAGTCACCGGCATCGTGCTGCACAGCGCCGACGCCTGCATCGGGTGCCAGTACTGCACGTGGAACTGTTCGTACGGCGTGCCGCAGTACAACCCCGAGCGCGGAGTCGTCGGGAAGTGCGACATGTGCCACGGGCGGCTTGCGCTCGGACAGACCGCGGCGTGCGTGTCCGCGTGCCCCACCGGTGCCATCCAGATCGAAATCGTCAAGATCGCTGAATGGCGGGCGGCGGCATCAGCCAGCGCGCCGGCCGCCGGCGTGCCCGCTGGTGACCAGAGCCTGTCGACCACGCGGATCACGCTGCCCGTGGATCTGCCGCCGAACGCTCGGGCGGTCGATCTCTTGCGCGTCGCCCCGGCCGATCCCCATTGGCCGCTCGTCGCGATGACCGTGCTCACACAGCTCTCCGTCGGCGCGTTCGCCACAATCTGGCTGCTGCAGCTCCTGGGGGCCTCGACGCGACTCGGCGTCGCCGCGCTGACGTCGCTTGCCGTCGGCGCACTCGCGCTGGCGGCCTCGACGCTCCACCTCGGTCGTCCGATCTATGCGTACCGTGCGCTGAAAATGTGGAAGCGTTCGTGGCTGAGCCGCGAGGTGCTGCTTTTCACCGCGTTTTCAGCGGTCGCGTGCCTCTACGCCGCCGCGCTCTGGACCGGGCTGCCGGGCGGGGTTCTGGTGGGCGCGCTCACCGTCGCGCTCGGCATTGGCGGCGTCACCGCGAGCGCGTGTATCTACTGCGTGCCGTCGCGCCCAGCGTGGAACACACCGTTGACGCTCGTCCAGTTCAACCTCACGGCGGCCATGCTCGGGCCGCTGTTCGCGGCCGCGTCCGGCGCCGGAAACCCGCGGTGGCTGGCCATCGTGTCCGCGACGATGGCCGGAATCATCCTCGTCGTCCTCACGCTGCGATTCTTCAGATTGAGCGCCTCGGACAGCGTCGAGCTCCAGGCCTCCGCCCGATTGCTGTCGACGACGCTCGCCTCCCGTCTCGTCGTGCGCGGTGTCCTGCTGGTCGTCGGAGCGATCGCGCTCCCGTTGTTCACAGCCGATCCGCTCATCCGGTGGGTCTCATTCGCTACGGCTCTCGGGGGCGAGACGCTCGGTCGCTATCTCTTCTTCATCAGTGCGGTTCCCAAGCACATGGCCGCTCCGTATCTGGGAAGCGAGGCGGCATGAGCCTGCGGCGCGCGCTCGGTCTCGACACGCGTCCCGAGCGGTATGCCTACGCCGTGGACCCGACGATCGGATACACCGCCCGCCGCAAGATTCCCGATCGCTGGGTCCGGACCACGTGCGGGTACTGCTCGGTGGGTTGCGGGATGTTTGTCGGCGTCAAGGAGGGGCGGGCCGTCAGCGTCCGCGGCGACCTGGATCATCCCGTCAACGCTGGCATGCTGTGCCCGAAGGGCCTGTCGGAACACGAGACGATTCACGCGGCGAACCGCGCGCGGTTCCCCCTCCTTCGCGGCCGGGATGGCTTGGAACGCGTGAGTTGGGACGATGCGATCGGGACGATGGTTCGCAAGTTCCGGGAGGTCCAGGCGTCGTATGGGCCCCAAACGGTCGGCGTCATCAGCACCGGACAGCTTGTCACCGAGGAGTTTTACACCCTGGGCAAGCTGGTGCAGCTCGGCCTCGGCACCCCGAACTACGACGGGAACACGACCCTCTGCATGTCGGCCGCCGTCGCCGGCTACAAACGATCGTTTGGCAGCGACGGTCCTCCCGGCGCGTACGACGATCTGGAGCGCGCCGACGTCATCTTCCTGATCGGCGCGAACATCGCGGACAACCATCCCATTCTGTGGCAGAGGCTGGAGGCCAATCCGGGCAAGACGCTCATCGTGGCCGATCCGCGCGTGACGAAGACCGCCATGCTGGCGGATCTGCACCTGCCCGTGAAGCCGCGGTCGGACCTGGCGATGATCAACGGCCTGATTCACATCGTCATCGCGCGCGAGCTGATCGATCGCGAGTACATCGCGGCGCACACGACCGGGTTCGACGCGCTGCGCGAGTCTGTCCGCGAGTACACACCCGAGCGCGTGGCTGAGATCACCGGGCTCTCCGTCGAGAACCTGCATCGAACGGCGTGGCTCTACGGGAACGCGCGCGCGGCGTTCATCGGGTGGACGATGGGCGTGAACCACAGCACGAAGGGCACCGAAACGGTGAACGCGATCAACAACCTCGCGCTGATCACCGGCAACATCGGCCGGTCGGGCGCAGCGCCCTTCTCCATCACTGGACAATGCAATGCGATGGGGACGCGCGAAGCGGGGTTCACGTCCTCCCTGCCGGGATATCGCCATTTCGCGAGCGCAGAGGACCGCGAGGATCTAGCGGCACTGTGGAACGTACCCGTCGAACAGATCCCCACCGCACGCGGCCTGCCCTACCCCGACATCATCGAAGCCATCCTCGACCGGCGGATCCGAGCGCTCTGGATCATTGCGACGAATCCGATCGTGTCGTTTCCCAATCTGGGCGTCCTGCGGCAGGCGCTCGAGACGGTCGATTTTCTCGTCGTGCAGGATGGCTTCCATCCAACGCCGACCTCGACGCTCGCGCACCTCGTGCTGCCCGCCGCGATCTGGGGAGAGAAAGAAGGCACGTACACAAATTCCGAGCGGCGGATCAGCAAGGTCAACCGCGCCGTCGAGCCGCCGGGCGAAGCGCGAACGGACTTCGACATCTTTCTCGATGTCGCGGCCGCCCTCGGCTGTCGTGAGCGGCTCTTCCCGGGCTGGACGACACCGGAAGACGCGTTTGAAGAATGGAAGCGCGTATCCGCAGGGCGTTTGTGTGACTACTCGGGCATGACCTACGACGCGATCGAAGCGCTGGGAGGCATTCAGTGGCCCTACCCCGCGGGCCACGCCGATGCCGCCGAGACGCGCCGGTTGTACACCGACGGCCGATTCCAAACGGAAGACGGCAAGGCGCGACTGCTTCCGGTGACGTGGGAGCCGTTCCCCGAGCAGCCGACCTCCGCGTTTCCATTCGTGCTGAACACCGGCCGCACGGTTGAACACTGGCAAACACGGACGAAAACCGGCCAGGTGCCGATTTTGGATCGACTGTCACCGAACGCCTGGCTCGAGATCAACCCGCGTGATGCCCGAACGCTGCGGCTCAAGCCATTCGACCGCGTGGACGTCGTGTCGCAGCGCGGCCGCATCCGCAATCTCGAGCTGCGGATGACCGAGACGGTCGCGACCGGCCAGGTGTTCGTGCCGTTCCACTGGGCGAATGCGAATGCCAATCAAGTGACGCAGAGTGCGTTCGATCCGATCTCGCGCGAGCCCAACTACAAACAGTGCGCCGTCCGCGTGGAGCGAACGCAGAGAGGGACGGTCTAAATGAAACAACTGGTCGTCGTTGGCAATGGAATGACCGGCGTGGCGTGCGTCGAGCAGGTCCTGAAGCATGCGCCGCGCTTCGAGATCACCATTTTCGGCGACGAGACGCACGTCAACTACAACCGCATCCTGCTGTCGTCGGTGCTCGCCGGCGAAAAAGCGGCTGACGAGATCACGCTCAGCCCGCTCGAGTGGTATCAGCGGAACGACATTCGCCTGCGCCTCGGCGTGCGCATTGTCGATGTCGATGCGGACCTGAAGACGGTCAGGGGCGACGACGGCAGCGTCACCTCGTACGACACGCTCCTCCTCGCCACCGGCAGTTCGCCGTTCATGCCGCGCATTGAGGGGCTTGACAGGGAGAACGTCTTCGCATTCAGAACTCTCGACGACACACGCAAGTTGCTCCAGCGCGCCGGACCGGGCGTGAAGGCGGTCGTGATCGGCGGCGGGCTGCTGGGTCTCGAGGCCGCCCGCGGCCTGCAGGTCCAGGGCTGCAACGTCACCGTGGTGCACCTGATGCCGACGCTGATGGAGCGACAGCTCGATCCGAACGCCGGCAACTACCTGGCCGGGAAGATGGAGGACCTCGGCATTCGCGTCCTGCTTGGGCGAACGACGACCGCCGTCGTCGGCAACGGTCACGCGGAGGGCGTGGCGCTGGAGGACGGCACCATCGTTGAGGCGGATCTGGTCGTGGTTGCCGCGGGAATCCGGCCCAACGTGGAGCTGGCGTACAAGGCGGGTCTCAACGTCAATCGCGGCATCGTCGTCAATGATCACATGGAGACCTCCGATCCGGACATCTTCGCCGTCGGCGAGTGCGTGGAGCATCGCGGGGTCTGCTACGGACTCGTGGCGCCGCTGCTCGAACAGGGCAAGGTGCTCGCGGCGACAATCACCGCGAACAAAGGACCGGTCTACACGGGCACGATCCAGGCAGCCAAACTAAAGATCATGGGCGTCGACGTGTTCTCGGCTGGCGACTGGAGCGAGCAGAACGCGGAGCCCGTGTGCTACGAGGACCGGGCGCTCGGCGTCTACAAGAAGCTCACGGTACGCGACGGCAAGCTGGCCGGAGTGATTCTGGTGGGCGATACGTCCGACAGCCATCGCTACATGGATTGGCTGCGAGCGCAAACCGATCTCTCGGGACAGCGCCGTCACCTGCTGTTCCCGCCGCCCGGCTCCGATGCCGGCCTCGACATCGCGCAGATGGCCGAGAGCGCGACCATCTGCGGCTGCGTCGGCGTCACGAAGGGCGCGATCATCCACGCGATTCATCAGGAGGGTGTGAACACGCTGTCGCAACTCAAAGAAGCGACGCGCGCGAGCACCGGCTGCGGCAGCTGCACGGCATTGTGCCAGGACATCCTCAAGGCCGTCGCGCCGGAATTCGAAGAGGAGACCAAGAGAGTGATCTGCGGATGCGTGCCGTTCTCCCAGGACGCCCTGCGCGAGATCCTCCGCAGTCAGCGACTGAAATCGGTCCAGGAGGTGCTGGAGATCTACGGCAACGGCCAGGGGTGCGAGGTCTGCAAGCCGGCGCTGAGCTACATGCTGGACATGATCTGGTGCGGCGACCATGACGAGGACCGGTCCGCCCGCTTCATCAACGATCGCGTGCACGCGAACATTCAGAAGGACGGAACGTTCTCGGTCGTGCCGCGCATCCGCGGCGGCGTGACGACGCCCGATGAGCTGCGGCGGATTGCCGACGTCGCCGACAAGTACCACGTGCCGATGGTCAAGATCACCGGCAGCCAGCGGATCGATTTGCTCGGCATCAAGAAGGAAGATCTGCCACAGGTGTGGGCGGATCTGGGGATGCCGTCGGGACAGGCGTACACCAAAGGCTTTCGGATGGTGAAGACGTGCGTCGGCACGGAGTTCTGCCGCTTCGGCACGCAGGACTCGACGGCGGCCGGCATTGAACTGGAGCGCCGCTTCGAACAGCTGTACACGCCGCACAAGGTCAAGATGGCGAGCGTCGGGTGTCCGCGCAATTGCGCCGAGGCGACGGTCAAGGACATCGGCCTCGTCGGCCAGGAAGGCGGCTGGCAGGTTGTCGTCGGCGGCGCCGCCGGCAAGTCGGTGCGGAAGGCGGACCTGCTCATTACGGTCGAAACCACCGATGCGGCGCTCGAGGCCGCGGAACTGTTCTTCCAGTACTACCGGGAACAGGCCAACTACCTGGAACGGACGTACGACTTCGTCGAACGCTTCGGGATCGACAAGGTGCGCAAGGAGACGGTGTACGCGCCAGCGCCCGTGAAACAGGGGCTGCTCGACCGGCTGCGGAAGTCGAAAACGCGCGCGCGCGACGCCTGGCACGAAGGCCAGGCGCCCGTGCATCCCACGCAGTTCATCCCGATCCAGGCAATCGAGGGTGTGCACGCATGAGCCACGAGGTTCGTCAGAAGCCGGACACTGCCGGGCGTCCCCGTTGGATCCCGGTTACCGCTTGCGACAACATCCCGCTACGAGAGGGTCGCGCCGCACGAGTCGGCGATCGCGAGATTGCGATTTTCAATTTCGGCGATCGCTTTCTCGCGGTCGACAACCGCTGCCCTCACAAGGGCGGCCCGCTCTGCGATGGCATCGTTGCGGGCGATTGCGTGGTGTGCCCGCTCCATGCGTGGAAGGTGAGCCTGGAGACCGGAGCCATTGAACGCCCGGCGACCGCGAGCGCGTGCGTGCGGACGTACCCCACGCGCGTGGAAGCGGGAGTGGTTCTCGTCGAGCTGCCTGCGGACCCGAAGGCCCGCTCCGCAACGGATACGACCGGCGGAGGGCGGGCGGCTTAGCACTCGCTTCGCGGGCGATGGATGCATCCTCACCAGTCTCGCGACGCGTGAGCCTACCACGGGCCCCTACGGCATGGCGTGGGGTCAGGCGCTGGCATCACCGACGCCTGACGACCGCGACTTTGTCTTATGATGGGCGAGTGGCAAGCAACTGGATCCCTCCAACACGCAGCGGCCGCTCGAGCGGGATAGATCCAGCGTCCGGGCTCGCGTGGGCCGTCGAGCCCTCGGCCATGCATTGGGCTGAACATGACGCTCGGCAAGTCGCGTACTGGCGTTCGCGCCCGCCTGCGGAGCGCCTCGCCCAGGCCCAGATGTACCGCCTTCGCGTGCATGGCTTCGTCGTCGCACCGGCGCGCTGGACATGGCAGTTGGTGCCGGCCGGTGCCCGCTGAGCCTCGAGCGCCGTTGACGAATTTATCCGCTTCTGCGAGTGCCTCAACCGCTTCAACGTGGACTACGTCATCGTCGGGAGCGAAGCCGTGGCGACATTCCACGGCGCTCCGAGGTACAGCGCCGACTTCGACACCTTCGTCCGCGCGTCGCGCGCGAATCTCGTCAGGGTGATTGCCGCCCTCGAGACGTTCGGAGCGATCGAGCTCGCACAGACACTCGAACCCGAGATCTGGGCCAAGAGCGCGGCGACGTCAAACTTGGCACACCGCCGCTGCAGGTTGACGTGCTGCTCCAGTTGAGTGGCACCTCGTACGATCGCGTGGCCGACGGTGCCGTGACTCGGGCCAATGAATCCCGATGCCGGGGCCGAGCAGTTCCCATCGTCCCCGCTCACGTGGTGACCCTTCGGCCAATCGTGGATACCACGCGAGTGGGACGGACACCACGCGACCGTCCCGCAACTCCACGACGAGTGCGCGATCAGTGACGCGAACGTTCTGGGCCGCCGCCGTTTCCGTTGCGACGTTTGAAGTAGTCATGCCATGCTTTCGAGAGTGCAGCCTCGTGTTCCCGAACAATGCCGGCGATACGGTTCGGCTCCGTCTCCTTGAATCCACTTGTACGCCACTCGGACAGGTTTGAGCCAGAATTTCACGAGCTTGTCGTCCCGCTTCACGTGAACGTGAATCGGTTCATCTCGGTCGCTGGAGAAAAAGAAAAACCGGTACGGGCCGCTTTGCAGGACAGTCGGACTCACTTGATCGGATTCTGTCAGGTTTTCGAACTGGCGCCAACTTTCGTCTCTGGCTCCCTTCAGTTCAGTTAAGAACCTGGCAATTCAAGACGGCGAACGCGCGCGAGGCTGGGCCCCGCGACAGCACGGAGTTCGCCGTACATCCCTGACACTTCTGAACGAAGGCGTTCAGTAAAGGTGCTGATCGTCGCTTCACAGCGGCGCGCCAGCGCATCGCGCGGCGGAACCATCGTTGTTTCTGTCGTGCCGCGCGGGTCCGTGACAAGCGCCCTCGCGCCGGCAGCGCCACCTTCGCCACGCCGCGCGCCTCGGCCTCGCGCTCGTGCTGCGCGGAGAAAAATCCGCGGTCGGCCGTGGCCATGGGCGGCGCGGGCCCCAAGCACGCGTGATGGTGATCCAGCGCCGGCACGCAGGAGGTGGTGTCCGCCGCATTGCCCTCCAGCACGTGATACCCGCTCACAATGCCCTGTTCCACTTCGTCCAAGCGGACCAGCCGCCCAAACTCGTTGGGCTTCTGGGCCTTCCCTTTGCGGATGACTTGGGAGAACAACCAGGATTGGTGCGTCGTCGTCCCGATCATGACCTACTCGATAATATCGAGTAAGCCCGATGATGTCAAGGAAAACGTTGACGGACAGCTATTCCCATTTTCTGGGAACGGTTGCTGAGGGCATTCTGGCACCAGCGTGGTACGAATCGGCCACGCCGGTGCGTCAGCGGCTCCCGTCAGTCGCGGGATGGAGCTCAGGGTTTTGCAACAGCCTTTAGCTACTACCCGGCGCAAAATTCTGTTTGCCGGTTTGATCAGATCTGCCCCAAAAGAATAAACCCGCCGGCACGCGCCCGGCGGGTCAATCTTTGAACGC
>JAHFUI010000280.1 GCA_023265175.1 Acidobacteriota bacterium
CGCAAGAGGGTAGGTCTACACTACATCGTGAATCGGACCACCTTGGATTGATGGCCAAGGACTTATCGCGATGTGTGTCTCGGAAAACCTGTCACACGCCGTTTTCGTGACGAAGATCGGCTAGGCAGCAAGCTCGTCCGTTGGCCAGATCGATCTGGGCCCCGAGCCGCATCACGTGGAGTGTTCCGTGAGCTCTTACAGGATTCGAGCCGCCGTCGTGTTGGCCGTTGTCTTCATCGCCGGCGAATCGACCGTCCTGACCGCCGGCCGGCTCGAAGGGCGCCTCACCAAAGCCGACGGCGGCGGCGTTCCCGGCGTCGCCATTGTGGTTCGCGAAACCTCGGCCAGCACGGTTTCCGACGCGAGCGGCAATTACTCGTTCGAGGCGCTGCCGGCAGGCACCTACACGCTGACCTTTTCGCTGGCCGACAATACGCTGACCAAAGAGGCCGTCGCGGTCGCTGACGGCGATACGAGGCGCCTCGATCTCACCCTCGACTGGGCGCTGCGCTACAGCGATACGCTGACCGTCTTCAGCGCATCGCGCCACACCGAACGCCTCATCGAAGCGCCAGCCTCGGTGAGCGTGATTGCCGAGGACAGGATTGCCGAGGAGAGCACGCAAGGCCAGTTACCGAAGCTGCTCGCGTCGGCGCCGGGCATCGAGATGGTGCAGAGCGGCGCGTACGATTTCAACATCAATGTCCGCGGGTTCAACGGCACGCTGAACCGCCGCGTGCTGGTCCTGCTCGACGGACGCGATCCCGGCGCCGTCATGCTCGGCGCCCAGGAATGGGGCGCGTACGGCGTGCAGCCCGATAACCTGGCCCGGATCGAACTGGTCCGTGGGCCCGGCTCGGCGCTCTACGGATCGAACGCGTTCAACGGCGTCGTGAACTTCATCAGCAAGGAGCCGCGGTACGCGCAGGGGGGCGACCTGCACCTAACCGCCGGGGAACGGAACACCGTGGCCGTCAGCGCCTCGCAGGCCGGCCAGCTGTCGACGAAGACGTTTTTCCGGGTGTTCGGCCAGGCGACGCGCGGCGACGATTACTTTCAGTCGCGCGTGACACGCGTCGAGTACCCGGGCCTCGCTCTCGAGGTCATGGCGCCGCCCATCGATCACACGTCCGTCGTCTCCGGTGGCGCACGTCTCGATCGCTACTTCGACGCCGGCCGATTGGTCGTCGAAGGCGGCACCGCGCGCATCCGCGGCAGCATGTTCGTCACGCCGATCGGCCGCACGCAGGACGATTCGGTGAAGCGACCGTGGGCGCGCGCCAGCTTCACCACCGGACCCTGGAATGTCTCCGGATTCTTCGACGGCCGCTACGGCGGCAACTTCGGCCTTGCCAACGGAAGCGAAGGCTACGACCAGTCGTACAAGCTTCACGCCGACGTGCTGCGACGTCTCGACCTTGCCGGCGGGAAGGGGCGCGTGCTCGGCGGCGGCTCGTTCACCTACGCCTGGATCGATTCGAAGGATCCGCGGGGCATCGAGCAGACATTCCGCCAGGCGGAGTCCGGACGCTGGGGCGGCCTGTTCGGCCAGTTCGACTACAACCTGACGCCGCAGCTCAAGAGCGTGCTGGCGCTCCGCGTGGATGGCAGCTCGCTCCATCCGACGCAGTTGTCGCCGAAGGCTGGTCTGGTGTACGCGATCCGGCCCGATCAGACGATCCGCGTCTCGGTCGGACACGCGTTCCAGTCCGCGAGCTTCGTCGAGTACTTCGTTCGGATCCCCGCCGCGCCCCCGATCGATCTCGCTCCGCTCGAGCAGGCGCTCGCCCCTGTTGTGGGCTTGGTGCCCTTGCAGTTCTCAAACGTGCCGGTACTCGTCGTCGGCAACGACCACCTGAAGGTCGAGACGGTCACCAGCGCCGAAGTGGGCTACACCGGCGTCGTGGGGCGGCGGGTCATCGTCTCCGCGGATTACTATCGCAGCCGCCTTGACAACTTCATCTCGTCGATTCTGCCGCAAGTCGGCACGTCGTTCGGCCGGGTGAATCCCGACTATGGTCCGTACCAGCCGCCGGCTGGCTTGAGCGCCCAGCAGCAGGCTGTCGTGATCGGCACGCTGCGGTCCGTCCTGCCGCCGACGCTGTTTCCCTTCCTGTCGAACGACAAGGACGGCTTGCCGGCGTTCATCGTCGGGTCACTGACCAACTACGGCCAGGTCGACACGCAGGGTCTGGATCTCAGCGTTCAGTATCTGCCGTTCCACGGCCTGAGCGCGAACCTCAACTACTCCTGGTTCGATTTCACCGTGAAGCACGACCAGCCGGACGAGCCGCTGCAGGCGAACTCGTCGCCCCGTCGCGTGCACGCGGGTATCGGGTATTCCAATCGGCAAGTGACGGTGGCGTTCCAGTATCGATGGTCCGATCGCTTCAAGTGGGCGCAGGGGCTCCTCCTCGGCGACGTGCCGTCGTATTCGGTCGTCGATGCCGCCGCCGAACGTCATCTGACGAAGGCGCTCAGCGTCCGGCTCGACGTGGCCAACCTGCTCGACAACCGCCACTACGAAGTCTTCGGAGGCGACCTGTTACGGCGGCGGGCGCTCGTCGATTTCATCGCTCATTGGTAGATCCTGGCGGCCTCGCCCGCACCCTCTCGAGCGACGTTCCACGTCTGCTCCCGGGTCCGGTGGTCGATCATCCACCGCTGCTGCGGTCATCCGCCCTGTGGCAACCGGCCTCAAGGTCGGCGCCCAAGGGGTCTTCCGTTGGTTCCGGGTGGGAGCAGCTGCAGCGAGGTCAAGAAGGCGAGAACGCCTTCCTGTTCGGACTGGCCCAACTGTTCGAACGCGCGTCTCTGTGGCAGCGCCTCGCCCGCGTGCGCGAGCACGGCCTGCTTGAGCGACGTGAACCGTCCATGGTGAAAGTGCGCGGGCTGGTTGCCGACGCCCCAGAGACGCTTCGTGAGAAATCGGCGATTGCCGGCCATGAACTTCGGTGAGCCCGCGGGTTGATTGATGTCGAGCGGCTCCTTCGCTGTGTCATCAGTGGGGTCCGTGATGTCGTGCAGCTTGAAGTCCGTGTACGCGGGCACGAGGACCACGGGGGGATCGTCTTCCGTCGGTACGAGCCTCGGTTGCGGTAGCGCGGCGTCTGCGAGGTTCACGTCACGTAGACGCACCTGGGGGCCTCGCCGGAGATTCCCGGCCGGGTTGTAGGGGCCCGGTTCGGAATACATCCAGCCGGGGCGATCCAACGGCAACGAGGACACGTGGCACTCCGTGCAGCCGATGCGCTCGAACGCGCGCTCGCCGGCAGCCACGGCTTTTTCGATGTCCGGGTAGGCCGGAATCACACGGCCCGGAACGGGGAGCGTGGCGACGAACGTCGTCAGTGCCGTAACGTCACCGTCCGTCGCCTCGTTCAAGACGCCGTCGCCATCCGGGTCCGTGTCCACGCCAAACCGTTCGGCGGACTGGATGCCGTGGTGCTGGTTGAGCGAGGTGTTGACGACCTCGCGGAGCGAGACGGCGGACCCTGACTGCAGCCATGGGCGGACGATCAGGCTCGGCTCGACGGTGGCCGAACGGGTCACCAAACTCTGCGGCGGGAGCCCTTCGACTCCTGTCGTGATCCACCGGCCGTCGCGCCCGCGAGCCAGCACACCGAAGGACAGACCCTTGGACGTGAGCGGCCGCGCTTGTCCTGGCCGGAGCCCATCACGAATGCGCTGCAGATCGGCCGTGATCTGGCGTGCGAGCATCTCGAGGTAGCCGGCGCCAAAGAGGTCCGGTGTGGCCCGTGCGTTGCCGACGGTCTGCAGCGTGGCAGGTCGCCCGGCCTCGTCTTGGGAGCCGCCCGTCCTCGTCCGATCCTTGCGGTCGAACGTCACGAAGTCGAAGCGCTGCGCCAACTGGAAGACGACGGTCGTCAGGTCGCCGCTTCCGCCGGGCACGCCGTTGGGGTAGTTGTGGCATCCCGCGCAGGAGTTCGCGTCTGGCCCTGAGACGCGGTTCATCGCCCTCGGCCCGACGAGCGGCCGTTGACGATCCAGGAGCGGGGCGCCCGTCCCCTTGGTCAGCGGCCGACCGCCGCCGTCCTGATCGGTCCAATTCGCCGTGAACAACCCGCGCCCGAATTCCACGATCTCGCTGGTCGTCAGGCGGAGTTCCTCGCCGCCACGAAGATGGTGCGTGACGGC
>JAHFUI010000281.1 GCA_023265175.1 Acidobacteriota bacterium
GCCAAGAAACTGGCCAAGTCGCGTTGCTGACGCGCCGCCAGGCCGAAATTTGCACGCAAATGCATGCGGACCGGCTGAGATGCATACAATTTCGATCGGCCAGCTTTCTGGCTGGTGGGGCAGCTTTTGACCAGACAGCCACGTAAGCTCGCGCGCAAGAGCGCCGTCGTCGCCGCGACGATGATCGCGGCCGTCCTCTGTGCTGCGCTCACCGGCGCGTGCCGGCGTGCGGCCAACGGACCGGCGAGCGCAGGCACGGTGGCGCGCGGCGGAGAGCTCGTTGCGTCAGTTCACACCGACCCGCGCAGCTTCAATCGGCTCGTCACGCGCGATTCGACGAGCGACCTCGTCGCCACGCTGATCCACGCGCGACTCGTTCATCTCAATCGCGTCACGCAGGACGTTGAGCCATGGCTGGCCGAATCGTGGACGCGCGCCGACAACGGCCTCAGCTACACGCTGAAGCTGCGGCCGAACGTCACGTTTTCAGACGGCCATGCGTTCACCTCCGACGATGTGCTGTTTTCGTTCGACGCGGTGTACGACGAGAAGGTCGGCAGCGCGCTCGCCGATTCGCTGCAGATTGGCGGCAAGAAGCTGCAGGTCGTCGCGCCCGATCCGCTGACCGTCGTCGTGACGTTTCCGGAGGCGTTCGCGCCCGGCGTCCGGATTTTCCACGATCTGCCAATCCTGCCGAGGCACAAGCTTGGCGCCGCGCTCAAAGACGGCGCGCTGGCGCAGGCGTGGGGTCTCGGCACGCCGGTCGGCCAACTCGTCGGCCTTGGTCCCTTTCTGGTCACGGAGTACGTTCCCGGACAGCGGGTGGTCTTCGGCCGGAACCCCCGCTACTGGAGAAAGGATGCGACCGGCGCGGCCTTGCCCTACCTGGATCGCATTACGGTGGAAATCATCCCGGACCAGGACGTCGAGCTGCTGCGGCTCGACGCCGGTCAGCTGGACATGACGGCGACGGAGATGCGGCCCGAAGATTACGCGCCGCTCAAGCGTGCCGCTGATGCGGGACGGCTGAAAATTCTCGACCTGGGCGTCGGCTTCGATGCCGATAGTCTCTGGTTCAACCTGAAGCCCGGCGGTTTGGGACCGACGGACGCGCGCGCGGCGTGGCTGCAGCACGACGGGCTGCGGCGCGCGATCGCGCTGGCCGTCGATCGCGAGCTGTTCGCCAACACGGTCTTCCTCGGCGCCGGTGTCCCGATCTACGGTCCGGTCACGCCGGCCAACAAGAAATGGTACGCAACGGACTTGCCGCGCACGCCGCACGATCCGGCGCGTGCGAGGGCGGAGCTCGCGTCGATCGGCCTGGCGGATCGCAACGGCGACGGCCGGCTCCAGGACGCCAACAACCGGCCGGCTCGATTTGCGCTGATCACGCAAAAAGGCAACACCACGCTCGAGCGCGGCGCCGCGGTGATCCGCGACGAGCTCAAGAAGATCGGACTCATCGTCGACGTCGTCGAGCTCGAGGGGAACGCCGCGTTTCAGCGTTTCCTGTCGGGCAACTACGATGCGGTCTATTTGCGTGTGACGACGACGGACGCCGACCCCGCGCTCAACCACGATTTCTGGCTCAGCTCGGGGACGGCGCACGCGTGGAATCTCGAACAGAAAACGCCGGCCACCGGCTGGGAGCGGCGCATCGACGAGGTGATGCGCCGGCAGATGGCGTCGTTCGACGATGGCGAACGCAAGCGGCTGTTCGACGAGGTCCAGAAGATCTTCGCCGAGCATCTGCCGATGATTCACTTCGTCGCCCCACGCATCTACGTGGCGGTCTCGACCCGGGTCACCAACCTGACACCCACGGCGTTCTCGCGGCCGCAGCTTCTCTGGACCCCGGACACGATCGCGGTGGTACAGTAGTCGACAGTCGACAGTCATCAGTCGACAGTCATCAGTCGACAGTCGACAGTCGACAGTCGACAGTCGTCAGTCGTCAGTCGACAGTCGACAGTCGTCAGCCTGATCCTCGATGGTGATCTATCTGCTGCGCCGGCTCATGTTCGCGGTGGCGCTCGTGTTCACCGTGTCGTCAGCGTCGCTCCTGTTGACGCGGCTGGCGCCGGGCGATTACGCGACCGAGGCGCTCGGCATCGGCGCCGGCCGCGAGCGTCTCGACGAGATGCGCGCGCGGTACGGCTTGAACCGGCCGATCGCCGAGCAGTATCGTGACTGGCTCGCGGGAGCGCTCCACTTCGACTTCGGCCGATCGTTCGCCTACGACCGGCCGGTGACCGATCTCATCCCGGAACGCGCCGCAAACACCGCCATTCTCGCGGTGACGGCGCTCCTGGCGGCGACCCTCGTCGGCCTGCCGCTCGGCATCGTGAGCGGCACGCGCTCGCGTGGCGCCGTCGCAGCCCTGATTCGGACCGTCTCGATCGTGCTCTTGTCCATGCCGCCGCTCCTCACGTCGCTGTTGCTGGTCGTCATCGCCACGCGGACCGGCTGGTTTCCGATCGGCGGCATGCGCACGGGATCGTCCGGCGGCGCGGCCGTGATCGATCTCCTGCGTCATCTCGTCGTGCCGGCGGCGGCGCTGGCGCTGCCGATCGCCGCGATGTTCGAGCGCTTGCAGTCGCAGGCGATGCACGAGGTGATCGGCGAGCCGTACGTGCTGGCCGCCCTGGCCCGGGGTGTGCCGCGATCGCGCGTGTTGTGGCGCGACGCGCTGAAGGCCGCGCTTCGCCCCATCGCGTCGGTCTACGGTCTCGTCGTCGGGACCTTGCTGAGCGGATCGTTTGCCGTCGAGATCATCACGACCTGGCCCGGGTTGGGCAGGCTGATGCTCGAGGCGCTCCGCGCGCGCGACCTGTATCTGGTCGCCGGCTGCGCGGTGACCGGATCGGTGTTCCTGGCCTGCGGGACGCTGCTGTCGGACGCCGCGCTCGCTCTGGTCGACCCGCGAGCGAGGGAATAGAGGCATGACTCGCCGGCTCGGCCTCACGCTTGTGCTCGCGGGTGCGATCGCCGGGGTCGCGGCGCCGATCCTCGCGCCGCACGCGACCGACGATCGATTTCCCGATCTGCTGAATGCGCCGCCGACGCGTCCGCACGTGATCGACGAGTCGGGCAGCTGGCACGCACCGTTCATCTACCAGTGGACGCTCGCCGATCGCCTGGTCCAGCGCTACGAGCAGGACCGGACGATTCGCGTGCCGCTCGTCTGGTTCAGAGGCGGCCACGCGGTCGGGTCGTCGGATGAGGGGCATGCGCCGCTGTTGCTCCTCGGCGCGGACAGCTACGGACGCGACGTGTTCAGCCGGTTGCTGTTCGGCGCGCGTGTGTCACTGGGGTTATCGATGATGGCGGCGCTCGGGTCGGTGATTATTGGCGGGCTCGTCGGCGCCGTGGCTGGTTACGCGGGCGGTGCCGCCGACGATGTGCTGATGCGCGCGACCGACGTCGTGATGGTCCTGCCGGCGACCTACGTCGTGCTGGCGCTGCGATCGGTACTGCCGCTGGTGCTCCCGCCGTTCACCGTGTTCGTGTTCCTCGGCGCGATCTTTGCCGTCGTCGGCGCTCCCTTCATCTCGCGCGGGGTCCGTGGCATCGTGCGCGCGGAGCGCGGGCTGGAGTACGCGGTTGCCGCCACATCGCTCGGCGCGGGACACGCCCGGCTCCTGGGTCGCCATCTGCTTCCCGCCACAAAAGGATTCATCGCCGTCGAGATGACGCTGCTCGTGCCGGCGTTCATCGTCGCGGAAGCGACGTTATCGTATGTCGGGCTTGGTTTTCCCGAGTCGGTCTCGAGCTGGGGCACGATGCTCCAGGAGGCGTCAAACATCCGGACATTTGCCGACTTCCCATGGTTGCTGAGCCCGGCCGCGGCGATTTTCTTGTTCGTCCTCGGGTTGAATCTCGTGCTGCAAGACCTGCGCTACGAACGACCGTTGTAAGGGCCCGTCAAAGAATAACGTCTACATTCTGGACGCCGATGCATCCCGCCTGGCTGCGTTGCTCGTCGCTTACGTACGCCCGGTATGGTGCAGCGATGCTAGCTGATGTCCTTGCGGGTGAAAGTCCCGCCGGCGGAACTCTCCCAGTTGCCGCCGTAGCCATATCTGCCGTCGGGAAGGGTGACCGACTCGGCGAACGCGCAGAGGGAAAAGCCCTCGTCGGCGGGGAGC
>JAHFUI010000134.1 GCA_023265175.1 Acidobacteriota bacterium
CGCCGAGCGCGAATCCGCCGCGCCCGCCACCGCCGCGTCCAGCGGGGCCGCCGCCGCGACCTCCACCGGGCCCGCCACGGCCGCCGTCACCCTGGCCCGCGAAGCCGCCGGGGCCTTGACCTCCGCCTGGCGGCCCGCCGCCCGCGGCGAATTGTCCGGTCGCCGGATCGAACTCTCCGAGCCTGATGGCTTGCAGGCGATCGTTGAGCAATCCGCGATCGAGGCTCGTGGCATCGCCGCTGCCGTTGATGGCGATCGCGTCGGCCTGCGCGGTCTGCACCGAGAAGCCGGGCGGCAGCAGCCGCGCGACATCCCCGGCGTCTTCGGGCGGCGCGGTTTCGAGCGTCGCCGCGCCGTTGGCGTCCGCCTCGACGTTCAGCGTTTGAAACCGTTGACCGGGCTGGCCGGTTTGCGCGCCGCGCCCGCGGCCTGCCTGCGCCGACTGGCCAGGCGCGGCCTGATTCGGTCCTCTGCCCGCCCGTTGTCCCTGCCGCCCTTGATTCGCTTCACCCGTCGGATTGGGTTCGCCGGGCGCCGGCGGCTGCGTCCCCCGCGCCGCAGTGGTTTCGGCCGGTGCCGCTGCAGCCGTCGTCGCCAGCGGCAGCGGCTCGCGGCGCGGCTTCAGCGCGAGCTGAAAGTCGACCGTGGTGTCGCACGGCGCCGATGCCAGCGTGAGGTCGCGTTCGACGCGTGCGAATGCCGTGAGATCCGCCGAGAGGTGATACGTCGCGTTGGGCGAAAACGTGACGGCGTACTGCCCGTCGATGTCGCTCGACGTCGCCGCTCTCACCACGTCGCCGGCCTGCACGACGATCGACGCGCCGGGCAGCGGAACGTTGCCGCTTCGCACGTGTCCCTCGACGCGGCACCGCGGCCCGGCTTGCGCCTGCGGGCTCGGCGGAGCCGGCTGCTGAGCGGCTTGCGCCCCCACGAGCACTTCCACGAGCGCCCAGGCGCCACACGCCACGACTGTGACGAGACGACCCCTTATCCTCATCTTTCGATGGCCCGGTCTTGCTGCACTCTTAGAGCACGTTGCAAAATTGGCCGGCTCCGGGTGGCCGCGAGCGGGCTGTTCGCGGACAGGACCCGAGAGCGGCTAATTTTGCAACGTGCTCTAAGACTACGAGGATACGCGACCCGTTGACCTGACACATACCTTTACGTCCGCTGCTCCAGCGCCGTTTACAGGCAACGGGCTTGGTTTCAAAGCGTCCCCGATATGGCGCATTTCTCGCCCTTTGCGCTATCCTGATGCGCGAACGCGGCGACAGAATTTCGTCTCCGGCTCCGTCTAGGTGTAGGATGCCGCTGCGCATCGGCCGCCAAATTGGAATTATCGGTCAACAGTGAGGAGTAACCAGCCCATATGACTTCCCCAGCTGCGAGTCCCCAAAGCCTGGAAGCCCTGCTACAAAGTGCCGGGAATCCGGTGAACCTGCTTCGTCATTCGCGGATAGGAGCCTACGTCTATCCCGTCGTCCCTAGCGAATACTCGAACTGGCGCGACGAACAGCGTGCCTGGCGAGAGAGCTGCATCATGTACGACCTGTCTCACCACATGGTGAACTTGTATATTGAGGGCCCCGATGCGATCAAGTTGGTTTCCCATCTTGGGTTCAATAGCTTCGCCAAGTTTTCCCTCGACAGAGCCAAGCAATTCGCTCCGTGCAGTGACGATGGTTATGTCATCGGCGACGGCATCCTCATTCCTCTGGAACAGAACAGGCTGATGTTTGTCGGCCGCGCCCCGGCGGCCAGTTGGATTGAGTTCCATGCCGCGACAGGCGGATACAACGTCAAGACCGTCAAGGATGACCGATCGCCTTCGAACCCAGGCGGAAAGGCCGTCGTTCGCACGCTGTACCGTTACCAGATTCAAGGACCGAATGCCTGGAAGGTTCTCGAAAAGTTGAACGGCGGCCCGCTTCCGGTGATCAAGTTTTTCAATCTGGGGACCATCAACATCGCCGGACGGAAGGTCCGCGCCCTGCATCACGGCATGGCTGGCACTCCTGGGTTGGAGGTGTGGGGTCCGTACGAGGAACGCGAGGAGATCCGGGCCGCGATCGTGGAAGCCGGCAGCGACTTCGACCTGCATCTCGTGGGCTCCAGGGCTTACGCCACCAACACGCTGGAATCGGGTTGGATTCCGTCCCCGCTCCCGGCCGTCTATGCGGGCGAAAAGATGAAGGCGTACCGGCAGTGGTTGCCGGCGACGGCCTGGGAGGGGGTCGCTTCTCTGGGCGGCAGCTTCTATTCGAACAACGTCGAAGACTACTACGTGACGCCATACGAGATGGGCTACGGGCCATTCGTCAAATTCGACCACGATTTCATCGGACGACAAGCCCTTGAACACATGGCCGGCCGGCCGCACCGGCAGAAAGTGACGTTCGCTTGGAATAGCGAAGACGTCTGCAAGGCCTTTCGATCCCTGTTCGAGCCGGGGCCGATCTACAAGTACATCGATCTTCCGCTGTCGAATTACGCATCAGCCTCGTACGATAAGGTGCTGATCGGCGGAGAAATGGTCGGTCTCTCGATGTTTGGCGGCTACAGCTATAACGAGCGATCGATGCTTTCCGTCGGTATGGTGGAGCCGGCCATCAAGCTTGGCACCGAGGTCACGCTGGTGTGGGGCGAGGAGGGCGGCGGCTCGAAGAAGGCAACGGTCGAGCGCCACAAGCAAATTGAAATCCGCGCGACGGTCAGCTTCGCGCCGTATTCCAAAGTCGCCCGCGAAGGGTACGCCGCAGGTTGGCGCACCCAGGGGCACGGCTGATCCCTGCGGCCCTGCGGCCGTGCCGAGCGACGGCCAAGCGAAGGCGAGACGCTGGCCGAAGGACTGGGACGGTCTCAAGACCGTCCCCTCCCGCTCGATGAAGCGCTGTCGATTGCGATTCGAGTCGATTCGCTGCGCCACCAACGCGAGGTATGCAGTGTCCCGACTGTTCCAGGAGGAGAAGCCATGCGTTCGAGATTGATCGCCGTCGGTGCCGCCGCGTGCCTCGCCACAGTCTTCGCCGGTTACTCGACCACTCACGTGGGCGCCTCTACCGGACCGATCCCGCTCAATTGCGATCGCGCGTGTCTCGAAGATGTGATGAACCAGTATCTCGCGGCGGTCGTCGCGCACGACCCCAAACGGGTGCCGCTCTCCGAAGACGTGAAGTACACCGAGAACGCTCAGGAGATGAAGGTCGGTGACGGCTTCTGGAAAACGGCCGCGGGCCAGGGCAACTACAAACACGTCTTCGCCGATCCGGAAGCCGGTCAGGTCGCCTTCATGGGCACGATGCAGGAAGCTGGAACGCCGCTCCTGCTGAGCGTGCGGCTCCGCATCGAGCTCGGGCGCATCACAGAAATCGAATCCGTGTACTTCCGCTCGGGCGGCGGCGGTCCGAACAACATCGCGGGGATGGAGCAGGCGAAGATCGAGGACATCTGGTTCAAGTCGATCCCGCCGGCGCAACGGCCCTCCCGGCAGCAGATGATCGCCACCGCCGACGGCTACTTCACCGGCCTGCAGAAGAACGACGGCAGGGGCATCCAGGGCACGGGCACCTATCCGTTCACCAACGACTGCCATCGCATCGAGAACGGATCGCCGACGACAAACGTGCCCAGACCGGCCAACGCGGCCCCGGGCACGATCAACCTTTTTTCAATGGACTGCCTGTCGCAGTTCAAGATGGGCCTGTACTTCGTGGTCCAGTCGATCCACCATCGCCGCTATCCGCTCGTCGACAACGAACGCGGCGTCGTCTGGGCGCACACCGTGTTCGATCAGGGAACGGTCAACGAGGGCGTGCTCTCGACGGGAGAGCCGTACAAGTACCCCGGCTTCAACCGGCCGGCCAGCATTCTGGTCACCGAGGCCTTCCTCATCGAAAGCGGTAAGATCCGCCGCGTGGAAATGATCGGCCCCGGGGTGTCCTATCATCTGAACACGCCTTGGCCAGGCGGGTTGAGCGGCAACTGAGCGGCAACTAGAAAGTTCAAAGTTCGAAGTATGGGAAAACGGGATCCTCGTGTCGATGCCTACATCGCGAAGGCCGCCGATTTCGCGCAGCCAATCCTCACTGAGTTTCGCGAGATCGTGCACGCCGCCTGTCCCGACTGCGAAGAGGCGATCAAGTGGAGCTCGCCGTCGTTCATGTACAAAGGGCTGCTCTGCGGCATGGACGCATTCAAGGAGCACGCGGTGTTCGGCTTCTGGAAGGGCGCGCTGGGCGTGGACGACCAGGCGAAGACCGTCCACCCGACACGGATGACCATCCGGATCACGAAGCTTTTCGATCTCCCGCCCAGGAAGGTCCTGATCGGTTACATCAAGCAAGCGATGGCGCTCAACGACGCGGGCGTGAAGATGACGAGGCCTCCGAGAGGGACGGCGAAGCCTGTCGTTGTGCCGAAGGACCTGGCGGCGGCGCTCGCAAAGAACAAGAAGGCGCAGGCGGCATTCGAACGATTTCCGCCGAGCCACAAGCGCGAGTACGTCGAGTGGATCACCGAAGCCAAGCGCGAGGAGACGCGGAACCGGCGGCTGCGGATCGCGCTGCGGCAAATCGCGGAAGGGAAGCCGCAGAACTGGAAGTACATGAAATGACCCGCACCCTGGTGCTGCTCCTGCTGATGTGGTCAGCAGCCGGTCGAACGGCCGGCGCTTCGACGTGCAGCGGCACACCGGGCCCCTCGGGGACGATCGATCTCAAGATGGGCGCGTTGACGCGCACGTTCGTCGTGCGCCTGCCTGCCAAGTACGACGCGCGCATGGCTGGACCGGTCATCTTCCTGTTCCATCCCTTCGGCATGAACGCGCAATACATGCAGGGACGGGTTCCCATTCCGAGAACCTGGCCGGAAGCGATCGCAGTCTATCCGGATGGGATGCCGCGGTTCGGCGCAGGCGGCGCGCAGCCGGCGTGGCAGACCAAGCCTGGCGAGCAGGGCGATCGCGATCTGGTGTTCTTCGACGCGATGCTCGATTGGCTGCGCGCGAATCACTGTTTCGACGAGAAACAGCTGTTCGTCATGGGCTATTCGAACGGCGCCGGGCTGGCGAGCGTGCTGGCCTGCGAGCGCGCGGCCATCGTCGCCGGCGTGGCGATCGCATCGGGCAGTCCCGCCTGCACGCCAGCCGAGCCGCGCCCGGTGATCCTCAGCCACGGCCTTCGGGATGCCACGATTCCGTACCAACGAGCCGTCGAAGCCGCGGCGGCGTGGGCGTCGAGGAATGGATGCCGCGCGCCTCCGAAGAGCGGCGCTCCGGGTTGCTTCGTCGCGGACTCCTGTTCCGCGGCACCTGTCACTTTGTGCACCTACGACGGCGGGCACGAGTACAACGAGCCGTTCACGCGCGCGCTCGTCGAGTTTCTGAAAATGCCGCACAAACAGTAACGAGGAAAGGTATCTACCATGCCGGAATTTTCTTCTCACACGCCTGGAACGTTCTGCTGGCCGGAGCTGGCGACCACGGATCAGCAGAGCGCGGTCACGTTCTATCGTAGCTTGTTCGGGTGGGAGGCGACCGAACAGCCGGTCGGTCCCACCGAGACGTACTCGATGTTCCAGATGCGCGGTCTGGAAGTGGCTGCCGCCTGCACCATTCGGAACGAGGAGCGCCAGCACGGCGTGCCGCCTCACTGGAACGCGTACGTGTCTGTCGCAAACGCGGATGAGTCAGTGAAGCGCGCGCAGGAGCTCGGCGGCAAGGTCATCGCACCGGCGTTCGATGTGATGGACGCCGGACGCATTGCCGTGCTGCAGGATCCGACCGGCGCCGTCATTTCCGTCTGGCAGCCGAAGCGGCACGTGGGCGCCAAGATCCTGCGAGAGCCCGGCGCGCTGGGGTGGACCGAGCTCCTCACACGGGACACGGCCGCGGCGGAAAAGTTCTACACGCAGTTGTTCGGCTGGAAGGCGAAGGTGAGCCCGGAGTACACCGAATTCAGCGTCGGCGCGACGCCGGACGCCGGCATGATGAAGCTTGACGAAAAATGGGGCGACGTGCCCCCCCACTGGATGCCGTACTTCCAGGTCGACGACTGTGACGGCCGCGCTGCGAAAGCGACGCAGCTCGGCGGCCGTGTGAACGTGCCGCCGAGCGATATTCCCAACGTGGGGCGCTTTGCCATGGTCGCCGATCCACAGGGCGCCATATTCTCGATCATCAAGATCATTCGGCGCTAGCCACGGAGGACACGGAGCTGAATTACATTCTTGTCAATACAGATTCCAGTTGCGAAAGAGGTAGAGATCCTGCATAAATCAGCCTTACATCCCTGAGGAGGGGCATCAGTTATGAGCCGTCTTTCACATCAAAGCTCGATGGTCTTCCTGGCCGTGGTACTGGTTGCCGTTGCGTTTCAATCCTCTCCGTCGGCCACACACGCGTGGGGCACGTACCACTGGGCGCGGACGGCGAACCCGTTCACGGTCAAGCTCGGAGACGACGTGAGCGGGGGCTGGGACGTGAGCGGGGGCTGGGACGGCCACCTGAAGTTGGCGTCAACAGACTGGAACGTCTCGCTCGTCCTGGACACCAGCATTGTGCCCGGCAGGACAACCCCGAGAAACTGCCGGCCGACTTCCGGTCAGGACGAGATCTGCAACGCTTCGTATGGCTACAACGGTTGGCTGGGCCTCGCCCAAATCTGGGTGAGCGGCAGCCATATCACGCAGGGCATAGTGAAGCTGAACGACACGTACTTCAATACCCCGACGTACAACAAGCCCGCCTGGAGACAGTTCGTGGTGTGCCAGGAAATCGGCCACACGTTTGGTCTCGATCACCAGGACACGACCTTCAACAACACGAATCTCGGCACCTGCATGGACTACACGAACGACCCGGATGGTACGCTGTATGGTCAGAAGGACAACGAACGTCCCAATCAGCACGACTACGACGAGCTCGCCATCATCTACGCGCACCTCGATTTGACGACGACGCTCAAGAGCTCGCCGGGCGCGAGCGGCGCGAATCTAGATTCGCCCTCCTCGTGGGGGCAGTTGATGAAGACCACGCGCGGTGGCCGCGCGCAGACCTTCGAGCATGATTTCGGCAACGGAGAGCGGGTCGTGACATTCGTCATCTGGGCGTAACCGCTTCGGTTTCCGCGGGCCTTCACAGGCCGAGGGTGCGAAGGTGCCCTCGGCCTTTTTGTTTGATGAGACCTGTATTTCCCAAAAGGGGCCGTACCCCTTTTCCCACGATCATCAAGATCACGCGCTGAGTACAATCAAGACATGTTCTCGAAATCACTGAGAATCCCGTCGAAAGACGAAGCGCTGGCGGGCCGCGACGCGCGGATGCCTGTCCCGGCTGGAAATTTTATGAACGGTCATCGGCTCGAACCGCCGTTCCCCGACGGGCTCGCGCGCGCGATGTTCGGGATGGGCTGTTTCTGGGGTGCCGAGCGAAAGTTCTGGCAACTTCCCGGCGTGTACACCACGGCGGTCGGCTACGCGGCGGGGCACACGCCGAATCCCACCTATCATGAAGTCTGCAGTGGCATGACGGGCCATTCCGAAGTCGTGCTCGTCGTGTTCGATCCAAAGGCGATTCGGTACGAGGACCTGCTCAAGGTCTTCTGGGAAAGCCACGATCCCACGCAGGGCATGCGCCAGGGAAACGACGCCGGCACGCAGTACCGGTCCGGCATTTACTACGAAGACGACGACCAGCGGCGCGCGGCCGAGGCGTCGAGAGACGAGTATCAGAAGCGGTTGTCCGCCGCCGGCTACGGACCGATTACGACCGAAATCCTTCCGGCGCCGGAGTTCTACTACGCCGAGGATTACCACCAGCAGTACCTCGCCAAGAATCCCAACGGCTACTGCGGCCTCGGCGGCACCGGCGTGAGCTGTCCCACTGGAGTCGTCAGTCGCCAGTCGTCAGTCGCCAGTCGCTAACGCGGCGGCCTAATCGACCGTTGATTCTTGACTGTCGAGTGTCGACCGACGACTGTCGACTGATGACTGTCGACTGATGAGCGCTCGCGCGACACGTTGACATCGCTCGCCAAGCGGCGTATATCGTCCAGTCACGACGGAGGAAACGCCGTGAGAACCAAGCTGACCGTGATGGTGGGTGGTCTGTGGATACTGTTGGCCGCAGGACCGGCCGTCGCACATCACTCGTTTGCCGCGGAATACGACAAGGACAAGCCGGTCAAGGTCACCGGTGTGGTCACGAGAATTGAATGGACGAATCCCCACATCTGGTTTTTCGTCGACGTCAAGAATGACAATGGGACCGTGACGAACTGGGGCTTCTCGGGAGGCCCTCCAGGCGTCCTGCAGCGGCGCGGCATCACCAAGAACGCGATGAAAGCCGGCGACACGATCGTCGTCGAGGGTTTCCGCGCGAGGGACGGCTCGAACAACGGATCGGGGGGGACGGTCACGTTCCCCGACGGGCGGCGGGTCTTCACCGTGTCGGCCGAGGACCCGCTTCCGAAGTCCGGCAGATAACGCGCCCGCCGGGTTCTTCCGCCTCCGCCAAGGCTACGGTGAACCGGCGAAGCGGTGCGCGACGACGGTGTGGACACCGCATCGAGGAGATTCACGATGAGAAGGCATGTGGGCGCGACGTTCGCGGTGCTGGCGGGCGTCGCCGCGTTCTCTCTCAGCGTCGTGCCCGCCCTCGCCGGCGGTCAGGCTGGCGGCCAATTGGGCGCGCCATCGAAAGTGACGAGCGCCGAGATACCTCGCACGGCGGACGGCAAGCCGGACTTCTCCGGCATCTGGGATACACCGAAGCCGCCGGGCAGCCGCGGCGGCGGAGCGACCGTCTTCGACAAAGCGAAGATGGCGCCGTTCAAGCCCGGCGGAGAAGCGCTGTTCTACGAGCCGCGCACCGGCGATCCACGCAAGGACGAGCCGCGCGCGTTCTGCATGCCGTCCGGTTTTCCCTCGGCGTTTCTGGGGCCGTATCCCATTCAGCTCGTGCAGAACCAGAAAAATCTTGTCATGGTGACCGAGTTCATGCGCGTGGCGCGCATGATCCCGCTCGATGGCCGCCCGCACCTGAAGGACATCGAGCCGACGTTCTATGGCGACCCGGTCGGACGCTGGGAAGGCGACACGCTGGTCATCGATGCCACGAACTACAAGAGATGGTCGCTGGATGACTGGTATTACGAGAATCCGAAGGAATATCGGATGCATACCGAAGCCTTCCATACGATCGAGCGTCTGCGCCGAACCGACGTCAATACCATCGCTTACCAGTTCACCGTCGACGATCCGAAGATTTTCACGGCGCCATGGTCGGTCGATTGGGAGATGAAGCTGCATCCCGAATGGGAGAAGACCGGCTTGTACGAGATGGTCTGCCAGGAGAACAATCGATGCGAAGGTGGAAATTGCCGCAAGTGATACGTCGGACGATCGCGGCGGGCGTTGTCCTTGCCGGTGCGCTCGCCATCGTCTCCGCGCAGGGTGGACGGCAGGCAAGCCCGACCGGCGTCGCTGCCACTGAAGTCCGCGGGAAGTTCGTCCCCGGTCCCGAAGCTCCGGTCTACCAGGGCGGTAAGTGGATTAAGATCACGTACGGCCGGCCGATCAAACGCGGCCGCGACCTGTGGGGCTCCGGCGCGAACTATGGAAAGCAGCTCAATGATGGCTCGCTCGTCTGGCGTGCCGGCGCCAATGTGTCCACGCGGCTCGAGACCGAAGTGCCGCTGGTCATCAACGGCAAGACCGTCCCGCCAGGCGAATACAGCCTGTTCATCGACCTCAAGCCCAACGACTGGACGTGCATCGTCTCGCGCTGGGCCGCGCAGACGCGCTTCGACCCCGCCAACAAGAGCGCGCTCTGGGGCGCCTTTGACTACACGCCAGACAAGGACGTCGTGCGGTCACCGATGAAGCTGGACACGCTGCCGTTCGCGGTCGATCAGCTCACCTGGAGCTTCGTCGACATGTCGGACGCCGGCGGGAAGTTGGCGCTGATGTGGGACAAAGTCATGGCGTCGGTGTCGTTCACCCTCGGGAGGTAGAAGGGCGGACGCGCAGCATGAGGGCAGGATTCGCTCGAGCGGAAGCTCGACAGGAGCCAAAGACCGCCGGCGACAACCGCCCTATTTCTTGCTCAGCTCGTCGTAAATCACCTGCAGGTTGCCCCTGACGCCACCCATTTGTCCGATGGGGTTGCCGATCGTGTAGCCCCTGGCCTTGTACCAGTCCGGTATCTTGTACTCGGCAGCCGCGGCTTCTACCGTTTTCCCGGCCTTCATCTGGGCCTGTCCCCACGCCGCGAAGTCGTTGTTGAAGTCGGCGAACTCCTTTAGGTCGGCCGGGGTCATCAACGTGCTGTGGCCGGTGATGATCGTGTCCACGTTCTTGATGCCCGCCGCCGCCTTCGCCAGCGTCTTGCCGTACTCGACGCCGCTGCCGCCGTTGTTCCCGTCGATGAGCGGCGTCCCCTTGCCCGCGAACGTGTCGCCGGCGTGCATCGCGCGGAGCTCCTTGAACACCACGAACGCATCGCCGCTCGTGTGAGCCGGGCCGAAGTAGAACAGATCGATCTCGTCCTTGCCGTTCCCGATCGTCAGCTTGTCCTTGAACGTTCTCTTCGGCAGGAACACGGACTTGTCACCCTTGAAGTTGTCCATCTTCTGCATGTTCGCCTTCGTATTGTCGTGCGCGACGATCTCGACAGTGGTGCCGAAGAACTCGTTGCTGCCGGTGTGATCGGCGTGGGTGTGGGTGTTGATGATCCGGGTGATTGGCCTGTCGGTGACAGTCTTGATCTTGTCGAGGATGGCCTGACCGGTACCCGGATTCTTCGTGTCGACCAGCGTGACGCCTTCGGCTGTGAGGAAGACGCCGGAATTGCCACCGGCGCCTGTAATCATCCACAGATTGTCTTTGACCTTCATGATGTCGAGCATCGGCGGTCCCGCCGGCCCGCGGCCCCGGCCGTCGCCACGGCCTCGTCCGTCGCCGCCAGCCTGCCCCTCGCGACCCTGGCCGGCCGGCGCCTGAAATCCCGCCACCGCCATCGACAGCGCGCCGACGGCAATCAGCGCGCCCAGCACGATTCCTCGTTTCATGGAATGCCTCCTCAGGGCTGATTACAGTAGCAGAGGACGCAGAGGGTGTCGAGGACGCAGAGGCCCTCGTGTTCACGCCGGAAAGAAGACGCGCTGGATGAACCAGAACGCGCCCGTGGCAATCACCACCACCGAACCGGCGAAAGCCACCTGTCGTCCGGCCATCTCGCTTCGCGCCCGCAGCGAGGCGAGGGCAGTGGCCACCGCGACGACGACCAGCAACTGCCCGATCTCGACGCCGACATTGAATGAAAACAGCGACCAGCCGAGCGCCCGCGCCGGCAGGTCCATCTCGCGCAGCACGTTGGCGAACCCGAAGCCGTGGATGAAGCCGAACGCGAACGCAATCCAGGCGCGCACGTCGCGACCGCCCTGCGCCAGCAGGTTATCGGCGCCGACGTATACGATGCTCAACGCAATCGCCGGCTCGATGATGCGCGCCGGCGGGCTGACGATGTTCAGGGCGGCGAGGGAGAGCGTGATGCTGTGGGCCACTGTGAACGAGGTGACGACGATCAGGAGCTGGCGGATCGTGCCGCCGAGCAGAAGCAGGCCGACGAGGAAGAGCAGATGGTCCGGTCCGATCAGGATGTGATGAATCCCTGAGGGGATGAACTTGCGCACCACTGCCGCGACGCCCTGGCGGGTGCCCGCGAAATACTCGAATTGCGGACGCCCGCGGCCGAGGATCGCCTGCGTCAACGCGCCGCCTTCATACACGTTCAAGAACGTCTGGTGATTGGGGTCATACGGAAACATCAACGCGGTGATCTGCAGCGTGCCGGGCGGACCGGGCAGCGCGTAGCGAATCTCGAATCGAAGCGATTGCCGGTCGGTCAGGACGTCGGGAGCGACGGACCAGGCCGGCGTCAGCGGCCGGTGATCGGCGGCCACAAAGAATCGCGGCCCCAGCATCGCCACCATCGCACCGGCGCGCTGCCGCACGACGTCCTCTTTCAAGAGATTCTCGGCCGGCGTGACTTTGAGGTCGTTCGCGAGGTCGGCGATGTGCGCGACGAGCGTCACGTCGAGCGCGCCTGCTTCGATCCGGATGTCGAGATAGCTGAACGGTACCGGATGCGCGGCGACGGTTGTCGGCATGACGAGCGCCGCCGCCACCAACAGGCTAGCCAGCCCCGCCGTTCTCATGGCCGCCAATGGTAACGTACGTGGATGCGTCACGAAATCGGCCCCGGCGCGCTTCACCTCGGCGGGTACTTGCCGATCGACCGCCAACGCGCGCTCGTCGAACGCTGTCGCGCGCTGATCGACGGCGATGTTCCCGCATACGTGCCGGTGGTCCGCGGCGGCGGCAAGATGCACGTCCGCATGCTGTGTCTCGGCCGTCACTGGAATGGAAAGATCTACGCGTACGAGGCGACGCGCAGCGATTTCGACGGCAAGTCTGCCCCGCCGCTGCCGGACGAGTTTCGTGCGCTCGCCCGCGAGATCGCGGCGGCCGCCGGCATGTCGCTCGATGCCGATCTCTGCATCCTGAATTATTACGACGCGGACGGCCGCATGGGACTTCACCAGGACAAGGACGAGAGCGAGCGCTCGATTGCGGCAGGACTGCCGGTCGTCTCGATCTCGCTTGGCGACACCGCGCGGTTTCTGTTCGGCGGAACGAAGCGGCGCGATCCGGTGGAGGCGCTGCGGCTGGAATCAGGCGACGCGTTCGTCTTCGGCGGTCCCGCCAGGCTTCGGTATCACGGCGTCTCGCGCATCATGCCCGCGACCGCACCGCCGTCGCTGGAGATGGAGGGCCGCATCAACCTCACGTTTCGGCAGTACGACATCT
>JAHFUI010000282.1 GCA_023265175.1 Acidobacteriota bacterium
GCGGGGCGCCTCGCCCGTCTCGGTGCGACGCCAGACTTTCACCACGGGCTGCTGGGCGCGTGGCGTCGCCCCTGCGGCGCTCTCGCGATCGTGTGCCTCGTGGTCATGCTCATGGGCGGCCGTGTGGCGAGCCAGGCCGGTGACGGCGTGGTTCCCGAACCGGGCGTCAGCGAGATTCTCGCCCAGGCGCGCGGTGCCCGCCTCTCGAACCTGCGGTACGCCCTGTCGTTCTCCGTCCCCGCGGATCGCCAGGCGGCAATCAGCGGCCGGGAGACGGTCACATTCACGCTGACCGATCGGTCGACGGCGCTCGCGCTCGACTTCAATCCGAACCGCTCTGGCCGCCTTCGCAACCTCGAGGCCGGCGGCGCGCCGGTTGACGCGCGAGCCGTGAACGGGCACCTCGTCGTGCCGGCGTCGGCCCTCAAAGCCGGCGACAACACCTTGACCATCGACTTCGATGCCGGCGACGCGCCGCTAAACCGCAACGACGATTTCCTGTACACGATCTTCGTTCCCTCTCGCGCGCACGAGGCCTTCCCCTGCTTCGACCAACCGGATCTCAAAGCGCGGTGGACCCTGTCGCTCGACGTGCCGGAGGGATGGGAAACGCTCGCAAACGGTGCGGAGATCTCGCGTGAGTCGCTCAACGGGCGGACGCGACTGGCCTTCGCCGAGACGCCGCCGATCTCGACGTATCTGTTCGCGTTCGCCACCGGCGCCTTCTCGATCGAACGAGCGGAGCGCGACGGCCGCGTGCTGCGGATGTTCCATCGCGAGACGGACGCGCAGAAGGTCGCGCGGAACCGCGACGCGATCTTCGATCTGCACGCCGCCGCGCTCGACTGGATGCAGCGCTATACGGGCATCACGTATCCCTTCGGCAAGTTCGATTTCCTCCTGGTCCCGGCCTTCCAGTTCGGCGGCATGGAGCATCCGGGCGCGATCTTCTACAACGCGCCAGGACTGCTGCTCGACCAGTCCGCCACGCAGAACCAGAAGCTCGAACGTGCGAGCGTCATTTCGCACGAGACGACGCATATGTGGTTCGGCGACCTCGTGACGATGCGGTGGTTCACCGATGTGTGGATGAAGGAGGTCTTTGCGAACTTCATGGCCGCGAAGATCGTCAACCCGTCATTCCCCACGATCAACCACGAGCTGCGATTCCTGCTGGCGCACTATCCGTTGGCGTACGACGTCGATCGCACGGCCGGGACCAACGCGATCCGGCAGCCGCTTGCGAATCTCGGCGAGGCCGGCACGCTCTACGGCGCGATCATTTATCAGAAGGCGCCGGTCGTGATGCGGCAGCTCGAAACGCTCGTCGGCGCCGACCTGTTCCGCGACGGCCTGCGTGAATACCTGCGGCGCTACGGCTTCGGTAACGCGTCGTGGTCGGAGCTCATCGAGCTGCTCGACAGCCGCACGCCTGAGGATCTCGCCGTCTGGAGCCACGCGTGGGTAGACGAGCCCGGACGACCGATCATCACGACCCAGTTGACCGTGCAGGACGGACGCATCGCGAGGTTGGCCTTCACCCAGCGCGACCCCTATCCGGCACGCGGCCTGCCCTGGAATCAGCAGCTGCAGGTCGCGCTCGGGTACCCCGATCGCGTGGAGATCGTGCCGGTCCACCTCGATGGTCTTTCAGTCGAGGTCACGGCGGCACGGGGTCTTCCCGCGCCGTTGTTCGTGCTGCCGAACGGCGGCGGCATCGGTTACGGCGAGATCCATCTCGATCGCGACAGCCTCACATGGCTGATCGGGAATCTGCCGGCCACCAGCGACGCGCTCACGCGCGGGAGCGCCTGGGTCACGCTCTGGGACGCCATGCTCGATTCGGAGGTCCGCGCGGACACGCTGATCGATCTCGCGTTACGCGCGCTGCCGCGCGAATCAGACGAGCTGAACACGCAGCGCATCCTCGGGTATCTCAGTCAGGCCTACTGGCGCTTCACGCCCGCCGCGAGTCGTCTTTCGCTGGCGCCGCGCGTCGAACGCGTGCTGGCCGGACGCCTCGCTGCCGCGCAGAAAACAACGCTGAAGGCGGCCTACTTCTCCACGTTGCGCGATGTCGCGCTCACCAGGAAGACCATCGCATCGTTGACCGCGGTCTGGCGCCAGCAGCAGCCGGTCCCCGGGCTGACGCTGTCGGAGACCGATTACATCGAGCTGGCGCAGGAGCTTGCCGTACGTGGCGTGCCGGCCTGGAAGGCGATTCTCCGGCAGCAGGTCGAGCGGACGAAGAACCCGGACCGAAAAGCGCGCCTCGAATTCGTGACGGCGGCGCTGTCGGCCAACCCGGCGGAGCGAGACGCGTTCTTCGCGTCGCTCACGGACGCGAAGAACCGGCAGCATGAGCCGTGGGTGCTGGATGGGCTCCGGTATCTGCATCATCCCCTGCGCGCGGCCGCGTCGGAACAATACATTCATCCCAGCCTCGAACTGCTGCAGGACATCCAGCGCACCGGCGACATCTTCTTCCCCAAGCGGTGGATGGATGCGACGCTTGGCGGCCACCAGTCGCGCTCGGCCGCGGGAATCGTCCAAACGTTCCTCGCGAGGCTTCCCGCCGGATATCCCGATCGCCTGCGGAGGATCATCCTCTCAGCCGGCGACGACCTGTTCCGCGCCAGCAAAGCGATGCCTCGACCGCCTCAACCGGGGGCGGGGGCATGAAACCGTCTTACATCTTTATCCGGGCCGAGGGAAATCGCCGAGCAGGGATGCACGAGGAGTCGCCGTGACATCCCATAAGGAACACCGCTCGACCGCAGCCACACTCGCTCCTCGCGGCACCGTCATGCCAAAGTCGTGGAAGGTGAATGAGCCCCTTCGGCGTTTCTCGCAGGACAGAACGACGGTCAACGAAGAGTAAGGACAGGAGGAAGACATGAACGCATCTGCGAAGACTGTTCGTTTGCTCGCGATCGTCGCGGCCATCGGCGTATTCGCCGTGTCGGCCGGCGGGCCGCCGGCCACGGCTCAAGAAGATCTCGACGGGCGAGTTCGGAAATTCCTCGATGCAAACAGAGGGCAATGGAGAGACTTGAATGTCCCCGCTGTAGACGGTCAGACGTTGTACGACATCATCATCAGGAACAAGTACACGCGTGCTCTCGAGATTGGCACATCGACCGGGCACTCCGGCATCTGGATCGCGTGGGCGCTGAGCAAGACCGGAGGAAGACTCATCACCATCGACATCGACGAGCGGCGGCACCGTCAAGCCCTGGCGAACTTCGAGGCGACCGGCCTGTCGAAATTCATCGATGCCAGGCTTGGGAATGCTCACGAGATAGTACCCGCCCTGACCGGTCCTTTCGACTTCGTGTTCAGCGACGCGGACAAGGACTGGTACAAGAACTACCTGATTGCGGTTCTCCCGAAGCTCGAGATCGGCGGCTGCTACGCCACGCACAACGTGTCAGCGGGGAGACGCCAGAGGGCTGGCGAGGACGACTATTTGGATTACCTGCGGGGCCTTCCAAACCTGGAAACCACCATCGACACGAGAGGTGCAGGCATGGCGATCAGCTACAAGCGGTCGACGTGATGCGAGCCTTCCGGCGCAGGTCGCGTACTCGACCGACGGCATTCCGATCGCCATCAGATCGTGGTGCGGCAAGGGAAGGGCCGAAAGGATCGGTTTCTCCACGTGATGAACCGTGGCGCGCTGGGCGTGAAGAGTCCGATGGATCGACTCTGAAGTCTCTGACTGGGATACGCGCGAGCCTCGCGCGTATCCACCGGACCATCGATTGTGCTGCCCGGCTGGAAGCGCACGCGGATGTATCGCTTACGGGCATCCTGCTTCGCCGGTTCTCGTTGGTTACGCGCCAGCGCCGGCGCGTAACCGGGCAGATCTGCCGTTCGGCGTGGGTTTTCGCGATCCCCTTTGCGCGTATCCACGCCCGGAGGCGGCCGGCATCCCTGTTAGAATCGCGTTCGATTCCGTGGATTGCGTCGATGAACGATGGTGCGCCGAGCTTTGGACGCACGGCTTCGCCGTCGACTAATAGTTGAACTAAACCGCTGATCGCGGTAGACACGATCCTCAGTTCCACTGCGCGTGATGACCTCCCGCCGCGAGGTGTGGCGCAGTCGGTCGTCCCCGCCGTTCCT
>JAHFUI010000283.1 GCA_023265175.1 Acidobacteriota bacterium
TGTCGTACGCGCGGGCGGCGCTGAGGACGTCCGCCATCGCCAGATTGCCTTCGTGACATTCGTAGGGGAGGATCTGATAGCCGGGCTGCGTCGTGAGCGTCATGCCGATCTTCCACGGACGCGTGAAGGTCTTCGGATCGTCAATCGACGCCTCGTATTGCAGGCCGGCTTCGACGCGCGTGAACCGTTCGACGAGCTTCAGCGCGTCGCTCGTCGGCGCCCCGCCGCCATTGACGCCGGCTCCCGTCTTGTTGTCCAGAAAATTCGTGGTCTCGATGACGAGCGTATTACCTTCCCAGTGACCGCGGGCGTCTCCCAGGTAGGTCTTGACGTTCGAGCCGACGTGCGGCCGGCCGTCCAGCGGGACGATGCGCGTATCGTGCACCATCTCGTAGTTGATCACAACGTAGTTCGGCGTCTGGAAAATCTGACTGCCATTCCCGTAGATGACCGGCAGCGTCGACCCGAACACGCCGCGCGTGATGCAGCGATCGTACAAGCTGCGGTCCGTCCACGACGACGGCACGTTGCTCCGGGCGTACTGGCGGGCGGCCATGCGCTGCTGCGCCAGCGGCGTCGTGGGCGGGATTCGACCGTCGGCCGGCTCGATGACGCGCGATGTCTGCCGAAACGTCCGTGAGCCAACGTCGCCGCGGAATGCGCCGACCGCGGCCTTGTTCCGCTCGAGCGCCTGCTGATCGCGCTTGGAGCGCTCGGCGAACTCCTCGTCGGTCAGTTCCGCTCGGCCGGCGAACTGCTCGGGACGCTCCATCGGCACGCTGAGCATGTCATCGGTCGTCCACACGCCCTGCAGATCCGGATCGCCCCACGGCGTCTTGGACGGCGTCCACGGCTTTGTTGTGCTCGCCTTCGTTGCCTTTGCCGTCGTCGGGGTTTGGCCGGCGGCGGTCACCACCGCGAGAGACGCAATCGCCATCGCCGCCGTCAGCGCGCTCGCTACCGTCACGCATCGTCTCATCATTGCAGATCTCCTTGGCACGCCCTGGAAGGCGTGCCCTACGACTGTTCTACTTGGCCGCCGCGTCCCGCTCCGCCTTGCGCGCGGCGCTGAGCATGTTCCGCACGGCGTAATTTCCTTCGTGACAGGCGTACTCGAAGGGCTGCTGTGCGGGACCGCCCTTCACCAGGTTCATCGCGTAAGTCCAGGGCCTGGTCCACGTGGCCGGGTCGTTGAGCGTTACGGACCATTCAACGGTGTTCGCATCGACCGGCTTGAACCGTTCAATGAGGCGGAACGTCTCCGGGTTTGTGTTTTGGTACGTGCTGCGCCTCGTGAAATTCGTCGTTTCGACGACCAGCGTGTCGCCGTCCCAGTGTGCGCGCGGATCGCCCATGTCGAGCTTGATGCCTTTGCCGACGTGCGACCGCCCGTCCAACGGAATGACGCGCGTCTCGTGGATCATCTCGTAGCGGATGCCCACCCAACCCGGACCCTGCACGAACTGATAGGCGTTGCCGTAGATGGCCGGCATCATCGAGCCGGGAATCCCGCGCGTGATGCACCGGTCGTACAGGCTGAAGTCCTGGTGGCTGTTGAACGGCCCACCGCCGAAGCTGCTGCCGCCGCGGACCGGCAAGCGGCTTCGCGCTTCCTGGGTCGTCGGCGGGATCCGGCCGTCTGGCGGATCCACGAGGAGCCAGGCGCGGCTGTTCTTGGCGCCGAAGTTCTCGAACCAGTGCACCGGGTTCGTCCCGGGAATGCCGCCGAGATTCGGCGCGACCGCGACCCGCTGGTCCTCACGCTGGCTGCGGAGCTGCTCCAGCTCGCTCTCGGAGACGTCCTCGAGGCGCTTGCCCTCGAACTGACTCGGACGCTCGATCGGAATGCCGCTCTCGTCGTTGTTCGTATAGACGCCTTGAAGATCGGGATCGCCCCAGGGTGTGCGCGGCAGCGCGTAGGTCTTGCCGGTCTTCGCCGGCGGCGTCGCCTTCTTCGCGGCGGCCGGAGCCTGTCCCGCCGCGGAGACCATCGTCAACGACGCGACAGCCATGGCCGCCGCAACCGCACTCGTCGCTGCAAGTCGCGTGTGCATCAGCTCTCCTCGAACGTATGAACCACGAAGGTCACGAAGGTCACAAAACTCTTGGTGATCTTTGTGGCCTTTGTGGTTCTGAAAAAGTTCTACCGCTTCTGTTCCGCCGCGCGTTCGCCTCGCAGAATGTTCGGCATGCCGTAATTGCCTTCGTGACACGCGTACTCGAACGGCGGCTGGCGGTCGTCCTTCGTCAAGGTCATCGCGAAGGTCCACGCCCTCGTCCACGTCTTCGGATCGTCGACGGTGACGGCCCACTCGACCTTGTCGGGCGCCACCGGCGTGAACCGCTCGATCAGCTTGAACGTGTCGCTGTTGGCGTTGCGATAGGTCGTCCGCGGGTCGAAATTCGTCGTCTCGACGACGAGCGTTTTGCCTTCCCAGTGACCGCGGGCATCGCCCATGAACGGGCGGATGTTCGGCGTGAGATGCGAACGGCCATCGAGCGGGATGACGCGCGTCTCGTGGATCATCTCGTACCGGATCGCCACGTAGCCCGGGGCCTGGACGATCTGATACGAATTGCCATAGATGGCCGGCATCATCGACCCGGGAATGCCCCGCGTGATGCAGCGCTCGTAGAGGCCGAAATCCTCAGGACCGCTCCACGGGCCGTTGGTGAAGCTGCTGCGCGCCGGCGGCATCGCCGCGATGCGCGCCTGGGCTTCCGGCGTCATCGGCGGAATTTTTCCGTCCGCCGGATCGATCACGAGCCACGGGCGGCTGTTCTTCGCGTTGTAGTTTTCGTACCAGTGGATCGGACCGGCGCCGGTTTCCGCGCCGCCGATTCCCGGGGCGCGCTGCGCCGCCTGTGACGCACGCTCTTTAATCAGTTCGGCCAGTTCGGCATCAGCCACGTCGTCGATTTTCTTGCCCTCGAACTCGTTCGGGCGTTCGAACGGGATGCCGCTTTCGTCTTTGTTTGTGAAATTGCCCTGCAGCTCAGGATCGCCCCACGCGGTCTTCGGCGGCGTGTAGGTCTTCGCCGCCTTCGCCGGAGCCTTTGCGGCTGGTTGCGTTTGACCGGCCGCGGGTACGACCATCGCGAAGGCGATGCCGATTGCCAGCACGCCCAGTGAATCCCGTCGTGCGCTCATCTCGCCCTCCTCGGTCTCGCACCTACGACAGCCGCTGCGCTGTCGATGACCAATGACCAGTAACGAAGATTCGCCGACGGACCCCCCGGACCCATCGCTTGGCGAGGCGAAGCTTCGTTACCCGCTCTGATGAATTGTTGCAAAACACGCCGGCTGATTCAACGTCAGAAGTCGATTTGCGCGCTGATTTTCGCGAGCCGCGCGGGCAACACCATTGTCGGCGCCAGGTACGCCGGGCCGAAGGTCTGTATGTAGCTCTGGACGGCGCTCGAGTTCAGCGCGTTGTACAAGTCTCAGCGTTTCTCCTCGGAACGCGCCGCGCTGAGGATGTTCCGCAATCCGTAATTGCCTTCGTGACAGGCGTACTCGAAGGGCGGCTGCATCGGATCCTTCGTCAGGACCATCACGAAGGTCCACGGTCTCGCCCATGTCGACGCATCGTCGTAGGTCACCGACCACTCGACCTTGTTCGCCGCCACCGGCTTGAAATGTTCGATGAGCTTCAGCTTCTCGCTCGCGCCGCGGTCCGGATTGCGGAAATTGGTCGTCTCGACGACCAGCGTGTTGCCTTCCCAATGTCCCCGGGCGTCGCCCATGTAGGTACGGATCTTCGATCCGACGTGGGGACGGTCATCGAGCGGGATCACGCGCGTCTCGTGAATCATCTCGTAGCGGATCGACACGAAGCCAGGGCCCTGATGCAGCTGGTACGAGTTGCCGTAGATGGCCGGCATCATCGAGCCGGGAAGGCCGCGCGTGATGCACTGGTCGTAGAGACTGCGATCCTCATATGAATCAGCAGGACCGCGGCCGGCTCTCGCCGCCGCGCGGTCGGCCGCGCGCTTCTGCGCCTCCGGCGTGGTCGGCGGAATCCTGCCGTCCGCCGGATCGACGACGAGCCAGGGGCGGCTGTTCTTCGCATCGTAATGTTCGTACCAGTGCACGGG
>JAHFUI010000135.1 GCA_023265175.1 Acidobacteriota bacterium
CGCGATCACGGTGAGTCTGGCCAATGGCGAGACGATCACGATCGGGGCGAACGCGAGCAGCGGGGCGTCCGCGCCGGTGGCGGTGAACCGCGACGATGTGGTGCGCGAGACCGACGCGATCGCGAACCACATCACCGGGGTGAGCGAAAGCCATGCGGGGCAGGCGGGGGCGTTCGAGAACCTGGGCTATGACGCGACGGTGGTGTCGACGGCGATCACCGACGATGCCGACGCGGTGACGGTGAAGCTCACGGCGACGGCGAGCACGGGCGAGGACGGTGGCTCGATCGTGTACACGGCGCAGCTGGTGGATGGGCAGGGCCACGCGGTGACGACGGCGAACGCGATCACGGTGAGTCTGGCCAATGGCGAGACGATCACGATCGGGGCGAACGCGAGCAGCGGGGCGTCCGCGCCGGTGGCGGTGAACCGCGACGATGTGGTGCGCGAGACCGACGCGATAGCGAACCACATCACCGGGGTGAGCGAAAGCCATGCGGGGCAGGCGGGGGCGTTCGAGAACCTGGGCTATGACGCGACGGTGGTGTCGACGGCGATCACCGACGATGCCGACGCGACGGTGGTGACGTTGACGGCCACGGAGCAGGTGACTGAAGGCGGTTCAGTGGTGTACACGGCGAGCGTGAACAACGCGGTGACGGGCACGCCGCTGGAGCTGACGCTCTCGAACGGGGTGGTGGTGACGATCCCGGTGGGGGCGAGTTCTGCCAACAGCGCGCCGTACGCGGTGCGTGCCGACGATGCGTATGTGGAGGGGAACGAGACGCTGAACGTGTCGATCCAGAACACGCACGGGGGGAACTTCGAGGCGCTGGACACGACCGACACGGCCAGTACGACGATCGTGGACGATGCCGACGTGACGGTGGTAACGCTGACAGCGCCGGAACAAGTGACCGAAGGCGGCTCGGTCGTTTACACGGCGAGCGTGAACAACCCGGTGCACGGCACACCACTCGAGCTGACGCTTTCGAACGGGATGGTGATCACGATCCCGGTGGGAGCGAGTTCGGCCGACAGTGCTCCGCGTCTGGTTCGGCACGATGATGTCTATGCGGAGGGGAACGAACCGGTGAATGCTTCAATTCGAAGTGTTCACGGCGGAAACTTCGAGGCACTCGACACGAGGGACACCGCGAGCACGATGGTTACGGACGACGCGGACGCGACGGTAGTGACGTTGACGGCCACGCCAAGCGTGACCGAAGGCGGTTCAATCGTGTACACGGCGAGCGTGAACAACCCGGTGCTTGGGAGCCCGCTCGAGCTGACGCTCTCGAACGGGGTGGTGGTGACGATCCCGATGGGGGCGAGTTCGGCCAACAGCGCGCCGTACGCGGTGCGGGCCGACGATGCGTACGTGGAAGGCAACGATACGCTGAACGTCTCGATTCAACACACGACGGGGGGGAACTTCGAGGCGCTCGACACGACCGACACGGCGAGCACGACGATCACGGACGATGCCGACGTGACGGTGGTGACGCTGACGGCCACCGAGCAGGTGACCGAAGGCGGTTCGGTGGTGTACACGGCGAGCGTGAACAACGCGGTGCACGGCACGCCGCTGGAGCTGACGCTCTCGAACGCGGTGGTGGTGACGATCCCGGTGGGGGCGAGTTCTGCCAACAGTGAGCCCTACGCGGTCCGCGCCGACGATGCGTATGTGGAGGGGAACGAGACACTGAACGTGTCGATCCAGAACACGCACGGGGGGAACTTCGAGGCGCTCAACACGACCGACACGGCCAGTACGACGATCGTGGACGATGCCGACGTGACGGTGGTGACGCTGACGGCGACGGAGCAGGTGACCGAAGGCGGCTCGATCGTGTACACGGCGAGCGTGAACAACCCGGTGCACGGCACGCCGCTCGAGCTGACGCTCTCGAACGGGGTGGTGGTGACGATCCCGGTGGGGGCGAGTGCGGCCGACAGCGACCCCTACGCGGTTCGCCCCGACGACAACGTGGTCCAAAACAACGAAACGCTGTCGGTTTCGATTCAACACGCAACGGGGGGCAATTTCGAGTCACTCGACACGCGGGATACGGCAGCGACTCAGATTATCGACAACGATAGTCATGATGGTGATACCGGTGGCGGCGGCGACGGTACTGGCGGACACGCAGGTGGCGGGGGCGATCACGGCGGTGATGACGGACACGCAGCTGGCGGAGGCGACCATGGCGGTGATGGTGGGGACACTGGCGGACATTCAGGTGGCGGCAGTGGAGACGGGGGCGAAGGCGACAGCCACCCGGGCGCTGGTGAACACGAAAATCAGGGCCATGGCAACAATCTGGACGGCGAGGACGACGGTAACCCGGGGCAGGGGTCGGGCGGTCCGAATGATTACAAGGACGGCGTGGACGAAGATGAGAGCGCGCTTGGCAATCAGGACGATCCAAATCCGGGTTCGGAGTCGAATGGCCAAGCCGGCAACGACGGCGGGGATACCGGATCGAGCGGGCAGGGAAGCTCCGAGATCGATATCGACTGGGGATCGCTCCTTGAAGACAAGTCGGGCAAGAGCTGGGTGCAAACGCTGGAACTCAGCCCCGAAGCGCACAGTCATCTGGTCTCCGGCGACTGGACTCTGATGGTCGACGGCGAGGCGGTGGATCCGAAGCATCTCCCGAACACGCTGAACGACGCGGATGTCCAGATCGCCACGCATGACGGCGCGCATCTCGAGTCCTTCCAGGGCGTGGACAAGATCGAATGGGGCGAGCCGGGTCATTGATCGGGCATGCGCGCAGACCGGGGGATACGGACGCTGCGGTAGCGGTACGGGTGCGCTTTCGGTACGTTCCGCGGAATGAGCGATAAGGCGAGTTGGAACCTGGCCCCGGGCGAGGAAATCGGGCCCGGGCTCTGGGCGCGAACCCCGCTTGGCGGTGGACAGTCCTGTGAAGCTTATCTGGCGTGGGACGAGCGCCTGCATTGCGTGGTGATCTGCAAGCTGCTCCGTCCGGATCGAGTACAGGACGGCAGCGCGCTGCGGGAACTTCAACGCGAGGCGGCGATCGTCGGCGCGCTCGCCCACCCCGCAATCGTGCGCGGCTTCGGCGTCGTGCTCGAGGGCAAGCGTCCGCACGCCGTCTTCGAGCATTGCCCCGGCCTGACCTTGCGACAGCGGATGCGCAGGCTCGGGCCGTTATCGGCCGACAAGGTCGTCGCCCTGGCGGTCAAGCTTTGCGGAGCATTGCACTACCTCGCCGGTGCGGGGGTCGTCCATCTGGACGTCAAGCCGAGCAACATCATCACCGGCGCAAGCCCGCGGCTGATCGACTTCAGTGTTTCGCGCAGGGCGGAGAGCGCGCGCCGGATCACAAGACCGATCGGTACCGCGAACTACATGGCGCCCGAGCAGTGCGCGCCCGGTGAACGCGGAGCCATCGGCAGCGCGGCCGATATCTGGGGACTGGGCGTAACGCTCTACGAAGCGATTGCGGGCCGGCTTCCGTTTCCGAAAGGATCCGGCAATGCAGGCGACGAGCTGGCGATCCGCTATCCGCAGTTGATCGGCCAACCGGCGGCGATTTCGCGGCCGGTGCCCTCAGTGCTCGCGGACACGGTCAGGGCGTGCCTGGCCAGAGACCCGGCCGTTCGGCCCACGGCATCGCAGGTCACGTCCGCACTGCATTCGCTGCGAGCGGACGTTCCCTCCGGGGTGCTGCGAATTGTCCCCGCCCCGGCGTCGCGACCGGCGGATGCGGTTGCGTCGCCGCAGCGCCCACCGGCTACTTGATTCGCGCGACCAGCGATGCGCGGATTGCGTCCGCGGTCGCGGAGTCGCGAAACTGCAGCGTTTGGTCGCTCATGGTGATGATTCCCGCGTCCTGCAATTCACGACATCCTGCGGCGACGATATCGCTGGAGACGCCGAGCGTCAGCGCGATCGGTCCGATGGCAGTCGGGCGAAGTTCTGCCGCGGCGCGAGCCACCGCCCTGGCGAACGGCGAAACACGGTCAAGCACCGCCTGGACGCCGGGCCGGATTCCATGTGGCGGCCGCGCAACCGGGGCAGGAACCGTCATGCGAAGCACGCGCACGAACGGCGAGCCCGTCGGATGGGATCCAACGAGTCGCACCGCGGTCTGTGGCGCTCCCGCGCGATGCATCGCACCCGCGACGATGACGATCGGCGTGGTACGGAGCTGGGCGAGGGTTGCGGCGCCGAGTACCGAAACGAGGGTCGGAAACGCGTCGATTCCGTAGGCCAGCAGCACTGCCGGCCCGAGCGAACCGAGTTCTGGCAATCCGTCGTGGAGGCCACGGAACTGGAAGTTCCTGCCATGGCCGAGGAACTCCTCGCGCAGCTGGCCGCCGAGCCGTTCGGCAACGTTTCCGCCGGACGCGGATGACGGCATCCAGAGACGGTAGGCGGGCAGTCCTTTCGCGGCGAGAGATTCGCCGATGGCCTGGATCAGGCGCGTCGCGTCCTCCGGCGGCCATGATTCCACTGCAACCCAGTTGCAGCGGCCGCGGCGTGCAGACATTTCGAGTTCGGCGACGAACGGCAGACCGCCCCAGTGCCTCGCGACCGCTGGCGACGGCGCGGGTTCCGGGCCTATCGTGCGTGCGGCTACCGGGAGGTCGCCGTGCACCGTGGCGCCGGGGCCACCGGATTCGGTGCGTTCTCCGGCGAGTTCCGCGGTCAGCGCGCATGCAAGCGGCACGCCCGGTTCGGCGAACGTAGAGAGCAGCATGGCCACCCTGAACGCGCGGAACGCCAGGCTGGAGCGTTCACTCTGGTCCACGACCTCCGGTACCGTCCCGATGCCGATCGAACAGCCGGCGCCCGCATCGCTGCGATTCTCCGAGATCAACGCGCGAACAAATGCCACCGCGCGCGTGGCCTCGTCGCCGTGTGCGACAGGCTGACCGAACCAGACTGCGGCCCCCCCGTCCGGAAGCGGCTCGAACCGGGCATCGAAATCGAACGCGATTTGCCTTGCGCGTTCCCGCAATCGGGCCGCGTGAGATTCCATTTCGATCGCGTTGTCCGGTGCGCCGTCGTCACGCACGCGGCGTTCGATCGCGACCGCAGTGACGAGACGGCGCGTGTAATGAGTCTCCCGGGCGGTCGGTGGCGACGACCGCGTCGTGATTTCCGCGTTCTGCGGCTCCCGCGCCTCGCCGGACGGCAACGCGGATTTCGTCGCTTGTGCACCGCGCACCGCTGCCATCGTCCGATTTCTCACGCCGAGCTTGCGAAACAGCGCATAGATGTGCTGTTTCACGGTTCCGGTGGTGAGGCCAAGCAGTTGTCCGATCTCCTTGTTGCTTTTTCCCTGCGTCAAGAGGGCGAGGATTTCGCGTTGGCGGGCCGACAGCGATCCGGCCGCCGCGGTTTCGGCGGGCAGTTTGTCGCCCGAGGGGTCGGGGATCATCGGGGCGGCGCGCAGCATGTCACCGCTCCCGCAGGCCCTGGCGGAATGCGACCACTACGGGTCGTGCGAGGTATTGCAGCACGGTTTTGCGATCGGTCACGATGTCGCTGACTACCGTCATGCCGGGCAGCACGGGATTATCGTTCGGGCCCGCACCGAGGTGGCTGCGCGAAAGCCGCACGATACCCTTGAAGAATGCCCCGTTCTTTTCGTCCAAGAAACTGGTGCCGGAAACCGATGCGACGCTTCCTTCCACGATGCCGTAGCGCAGGAAGTCGTAGGTGAGCACCTTGACCCGCACGCTCTGGCCGACGCGGACATGGCCGACGTCGGTAGTGGAGATGCGCACCTCCGCCTGAACGACATCGTCCAGCGGCACGACGTTCGTCACCACCGCACCGGGTGGAATCACTCCGCCCACCGTCCGGAACTTCAGGTCCTGCACGATGCCGTTGACCGGGGAATCGATATCGAGGCGCGCCTGGCGTTTTCTCAGCTTCACCAGCAGTTCGGTCACCTGCCCCAGCTCCGCGCTCGCGACGCCCATCTCGTCGTGCGCCAGCTGGCGCCGGTCCGAACCGACGACCTTCAGCCGCGCGCGCGCCTCGGCGATACTCGCCTGCAGTCCCTTGCGCTGGGCGCGCAGCCGTTCGAGTTCACCCGCCTGAACCACGAGCGTGCGCTGGGTCTCGAGGGTGAGCACCTTGGTCACGAGCTTGTCCTTTTCCAGTTCGCTGCGGATGTTGGCTACTTCACGCAGAATCTTTACCTCGTTTTCTCCGGTGGCAATCTGTCCCTGGATGCGTCCCGCCTCGGCCTCGAGCTGCTCGATCTGGGCGCGCACGACCTTCTCCTGGTTTTGCGTCGCTCCGCGATGGGTGGCCAGAATTTCGGATTGATCGCGCGCAAGCTCCGCGTAGTGTTCCGGAATGTCCTCGAACACCGGGGCGTCCCAGCGCTCGTCGGCCTGCGCCTTCAGTCTTGCGACGCGTGCCACGAGTCCCCAATAACGCGATTCCGTAACGCGCAGCTCGGCCTCGGTCTCGACGCGATCGAGCGCAATCAGGCGCTGGCCTTTGCGCACCCGTTCGCCTTCGCTCACCTCGATGCGCGCGATGGTGCCGCCGTCGAGATGCTGCACGACCTGCACGGCGCCGCTCGGCACGATCTGGCCGGGGGCGGTTGCGACCTCGTCGAGCTTCGCGACGTAGGCCCACGCGAAGAACGTCACCAGTGCCGCGCTCAGCAATGCGATGGTGAGGCGGATGTGCCTCGGTGCCACCGCCTCGTCGAGCAGCACGGATTGCGCGAGGTGCCGGTGGGTGCGGCTGCCGAGGACGATCTTTCCCTTCTGATCGCCTCCGGTGTCGCGCGCTTCGATGGTGTTCACGCGGCCATGCCCAGACGCTTGAGCGCGTCGCCCGGCGGGCCCATCAGGCGGATGTATCCGCCCTGAATCACGATCGCCACGTCGGCAAGGCGGATGTGGCTCGGGCGATGCGTCACCAGGAAGATCGTCGAATGCCCCTTGAGCTTGCGCAACGCTTCGACGAACCAGCGGTCGCCTTCGGCATCGAGCGTATTCGCCGGTTCGTCGAACAGCAGCAGAGGTGCGTGCGTGAGGTACGCGCGCGCAAGCGAAAGCTTCTGCCGCAGGCTCACGGAGAAACGCTCGGTCGCTCCGTCCCCGAGCCGCGTATAGATACCCTCGGGAAGCAGGGCGATGTCGTTCAACGCGCCGGCGAGCGCAAGCGCGCGCGCCAACTCCGGGTCCGTCGCCGAGGGACGCACCAGCCGCAGGTTCTGCGCGATGGTGCCGCGGAACAGGCTGCATTCCTGCGGCACGTATCCGATCGCGCGCCGCAATGCGACCGGATCGATCTGGCGCAGATCCATATCGTCCATGCGCACGCTTCCCGCCTGGGGCGGGTAGAGCCCTGCAAGAAGCTTGAGCAGCGTCGACTTGCCGCCCCCGTTGGGTCCGGTGACCGCCACCATCTTTCCCGGCTCGATGTCGAACGCAGCGCCGATCAGGGCCGGATCCGTGTCGAGCGAATAACGGAATGAAACACGGTCGAATTCGATCCGGCCGCGGAACTGGCGCGAGCCTCCCGTCGGCGTCGCCGCCTGCCGTTCGCCGCGCAATGACATCAGGCGGTCCATCTGCCCGGCCGCGTTGCGCACGCGGTCGATGCGCGTCAGATTCGCGAACGCCGTCTGGATCGGGCCGATGATGCGCCAGATGAGCATGGTCGAGGTGATCACCACGCCGATGCCGAAGACGCCATCTGCGGCGAACACGATGCTTACCACGATTACGCAGAGCGCGCCGAGCATCGTGACCAGGTACCCGCCGGACGCAAGCGACGCCGCGACCGTGCCGACCGAGTAGCCCGCCATGCTGGCTCCTGCGGAAACCTCGCGGAACCGGTTCAGCCAGATCTGCTCCCCGCCGAACTCCCGGATCGCGCGCAGCTTGCCGATCGTTTCGACCAGAAATTCCTGCCGTCGCGATGTGCGCCGGGCAAGGTCCGCCACCTTGCGGTCAACGCTGGGAGACAGCAGGACGTAAAGGCCCGCGTAGAACACAACCGTGAGTGCCACCACCAGCAGCGCGGCGGGATTCATGATTCCCAGCGCAATCACGAACACGAGCAGCGCCGGCGCCTCCAGGAGGGTGGCCGCAATCGGGCCGGCGAACAGGTCGCGAATCGACTCGAAACTGCTCAGGCGCGCCATCTGCGCGCCGATGGCGGCGCCTTCGCTCATGGACGGCGGCAGGGCGAGAATCTGTTTGAACACCGCGGTGCCGAACAGGAAATCGATTCTCCCCGCGATGTAGGAAAGAATGCGCGCCCGGTGCGCGATGAAGATTCCGCCGATGCAGATCGCAATGATCGTACCGACCGAGAAGTACGCGAGGTTGATCAGCGATCCCGACGGCATCACGTAGGCGTATACGGCCATGACGAACAGCGGTACCGGAAGAAGCACCAGCCCATAGATGATCGCTGCGAGCATGACTTGCGCGATCAGCGGGCGCATGCGCGCGACCACGCGAAATGCCCAGCCGGTGGGCGTGGCGGGCTCGTCCTGCCCTTGCGAGAAGAAATACGCCTTGCCACGCAGCACGGCATCGCTGATTTCGCACAGCGATCCGGTGGACGAATCGAACGCGCTGAACTTGCGGCCGTCGCGCTTCAGCAGCACGAGCGCCGAGCTGCCCTGCGGCAGGAACAGGCACGGAAGCAGGCGCGCGTCCAGTTCGCGGAGCGCGAGCTCCGCCGATGCCGAGCGGTACCCAAGCCGCGCCATGCAATTGAGCAGGCCCGAGACATCGAGGATCTCCTCGAAGTATGGCAGCGACTCGGCGACGTCTCTGGGATCGCCGCGCCAATCGAGGGCCTTGAGGAGTTCGGCGATGCAATGTGCGAGGTCACCGGGCTGGGCAAAGCTGTGCAGGACGGCAAGCCGGATGCGCTCCCAGACCGTCGCATCGTCGCTCGCTTCGGGCGGTGCCCCCGGATGAGCGAACGTCGCCTCCCCCAGGCCGGACAGATCCGGACTGTCTGCGGGTACAGGCACGGCAACCGCGATGGCGCTGGTCTCGCGCGCGCCGGAATCGGGCTCCACGCGCCCGCCGTCGATGACCAGTACCCGGTCGGCGAGCTTCTGCAGCGATGGCCGGTGCGTGACCATGACCAGCGTGGTCTCTCCCTTCGCCGCTTCCAGGTAGGTGCGCAGCGCCGCGTCGCCCTCGCTGTCCATCGATACGTTGGCTGCGTCGAACAGCACCACCTTCGCGCCCGTCGCCAGCGCGCGCGCCATCGCGATTCTCTGCCGATGCCCGACCGGCGTTGTGTCTGCGGCCGCCTCTCCGACCATCGAATCCCACCCGCGCGGGAGCCGCGCAACGAACTTGTCCAGGCCGAGCGCCAGCGCGACGCGCAGCGCCCGATCGACGTTCCCCGGGTCGAACCCGGAAATGTTCTCGAGGATGGTTCCCTGGAACAGCTGCGCGTCCTCGGGCACGAACGCGACGCTCGAGCGCACGAACGCCGGGTCGAGCTGCGCCAGCGACATCCCGTCGAGAAGGACCTCGCCCGCGTCGGGCCGGGTCAGTCCGCCGATGATCTGCAGCAGCGTCGAGCGCCCGCTGCCGTTCGCGCCCTTGACCACGACGCTTTCGCCGGGTTCGATCACCAGCGACACGCCATCGAGCACGTTGTTGGCCGATTTTGGAATCCGGTAGGTCACGCCACGCAGCTCGATGCGCGGCACGGCCAGCGCCTGCTCCGCCGGGCGCAACCGCGAACGCTCGGCGAGCGTCGGGTGGCGGAACAGCGGCATGATCTCGTCGCGAAGCGCGCGGACCTGCTGAAAGCCGATCCACATGCTGCCCGCTTTCTGCATCGGGCCGAGCGAGCGCAGCGTGAGCATGATGCACGCGGCAAGTTCGCCGTTCGTCAGACTCCCGGCGACTACGAGATATCCCCCCGTCGCGACGACAAGCACCGTCATCAGCGGCGAAAACAGTCCGCCCACGCCCGACGCAATATCGTTGGAGGACGCGAGGCGCTGCGTCAGCGTCGAGCAGGTTTCCTGCAATCGCTCGTAGCGACGCAGCATGAATGCTTCCATGGCCATCGCCTTGACGGTATGGATGCCGCCCAGCGTTTCGACCAGAAAATTGCTGCGGCGCCGGTCGGCCATGTTGCGCTCGCGGAACAGCGCCCCGTGGCTCTTTCCGTAATGGATGCTCAGCCAGGAGAAGGCGGCGGCCCCTACCACCGGGACAAGCACCATCCAGCCTCCGATTGCCGCCACCAGACCGAGGTAGAGCAGCGTAAACGGCAGGTCGAGCAGCTGCAGGAAGGTCTGACCGCTGAAATACTCCTTCAGCGCGCCGATCGCCTTGAAGCGCTCGGCATAGCCGCCGCGCTCGAGCCTCTCCTCGGGGGACGCAAGCAGCCGCGAAACGGCATCGCACATCGCGCCATGCTCGAAACGTGCCGCCGCCCATACCATTACCGAGGAGCGCATGAATCGCAATGCGGCTTCTGCGGTGATGGCCGCAGCCGTGCCGAGAACCAGCAGCGTCAGCGTATCGAGCGAGCGGTAGGGGAGGATACGGTCGAAGACCTGCAACATCAGCAGCGGCAGCGCAAGCGCGAGGAAGTTGATCGAGACGCTGGCGACCACCATCCACGGAAAGTCCGCGGATTCGGGCAGGGCCCCGCTCGGTATTCCGCTGCGCGGCACTTCGCCGGCTTTTTCTGCTGCCGCGTTCATCCTGCGCACGCCGGAGTATCGGTGCTGCGCGTTCCCCCGCCCAGCGACTTGTACAGGTCGATTGCGGCCCGCAGGCGCTCGTAGCGGGCACTTTCCGCAGCATCCTCGTTCGCGTACATCTTCTGCTCGGCGTCGAGCAGTGCGAGAAGATCCGCAGCGCCGATTTCGTAGGATCGCCGGTTGATCTCGAACGCCGTTCGTGATGCGTCCGCCGCCTCGACGAGCGCCGCATGCTGGTCCTCCGTCAGGCGGGTTCCGGCGAGGGCGTCTTCCACCTCGCGCAGCGCAGTAAGGAGAATGCCGGCGTACTGTTCGAGCAACTCGAGTTGGCGCGCCTGCGCAGCCTCGAGCTGGGCTTGCTTGCGGTTGCCGTCAAATACCGTGTGTGCAAACGAGCCCGCCGCAAGATAGAACAGGCTCGCCGGGTTCGACAACGCCAGCAGATTGCGGCTGCCGTAGCCGATCTCGCCGAGCAGCGAAAACGACGGCAGAAGATTCGCGCGCAGTGAACGGGTGTCCAGCTGCGCGGATGCCAATTGCGCCTCGACGCGCCGGACGTCCGGTCGCCGGCAGAGCAAGTCCGACGGCAACCCGGGGTTGATCGCTGGAATTGCGATGCCTGAAAGGTCGTGCCGCTCGAGTTTCAGCTCCGACGGCGATGCGCCCGTCAGCAACGCAACCCGGTTGAAGGCGCGCTCTCGACGCTGCACGAGAGCGGCGGATGAGGATTCAGCTGTCGCGAGAATCACCCGCTGCTGTATCGCGTCCCCCACGGCCGATTCCCCTCCGGCGATGCGCTTGTCGATCGCCGCGAGCACTTCGCGCCGGTTCCTGAGGTTGCGATCCGCGATCGCGATCCGATCTCCAAGCGACAGATATTCCAAATAGGCCGACGCGAGATCTGAAGTGAGCGTGAGCGCAACCGTCTCGCGCTGGTGGATGCTCGCTACCGCGAGAGCGAGCGCCGAATCCGCCGCAGCACCCGAGCGGCCCCAGAGGTCGACCTCATAGTTCGCCCTCAGCCCGGCCTGATACAGGTTCGTGGAGCGCCAGTCCTTCACGGAGGTGACTGTGCCGGGTCCGTCCAGCGGCGCGGTGGATTGCCGTTTCCCGAACGCCTCGACGGACGGGAACAGCGCCGCCTGAGCGAGTCTTGCCTGCGCCTGCGCCTGCGCAATTCGCGCGATCGCCGCCCGCAGATCGCGATTGTTCGCAAGCGCTGTGTCCTGCAGTCGATCGAGTTCCGCGCTGGAAAACTCGCGCCACCAATCGGTACTCGGTCGGGGCAGACTTTCCCGGGTCGGCGCATTTCGATATGCCGACGGCGCTGCGGGGATTGCGCCGGGAGGACTCGTGTCGGTTGCGCACCCGGACAGTCCGCCGACGCTCGCGAGCGCAAGGTAGATGATGCATCGGAAAAAATTTTCCGCCGCCAACGAGTCCCCCCCAACTCCTGATGCCTATAACCATTGTTACAGGAATATTGGGCAAGCGTAGTAAAAGATTGAAAACAAAGTCAACTACGCGAGCGGCATGCAATGCTGCGGTGTGTCAAGCACGGGGGAACCGAGGTTCCCCCGTACCCCCTCCTAGCCGCCTCGAAGCAGGCCGGGAATCTCGTCCAGGGAACCGGCCACCCGAGCGCCCGCCGAGGCGAGCATCCTGCGCTTCGCGCTGGCGGTGTCGTCTTCGCCGCGTATCATCGCCGCAAAGTGGCCGAAGCTCACGCCGGCCGGGTAGTCTTCCTGAAACCGTCCGGCGATCAGGGCCACCACGGGCTTGGAGATTTCGCCCGCCCGCAGCGCGTCTGCCACTTCGATTTCGTGGCTGCCTCCGGGCTCGCCGAAGATCACGCAGGCGTCGGTTTCCGGGTCGGCGTCGAACAGTTGCAGCACTTCGGCCATGCGCATGCCGACGATGGGGTCGCCGCCCATCGAGATGCACGTGGAAGCACCCAGGCCGGCGCGCGAGAGCGTCCAGCAGATCT
>JAHFUI010000021.1 GCA_023265175.1 Acidobacteriota bacterium
ATCGTCGGGCCACGATTCGTGCGGCTGAACGTGACAGTGAATTTCTGATTTACATTAGTGCAACTCGACCCGCGGAAACCTTTGGAGAGGAAGGTGACGCTATGCGCGGATTTGTAAAGGCGGCGCTGCTTGCGTCGCTCGTGCTGCTGCCAGCGGCGGCGTTCGCACAATCGTCGTCAATTACCGGCGTCGTCAAAGACTCGTCCGGCGCGGTGTTGCCGGGCGTCACGGTCGAAGCATCCAGTGAGGCGTTGATCGAAAAGGTCCGCTCCACGGTGACCGACAATGCGGGCCAGTACCGCATCGTCGACCTGCGGGTGGGCAAGTACACAGTTACGTTCTCGCTGACCGGGTTCAGCACGGTGAAACACGAAGACGTCGAGCTGGGATCCGACTTCATCGCCACCGTGAGCGTGGAGATGAAGGTCGGCGCCATCGCGGAAACGATCACGGTGACCGGCGAAACGCCGATCGTGGACGTGCAGAGCGCGAAGCGCCAGCGGACGATCGACAACGATCTGGTGCAGGCGCTTCCGACCGCGAAAGGGTACGCCAGCATCATGCTGTTGATTCCCTCGATGGTGCAGAGCGGCGGCGGCATCCCCAACGTCCAGCTCCAGCCCGGTATGATCGTGTTCGGCGGCCAGGGCGGCCGCGGGAACGAAGGCCGCGTGCAGGTGGACGGGCTCAATACGGGGGCGTCGCTCAACGGCGGCGGCGTGTCGGGCTACCGTCAGGACATCGAGAACGCGACGGAAATCGCCATGAGCACGTCCGGCGGCCTTGGGGAGAACGAAGTCGGCGGGCCCGCCATGAACATCGTGCCGCAGACCGGCGGCAACACATTCAAGCAGCATTTCTTCTTCACTGGCCTCAACGGCAGCATGCAGAGCGACAACTTCACGCAGCGGCTGATTGACGCCGGGCTGCGCCGCCCCAACCACACCAACTACATCTACGACACGAGCGTGTCGAGCGGCGGCCCGATCATCAAAGACAAGTTGTGGTTCTTCGGACTGCTGTATTACCGCGGCACCGGCAGCGACATCTCCATGTTCCACAACCTCAACGCCGGAGACGTCACCAAGTGGACCTACGTCGCCAACGTGAATGACCCGGCCAAGAGCGACAGCAACGGCCCGCTGCAGCCGAACCTGCGGCTCACCTTCCAGGTCTCGCAGCGCAACCGGCTGAGCCTGTTCTGGGACGAGCAGATCAGCAGCGACAGCATCGCCCAGGGCAACTCGACCACCGCGCCCGAAGTAGGCGGCTGGAATCACGGCTTCCAACGCGTGCAGCAGGCCAAGTGGACGTCGGCGACGACGAGCAAGCTGCTGCTCGAAGCCGGCGTGGGCACCTACCTGTCCAACTGGAACACCCGCGAGACTCCCGGAAACAATCGTGCCCTGCTTCAGGTCACCGAACAGTGCCCAGCCTCCACCGGCTGTGCCAACAACGGTGGCATCGCCAATCTGGTGTACCGCGGGCAGAACAGTTGGAACGCGGACTGGATCGGCGCGCACACCTGGAACGCCGCGGCGTCGTACGTCACCGGCGCCAACAACATGAAGTTCGGCTACAACGGCGCGTATCACGTGGACAATCGCGCGCCCGGAGGCCAGGATCTTTCCTACCGGTTCCAGAACGGCGTGCCCAACCAGTTGACAGAGAACATCCGGTACTACCGGACGCTCTCACGCGTGAAGTACCACGCGTTCTACGCGCAGGATTCGTGGACCCACAACCGGCTGACCATTCAGGGTGCGGTCCGCTACGACCATCCGTGGAGCGAGTACCCGGAACAGTCGATCGGCGGCGTCACGTTCCTGCCGGCCGTCACCACGTTCCCCGAGTCGCGGGGCGTCGTGGGATACAACGACATCACGCCGCGCGTGGGCGCCGTCTTCGACATCTCCGGCAACGGGAAAACGGCCCTGAAGTTCAACATGGGCCGGTATCTGGAGGCGGCGGTCAACGGCAACGGCAACTACTCGGCGCTGCTGCCTGCGTCTCGCGTTCCCGTCAGCGTGACCCGAACCTGGACCGACCGGAACGGCAATTTCACTCCGGACTGCGATCTCCAGAATCCGCTGGCACAGTCGACCACCGTGGACTTCTGCGGCCAGATCAACCAGTTGGCCTTCGGACGCAGCAACCCCACGCTGGCCTACGACCCCAACATCATGCAGGGCTGGGGCGTCCGTCCCGGCGACTGGCAAGTCGGCGTCACGCTGCAGCGGGAAGTGCTCCCCCGTGTCTCGCTGGAGGTCGGCTACACCCGCCGATGGCTGCAGAACTTCACGGTCACTGAAAACCGCGCGACGAGCGTCGCCGATTACACGCCGTTCAGCATCACGGCGCCGCTGGATTCGCGGCTGCCCAACGGCGGCGGCTACGTGATCAGCGGGCTCTACGACGTCGTGCAGGCCAAGGCCGGGGTCACCGACAACTACCGGACGTATGCCCCGAACTACGGGAGCATGTACCAGATCTACAACGGCATTGACGTGAACGTGAACGCCCGGTTGCGGAACGGGCTTACGGTTCAGGGGGGCACCAACACCGGCCAGCGGGTCACCGACTACTGCGAGATCCGGGCGAAGCTGCCGGGACAGACCGGCCCATTTTCCACCGGCAGCGAGATTCCGGCTTTCGCTCTGTTGAACCCCAACTGCCACTTCGCGCCTGGGATCCTGACGCGCGGCACGGCCGCCGGCTCGTACACGGTGCCGAGGATCGATGTGCTGCTGAGCGCCGCCTTCCAGAGCAGCCCCGGTGGCCCGCTCTCGGCGAACTACGTGATGACGGCGGCGCAGGTGGCTCAAACGCTCGGACGAGTGCCTTCGGGCAACGTCACCAACCTGACGATCAACCTGCTCGACTCCAGCCAGGCCAGGGGCGAGCGGGTCAACCAGCTCGACTTCCGCATCGGGAAGATCCTTCGCTTTGGAGGTCAACGGGCGGTCATCTCGGCCGACCTGTTCAACGCGCTGAACTCCGACGCGATTCTGACGTACAACCAGTCCTTCACCCCGAGTGGGGCCTGGCTGGTGCCAACATCGGTGCTGACGGCGCGCACGACGAAGATTACCGTGCAGTGGGACTTTTAGAAAGTCAAGGTCCGCGCCACGTTTACCAAGGACTAGGGAGACAACGATATGCGTCGGTTTTTGAAGGCGGTGACAGCGCTGGCAGCGCTGGCCTTGTTCCCAGCGGTTGCAGGCGCCCAGGAGGGGCAAGCCACGATCGCGGGCGTCGTGAAGGACGCCTCCGGCGGGATCCTGCCGGGCGTGACGGTGGAAGCGTCCAGCCCGGAGCTGATTGAAAAAGTTCGCAGCGCGGTGACCGACGGCTCCGGCCAGTACCGGATCATCAGCCTGCGCCCCGGCACCTACACGGTCACGTTCACGCTGACCGGGTTCGGCACGGTCAAGCAGGAAGGGCTGCAGGTCCCCAGCGGCCTGGTCACCACGGTCAACGCGGAGCTGAAGGTCGGCTCGCTGGAGGAGACGATTACCGTCATCGGCGAAACGCCGGTCGTCGACGTCCAGAGCGCGAAGCGCCAGCAGACGCTCTCGAGCGAGCTGCTCACGTCGATTCCGACCGCGCGCGCCAGCAACGCCATCCTGACGCTGATTCCCTCGATGGTGCAGAGCGGCGGCGGCAATGCGAACGTCCAACTGCAGCCGGGCATGATCGTGTTCGGCGGCCGCGGAGGCCGCAGCAACGAAGGCCGGCTGCAGCTCGACGGCTTGAACACCGGCGCGTCGGTCAACGGCGGCGGCGTCTCCGGCTACACCGCCGACGTGCAGAACGCGGCGGAGATCACGATGGCGCCTTCGGGCGGCCTCGGCGAGAACGAAGTCGGCGGGCCGGCCATGAACATCGTGCCCCGCACCGGCGGCAACAGCTACAAGTTCTACACCTACGCCTCGTTCACGGGCGACACGCTGCAGGGCAGCAACTACACCCCCGAGCTGCAGGCCGCCGGCCTGCGCGCGCCTGGCGCCATCAACCGGCTCTGGGACGTGAGCGGGTCGAGCGGCGGTCCGCTCCTGAAGGATCGGATCTGGTACTTCACCACCTTGCGCCACCGCGGCAACTACACCGACGTCGTCGGGATGTACTACAACAAGAACGCGGGTGACCCGACCAAGTGGACCTACGAAGCGGATACGAGCCGGCCGGCGGTGAGCCGATCGCACACGCCGGTGCAGCCGCTGGCGCGGGTGACGGTTCAGGCGAACCAGCGCAACAAGTTCAATTTGTTCTGGGACGAGCAGAAGAGCGGCAACAACTGCGGCGCCGGATCCTCCACGGCTTCACCCGAAACCTCGACCTGCAGCGCCGGCGAATTCCAGCGCGTGCAGCAGGCCACCTGGACGATGACCGCGACGAACCGGCTGCTGTTCGAGGGCGGCATCGGCACGTACCTGTCGGACTGGGGCGGCAAAGAGCGCGACGGCAACAACCGCGACATGATCAATATCACCGAGCAGTGCACGGCCGGCTGCCCGACCAACGGCAACATCCCGAACCTGTCGTACCACGGGCAGGCGAGCTGGCTCACGGCCTGGATCGGCGCGCACACGTGGCGCGCGTCGGCGTCGTACGTCACCGGCGCCAACAGTATGAAGGTCGGGTACCAGGGCGCGTACCACGTCGACGATCGATTCACGATGTGGCCGGCGAGTGTGACCTACCGGTTCAACAACGGCGTCCCGAATCAGCTCACGGAATTCCTGTCGCCGAACCAGTACAAGTCGCGGGTCCAGTACAACGCGGTCTATGCGCAGGACAGCTTCACGCTCGATCGGCTGACACTGCAGGGCGCCCTCCGCTTCGACCACTCGTTGAGCTTCTACCCCGATCAGCAGATCGGTCCGACGCGCTTCCTGTCGCAAGCGGTCGTGTTCCCCGAGAGCCAGGGCGTCACGGGATACAACGACATCACGCCGCGGATCGGGATCGCGTACGACGTCTTCGGCACGGGCAAGACCGCCGTCAAGTTCAACATGGGCCGGTATCTCGAAGCCGCTGTGAACAACAACGGCGCGTACTCGCTGCTGGTGCCGAGCGTTCGTCTGGCGAACAACGCCAATCGCACGTGGACCGACGCGAACGGCAACTTCTCGCCCGACTGCAACCTGTCGAACGTGGCGGCGCAGGACAACCGCGCCTCGGGCGGCGATTTCTGCGGCGCGCTGAGCGCAACGACGTTCGGCACTCCCACCGCCATCGCGAGCGTCGATCCCCGCGTCCTCGGGGGATGGGGCGTCCGGCCAGGCGACTGGCAGATCGGCGCCACGCTGCAGCAGCAGGTGCTGCCGCGCGTTTCCGTCGAGGTGGGCTACGTCCGCCGCTGGCTCACCAACTTCTACGTCACGGACAACCTGATTGTGGGCCCCTCCGACTTCACGCAGTTCAGCGTCGTCGCGCCGTCCGGCGCGGCGTGTCCCGCATGCGTCAACCTGCCGGGCGGCGGCGGCTACACGGTGTCCGGGCTCTACGACGTGAACCCGACGTTCTTCGGCCGGACGAACAACCTGACGAATCTCGCATCGGATTACGGCAAGGTCTCGTCGGTGTACAACGGCGTGGAGCTGAGCGTCAGCGCGCGAATTCGCGGCGGCTTGCAGTTGCAGGCCGGCAGCAGCATCGGCTCGCAGGCGATCAACTCCTGCGACATCAGATCCAAGCTCCCGGAGCTCAACGCGACGAACTCGCCGATCACCGGCGGTGTCGCCTACAACCCGCTGAATCCGTACTGCGAAAACGCGCCAGGAATCACGAACCGGATGACGGCGCTTGGCACATATACCGTCCCGAAGGTGGACGTGCAGGTCAGCGGCACGCTGGCGAGCAGCCCCGGAATTCCGCTTGCGGCGAACTACGCCTACACGGGCGCGCAGATCGCGCAGTTCATCGGACGGTCCGCGGCCGGGAATCCGACGAACGTTACGATCAACCTCGTGAAGCCGGGAGAGGTGTGGGGCGATCGGTTAAACGAGCTCAACTTCCGCGTCGGCAAGAATCTCCGGCTCGGCAGGAACCGCGGCTTGATCGCGCTGGATCTCTACAACGCGTTGAACCGTAACTCGGCGATCACCAACAACCAGACGTTCAACCCGAACGCGACGAGCGGTTCCACCGCGTGGCTCGCGCCGACGTCCGTGATGACGGCGCGCATCGCGAAAATCACGGTCCAATGGGACTTCTAGGCTGAACATGCAGAGGCTTGAGGCCGGGGTCTGGGTTTTCCAGCCTCTAGCCTCCAGCTCCCAGGCCCTACCGTCGGTCCAGTACCGTCTTCACCAAATCCCCGAGCTGCTCCGGCGTGAATTGATTGCCTTCCAGGTTGGCAGCGAGCTTTCCCCGGCGATCGATGACCGCGGTGTTGAAAGAGTGGAGCAGCGCTCCTTCATCGGCCCAGAAGTCGACACCGAACAGGTGCGTCACGCGCTTGACCTCGGGCAGCGGGCCGGTCAGGAAGTGCCAGGCGCGCGAGTCCGACGTCCACGTTCGCGCATACTCGGACAGCGCGCCTTTCTGGTCGTGTTCGGGATCGAGGACGATCGTCAACAGCACTACATCGCGGCCGACCTGATCCTTGAAGCGCTTCTGGAGCCGGGAAAAATTGCTGGCCAGCCGGAAGCAATATGACGGGTTCGCACAGCGGATATAGGTGAACGTGACGACCACCACCTTGCCGGCCAGTTTCGAAAACGCGAGGCGCTGCCGGTCCTGATCGATCAGGACGAATTCCGGCACCTGCTGCCCGTCTGTCAGTACACTCGCGCGCGACGCAGGCGCCACGAGGCCGTTCAGCAGCTGCAGGCGGCGGAGCTCCAGCGGCTTCTGCTCCAGGTTCTCGTACCCGCGCACGCGAATGTTCTCGGCTCGGGACGAGTCCTTGTCGACCACCAACGTGAACGCGATCGTGGTCCCCGGCTTCAGGCCGTCGAGCATCGCCGCCCGCAGGACGGAAAACGGCATGGCCATCGCCTCCATGAAGCCCGGCACCTTGTCGGTCGACACCACCATCGTGCGGGCCGCCGGATCCACTTTCAGCACCAGGCCGGTCATCGCGTGCCGCTCGTCCGCCCGAGCGTGGCCGCAGACGAGAGACATGAACGTCACCAGCAGTGCCGCGCGTTTCATAAACCACAGGGCCACAGGCGTTCTTTTCTTGCACTGGCGCCGGGGCCCCACCCCCGGCGCGATCTTCGGCATGGCCGCAGGCGCTCCCGACCTGACCTACCCGACTATCTTGCCCGATTTGGTCCACCTAATCGATACGGCTTCCGATCGAGCTTTGTAAAGTCCGTCGCCAGCTCCTTGATTTCGATGAACTGGTTCGGGCTCAGACTGGAGAAGTTCTGCCTGGTGTTGCTGGCCGGCCACCAGATCTCGATGTCTTGAATGCGGGCCGACAGGCCGAGCCCGATGTGCTGCTCCATCGGATTGGCTCCGAACGATCCGCCGCTGCCGACGGTGCGATAGATCGAGCGCGTCACACGAGCGCCATCGCCGCCCGCATTCTCCACGGTCACCTTGATCCGCGCGCCGATCGCCCCCCGATTGGTCTTGACCCCCACCAGGCGCACGCTGATCCAGTCGTTGCGGTTGCCGGGGTTTTCGAACAGCCGCAGGGCGTGACGGTCCGCCGGCACGGCGCCCCCGACCTCGGCGACGATGTCCTCGTCGCCGTCGCGGTCGAGATCGGCGAAGGCGATGCCGTGCCCTTTGTGCAGCTCGCCGGTGCCGGACGAGGCGGTGATGCTGACGAACGACTTCCCCTCTTTGTTCAGGAACAGTTCATGGGGCGCCATGGACGCGAACGACGGGCTGCCCATGCCCAGGTACATGTCGAGAAACCCGTCGTTGTTCACGTCGCCGAAGTTCGCCGCCATCGGCATGAAGACTTTGTCGAGTCCGACCTCGGCGCTCACATCGCGAAACGTGCCGTTCCTCAGGTTTCGATAGAGCTTGAGCGTCTCGGCGTTTCTCGGCAGCCCCAGATAGGATCGGGCGACTTCATCGATGCTGAGGTAATAACTGTTGACGAAGAGATCCGGCCAGCCGTCGTTGTCGTAATCGAAGAACCACGCGGCGAAGCTTCGCCACGGCGCCTGGACACCGGCCTGCTTGCCGACCTCCGTGAACGTGCGGTTGTGATTGTTGTGATACAGCAGGTTGTGGCCGTTGTAGTCCGACAGGTAGAAGTCCACGTAGCCGTCGTTGTCGTAATCGGCCGCCACCACCGCCTTGATGAATCCGCTCTGGTCCACGGCCGCCGCTTTCGAGATGTCGTCGAACGTGCCATCGCCTCTGTTGCGAAAGAGCTGGCTGGGCCCCGTCTCGTTGCCGACGAACAGATCGAGGTTGCCGTCGTTGTCGACGTCGGCCCACACGGCGGTCTGTGTGCGACTCACCGTTCTCCCGATGCCGCTGTCTCGGGTCACGTCGGTGAACGTCCCGTTGCAGTTGTTCCGCAGCAGCGATTTGCGCATCGGAAACTCCCAGCCGCCGCGCAAGACCAGCACGTCCATGCAGCCGTCGTTGTTGTAGTCGGCCTGGATGAGATTGAGGCCGCCCAACTGATCCGACAGGCCCGCCTGCGCGGTGCGCTCGTTGAACGTGCCGTCTCCGTTGTTGTGAAAGTAGTGCACCGGCTCGCAGACATCCATGCTCGACGTCACCACATCGAGCAGGTCGTGGCCCTCGAAACGATCCACCACCGCACCGCCGGCCATGGAAAACACCTTCAGTCCGGCGTCGCCCGCCACGTCCACGAAACGCCCGATGCTCTCCTTCGACTCGAACGCGGAAGGCGGAATCAGATATTTCGCCGGGACGCCGCCCGGGTACTGTCCCAACGTCATGAAGGCCAGATTGAGCTGCCATCTCACTTCGAGATCGTCGGGCTTGGCGTCGAGATATTTCAGGAAATGATCGACGGCCTTCCGGGAGCTGGCCGTGTCTCGATACGGCGCGTTGATGCGCGGAAAGAGGCACAGCTCTCCGGGGTTGCGATACACCCCGTTGTCCATTTCCGATTTGTGCAGGAAGGCCAGACCGAGTGTTTCTTCCAGCATCGCCAGCGCGCCGGGAACCCCCTCCGTAGCGATCTCGTGCGCCACCTGCCACCGCGCAATCGCTTTGTCCATGTCTCCGACGTAGGCGTGAATCTGCGCCCACGCGTACTGGCCCTCCATGACGTCCAGGCGAGATTCACCGGCGCCGGGCGGACTGACGGGCACCGGATTCTGTTCCAGCCGTTGAAGAATGGCCGGGATCGATTGCGTGCGGACCCGGCACATTTCCCGCAGATCCTCGTTCCACCCGGCCGACTTCGGAAACGCGAGGAATATCGCGTCCGCTTCACTGAGGCCGCTCACGTTCATGCTGTCGCGCACCGCCCCGACGGCCGTCGCAGCCAGAATGCGCGTGGGATTCGTGTCCTGCGCTTCTGTCGCCTGCAAGTCGGGCAGGACTTCCACGATGGCGTACCCGGTTGGAATGCGAACGACGCCGGTCAACTGTCCGCGAGTCACGCGCGACACGGCGTCTCTCAACTCCTGACGAAGGATCGCCGGGTCCAGCTTCCCCAGGTAGCCGCCGTCGCGGGCGGTCGGATCGATCGACTTGTCGATGGCGAGCGCCGCGAAATCCGCGCCGCCTTTTAGCTCGTCCAGAATCCGCTGCGCCTCGTCCTCAGATCCAACGACGATCATGCGCAGCCCCACCACGTCCGCCTCGGGGCTCTGGCCAGCTACGCCGTGGAGCGCCAACAATAGCCCACCAAGGGCGAGCCAGACCTTGAGCGGCACACGCGTCACAGGGCGATCTTAAACCCACGCCGACTACAAAGGAGACAAAGGACAAACGAATCGACGCAGGCTCATGAGCCGGACCTATAATGCTGCGGAGACCTGAGAGGAGACTTGAACATGAGCACACGATGGCGAGCTGCGGGAGCTGTGGTGGCGGTCGTGTTGCTGGCCGTGCCTTCGGTCATGGCACAGTCCGCGACGAAGCCGCCGGCTAAGAAGACGTGGACGGCCCCGAAGACCCCCTGGGGGGATCCGGACATCGAAGGCGTGTGGACGAGCGACAGCGTCCGCGGCATCCCGACGGAGCGGCCGGCCACTCTCGCCGGCAAGGCGGAGTTGTCCGACGAGGAGTTCGCCGCCAAGGTCAAGCGCGACGAACAGACGCGAACGGCGGCGGAGAACGCCGAGGGCGCGTTCCGCAATGACGGCGCGTGGCTCAAGAAATCGTTCCGCCAGACGTCGCTCATCGTCGACCCGGCGGACGGACGCTACCCGCCGCTGACGGCGGAGGCGCAGAAGCGCGCCGCCCCACGAGACCGCGGCAGCTTCGGCGAAGGGCCCTTCTACGGTCCCGAGGACTTTACGTTGTACGACCGCTGCATCACGCGCGGCATCGTCGGATCGGTGCTGCCGGTGGTCTACGGCAACGGCAATCGGATTCTGCAGACGCCCACACAGGTCGTGATCAGCTACGAGATGGTGCACGACACGCGCATCATCCCGCTGGACGGACGCCCGCACATCGGGCAGAAGCTCCGCCAGTATCTCGGTGACTCGCGCGGCCACTTTGAGGGCAACACGCTCGTCGTCGAGACGACCAATCTCACCGACCAGACCAGCATGGGCGCCAACGGGAACGGGCTCCGGCACAGCGCCGACATGAAGATCGTCGAGCGCTTCACGCGTACCGACGCCGACGTGCTGCAGTATGAGATCGGCGTCGACGATCCGAAGACGTACACCAGACCGTTCAAGATCTCGATCCCGCTCATCTCGCCGCCCGGGTTCCAGTTGTTGCCCTACGAGTGTCACGAGGGCAACTACATGTTGAAGAACGTCCTCAGCGGCGAGCGCGCCGAAGACAGAGCGCTCGAGGAGGACGCGAAGAAAGGAATCTTCAGGCCGCGCAAGGGCGTCCAGCAGGGTCTCGACGCCGGCGCGCGTCCTCTTCCCGGCACCCAGGGCGCCGAAGGCGGGCCTCGGTAAAGACCCCGCATCGGGTAATTGCGTAATCAGGTAATTGGGTAAGGTGATTAGCGCGTTCACAAACCCAAAGCGTTCCGCAGTAAAATGACAGTCGTGCTCGAATTGCTCGCGTTTCTCGTGGAGCCGATCTTCTGGGTGTTCATCGGGCCTCGGCATACGCCCCCTTGAGGCCGATATGAACATCCTTTAGCTTCTATTTGGCACTTGATCAATGACACCGCTTCTTCTGAGCCGGTCGAAGACATCCTTCATCGAATTCTCTGACCGAATGCCAGCAAGCTCGCGGGCGACTCGATTGGAGGCTGGCCGTCGCGACCACACGACACCGTGGCCGCAGCGTCTCACGCGACGGTCACGGCGACGCGTGCGGTGACCGTGTGCGTAACCCCGCCGCGAACCCGCGCAGGTACCCGTCCTTCGCACAACCCCTTGACCGCCGCGAGCGCGGAATGGTACGACGCGTAGGACACGGTGTCCGGCCTGCCGACCAGGTTGGCAGCGACGAGGGATCCCGGCGGCTGTCGCGCGGCGGCCTATCGGTACGGCTCCAAAGTGATGATCCACTGCCGGTAATTGGGTAACGTTGTAATCGGATTGCGATCAGGGCCTGCTCGGTCAGCAGGCCATTTTTCTTGCCCTGTTTGGCCGCATGGGCAAGTCGTTCGCGAGCGTGCCGGCGCACGCGTTGCTCGATGCGCGTCGAGCGGGCGTCGGACCGTCGTGGTCGGCCCAGTGCGCGGGCGGATTGACGCCCGGATTCACGGCGGGCAGTTGAACGCCCGGTGTTTCGAACGGCGTGCTGTCAAAATTCACCCAGGTCCCCTGCAAATCCGGCTGGCCATCTGCCATCCGCGACGGAGTCCACGTCTCCGACGCGCCCGCCTGGTTCTGGGCAGACGGCCGTTGCTGCGAGCAACGCGCCCGCGATGACGAACGCTGCACGCCTCATGAGGCCCTCGTTTTGTCGGCTATCGCCGGGAAAAGCCGATCCTGTGGCAAATTCTCGCCGCCGATATCTGAAACAGCGACCCGAAAATGTTGACTATAGTCCGTGGACCCGCAGGCACGAAGACGCTCTAAGATCCCGGCAACATGCGACTTCACACTTGGTTCACGATCCTGGCTGCGTCCGCGCTCGGAATGGCGACTGCGGCCGGTGCTCCGCACGCACATTCCAAGCGCGACGCGGTTCTGCAGAGTGGTATCAGCGGTCCAGTGCGCATCATTGCGCGGACGCAGCCAGGCCTCGCGTCGGGACTCGTCGATCGTCTCCGGCAGCGCCAGCGCATCGTGATCAAACAGCACACGCTCATCGACGCGGTCACCGCGCTCGTGCCGGTCGAGGAGCTGGAGACCCTCGATGCCGATCCGGCGATCCTGAGTGTGTCGCTCGACGCGGCCGTGGTTACCGACAAAACGATGGCCGCTACGGCCAGCGGTTCGGGCGGCAACGCGGAATCGAACGCGCTCCTTGCCACGCTCGGGCTGCCGGCGCGCGGGCTCACCGGAAAAGGCGTCGGCGTCGCGGTCATCGATTCGGGAATCGCGACGAACGGAGACTTCACCGGCGTCACGTTCTACGATTTCACCGGTGGACTCGGCGGGAATCCGTACGACGATTTCGGCCATGGCACGCATGTGAGCGGGCTCATCGCGAGTAAAGGCGCGTTGTCGCAGGGCAACGGAGGCGCACTCTACTCCGGTGTGGCGCCGAAGGCACGCATCATCAGCCTGAAAGTGCTCGACGCGCACGGGTTCGGTCAAACCAGCACGGTCATCGACGCGCTGGAGTTCGCCGTCGCGAACCGGCAGTCGCTCGGCATCGACGTCATCAATCTGTCGCTCGGGCACCCGATTCTCGAGCCTGCCAGCACCGATCCGCTGGTCCAGGCGGTCGAGGCCGCCACACGCGCGGGCATTGTCGTGGTCGTGGCGGCAGGGAATGTCGGGCAAAGTCTTGGCGCGGCGACTCCCGGCTACGCGGGCATTCTGAGCCCGGGGAACGCGCCATCGGCGATCACCGTCGGCGCTGTGGATACCCGAAACACGGCGACGCGGCTCGACGATGCGGTGGCGATCTACAGCTCCCGCGGTCCCACGTGGTACGACGCGCTCGTGAAGCCCGATCTGGTCGCGCCGGGCCATAATCTGGTGTCGGACGCGGCGCTCGCGAGCACGTTGTACACGGAGCACCCCGATCGCCAGGTGACCGCCAAGGGTGGATCGTCACGATTGTTCCGCATGAGCGGCACGAGCATGGCCGCCGCCGTGACAAGCGCGGTGGTTGCGCTCGTCATCGAAGCGAGTCGCGGGTCGTTCGGGAGCACGCCGCCGCCCGATACGATACGAGCCATCCTCGAGTACAGCGCGCTCCCGTTAACGAGCGGCGACCTACTGACGCAGGGCCATGGCGAGCTGAACGCGGCGGGTGCGGTGGCGCTCGCGGCCTCCGTGAGTCCGTCGACCGCGCCGTCGAGTTGGCCGGGCGCCAATTTGCCGGCGCCGGTTACGACGATTGACGGTCAGACCTGGGAATGGGGTCAGACCATCGTCTGGGGCAACACGATCGTGTGGGGGAACACCGCGGACGGTGCGTTGCCGGCCTGGGCGCAGACGATCGTGTGGGGCAACACGATTGTCTGGGGCAACGAGATCGGCGACACGATCGTCTGGGGCAATACCATCGTGTGGGGGAACAACTTCGATACGATCGTGTGGGGCAATTCGGTCTGGGACAATCCATAGAGGCGGCGATCTCGGCCCACAAGGAAACGACGACGAAATCGTTGGAGTGGCAAAGCGGCCTGCCGGATCTGGCAGGCGAACGGCTGACGCTGCGCGAGCTGTGTACATCCGACGCCGACACATTGTATCGAGAGCTGACGACGCCCGAGGTGAAGCGCTTCATGTGGGCGCCGCCTCCGAGCGTGGCCGCGTTCGAACGCTTCATCGAGTGGTCGCATGCCGAGCGCGCCACCGGCAAGTACATCTGCTACGGCGTGGTCCTCCGCGGTGAGGATCATGCGCGGGGCGTCTTCGAGCTCCGACAGCTCCAGCCAGGGTTCCTGCGGGGCGAGCTCGGCTTCACGATCACACCAGCGCTCTGGGGAACCGGCATCTTCACCGAGGCGGCGGGTCTCCTGCTGGACTTCGCGTTTCGCGTCGTCAAGATCCACCGTGTCGAGGCGCGGGCCGCGATTGACAACGACCGCGGCAACGCCGCCCTTCGCAAGCTGGGCGCTCACCGCGAGGGAACGTTGAAGGAAGCATTCTGGCGGGACGACCGATGGGTGGATCAGTATCTCTGGGCGCTTCTCGACACGCGGTGGCGACTTGCGCCAGGCGGCACGGCGCCCTGAGCGCGCGTCATCCCAGCGACAGCGAACACCCCACTTCCCACTCCCTGACGGCCTTTTCGCGGAGCGTATGCCGGCCGAGTCCTTCCAACGCGGAGGGCTGACGCGCGCCGAGGGCCACGGCGTACTCGTCGAGCGCGAGGCTCACGCGCGTGTCGTTGTCTGTCGCCGAGACGCCGCGGCCCTTCAGGACGTGGCAGAGCGGAACCTGCAGCGCCCACGCGATCCGGGCCACGTTGAGGACCGAAATGTTTCGCAGGCCTCGCTCGATGCTCGACATATAGGAGCGGTCGATATGCGCAAGGTCGGCCAGTACCTCCTGCGTCAAACCCCGCTGCCGGCGGAGCGCACGGATGGTCTGCCCGATCGATCTCAATAGCGGGTGCGGGATTTTGGACACGAGCAAATCATAGAGCTGAAACGACGAGAGTCGTCAACGGACGATCGTCCACAACCCCAACGGTCGATCCGCGGTGAGGATAGTCCGTGGACCGGCGGTGCGCGCTTCCCGATACTCACGTCGCGCCCAAGAGTGACGGATGACGCTTTCGTGATCGGACGACGCCTTCTGCAACAACCTCGCGCGGCGCCGCTATCGCGTCGCGCAGGCATGCCGAAGCGCTGTGAGCAACCTAGCCGGCCCGGCCGTTGGCTCGGACCTTGCTGCGCCAGCGCTCAAACGCGCGGGGTCAAGCCTCGCGTTTCTCCATGGTCGTTCGACGCGCTCGCCCCCTGACGGCGCCGCTCTGGCGCCAACAAAACGACAAAGGGTTCACGCTGATTGATGTGATGTTGACGATCGGCATCATCGGGATCGTCAGCACGATTGCCGTCGTACAGATCGGCGAGGCGCAGCTGTCGCTCAAGGGCGACGGCGGCATGCGTGTGGTCGCCGCGCAACTCAATATCGCGCGCGAGCTGGCGATCTCTCAGCGGCGCAATATGCGGGTGCAGTTTGTCGGCACCAACGAGCTCGACGTCATACGGCAGGAGGTGGCGGCCGGCACGACGCTGCTCTCCAGAATCTTCCTCGAGGGCGGCGTCCGCTACGCGCTCGTGCCGGGCGTGCCGGACACACCCGATGCCTTCGGCAACCTGCAGGCGGTCGACTTCGGCGCGGCGGCGACCCTGATGTTCAGCAGCGAAGGCACGCTCATCGACGGCAACGGCAATCCGGTCAACGGGACGATCTTTCTCGCGCTGCCAAGCGTGTCGCGCTCCGCGCGGAGCATCACGATCCTCGGCGCGACCGGCCGCGTGTCCGCGTATCGCTGGGACGGCTCCAGGTGGGTCCGGGTATGACCCTCGAATGCCGCGACGTGTCGAGTCAGCGCGGCTTCTCTCTGATCGAAACCGTGATCGCCTTGGGCATTCTCGCGGTGGCGCTCCTCGGCGCGGCCGGCCTGCTCGCGGCGGGCATGCAGAAGATCGTCAGCTCGCCCGGCGACCTGACGGCGACCAAGAAAGCGACTGAGGCCGTCGAGAGCGTCTTCAGTGCGCGCGACGCGCACACGTTGACGTGGGCGCAGATCCGGAATGTCCAGGGCGGATCCGGCAACGACGGCGGCATCTTCCTCGACGGCCCGCAGAGTCTACGCGTGCCCGGGCCGGACGGCGTCGTCGACACGGCCGACGACGGCGCTGTCGAGACGGTCGCGTATCCCGGGCCCGACCAGCAGTTGGGTACCGCGGATGACATGACGGCCGAGCTGATTGGATTCACGCGCGAGATCCAGATCCGCGACATCGAAGCCAACCTTCGCTCGATCACGGTCATCGTCACGTATCAGGTCGGCCCGGCCAAGCGGACGTACACCTTAACCGCGTACATCTCGAGCTTCGCCTGATGCGCCAAGAAGGTTTCACGCTCACAGAGCTGCTCGTGAGCACCACGATCATGCTCATCGTGCTCGCGGGCGCGATGACGACATTCAAGAACGCGCTCGACATCAACGAAGCGGCGTCCCTGGTGGCCGACTCCAACCAGAATCTGCGCGCCGCGATCAACCTGATGGTCCGTGACCTCATGCAGGCCGGGCGCGGCATCCCGATCGGCGGCGTGCCGATCCCGTCCGGTGCGGGAACAACCGCCATCAACCGGCCAGGTCCCTCCGGCACGGCGTACACGTTCGACAACCTCAACTTCACCACGCTGCCGGCCATCGTTGCCGGACCGGGCATGGGACCGACGATCGGCAGCCAGACGACCGACATCATCACGGTGTTGATGACCGATCCGACGCTGCCTGCGCTGACGCTGAACCCGAGTCCTGCGGTGGCGGGGCAGGCGACGCTGGCCGGCGGCGGCTCGAGCGTGGACGTCGGCGCAGCGACGACGTGGATCTCCGATCCAGCGACAGGGGTCAGGGCTGGCGACCTCATCATGTTCAGCAACGCGCTGGGCAACGCGATGCAGACGGTCACCAGCGCCGAGTCGCCAGTGGTGTCCTTCGCGGCCAACGACTGGTTCAACCTGAACCAACCGGCCGCGACGCAAGGTTCGATCTCGCAAATTGTCACGGCGCCGATCCCGCAGACGACGGTGCAGCGTGTGCTGATGGTCACCTACTACGTCGACAACGTGACGATGCCTGGACGGCCGCGGCTCGCGCGCCGCATCAATTACGCGGCGGGCCAGGCGCTTGCGGGGGTCGTCGAGGATCTCGACCTGACCTTCGATCTGGTCGACGGGGTCATCAACCCGGTCGCGCAGCATGTCGTGCCGTTCGCCCTGAACGGCGTCGTCTACACGCCCAACCAGATCCGGAAGGTCAATCTCCACCTCGGCGTCAGATCCGAAACGGTGTCGTCGCAACGGCGCGATTACTTGCGAACGCATCTCAACACGGTTGTGAGCGTGCGAAGCCTGGCGTACATCAGTCGCTATCAATGAGGGGGACGGCCATGCGGTCACGATCGGAACGAGGGATCGCGCTGATTACGACGCTGCTGATGGTGATGTTGGTAAGCGCGCTCCTGGTCGGTTTCACCGCGGTGATCGTGAGCGACCAGCGCTTCCGGGGCATCGATCGAGATCGCACCCAGGCGTTCTACGGCGCGCACGCCGGCTTGGAGAAGCTGACGGCTGACCTCGGCAACCTGTTCGCGACCAACTACGCGCCGAAAGGGGCCCAGATCAACGCGCTCGCAGCCGTGGCGCCGAGCCTGCCGGGCATCGTCTTCACGGCGGCCGACGGTGGGTCTGGATACAAGATCAACTTCACCGCGGACGCCAGCGGCAATCCGCAGGCGACCAGCCACAACATCGCGTCCGGCCCGTACCAGGGGCTGGTCGGCCTGCTGACGCCGTACACCATCGACGTCACGGCGCGAACGATTGTGGGCGGCGAGGTGCACCTGCAGCGGACGCTCGAGACCGTGGCGATTCCGGTCTTCCAGTTCGGCATGTTCTCCGACGTCGATCTCAGCTTTTTTGCGGGCCCGAACTTCAACTTCGGCGGACGCGTGCACACCAACGGCAATCTCTTTCTCGCGACCGGCTCGACGCTGACGCTGTCGGACAAGGTGACCGCGGTCGGCGAGGTGGTGCGCCAGGCGCTCTCGAACGGGGTCTCGATCGACACGCCCTCGGCGCACGCGGGCACGGTGAACGTACTGACCGCGCCAGGCGCGTACCGCGCGCTCCTTCGGACCGAAGGCAGCGTCGTGAACATGCCGGGCAGCGGTCTGAACGATCCGACGTGGACGAACGTCTCGCTGAGCACCTACAACGGCTACATCCGAAACGGACGCACCGGCGCACGATCGCTGAGCCTGCCGCTGCTAACCGCCGGTGGCTCGAACCCGGACATCGTCCGGCGTCCCGCCAGCCCCACGGAGAACGTCACGAACACCGTGCTCTTCGGCGAGCGGTATTTCAGCAAGGCGAGCCTTCGCATTCTGCTGTCCGACACGGCGGCGGATATCCTGAACCTTCCGACCGTGACCGCGACGGCGCCGGTGCTGCTCGACGGCAACTGGAACGCCGCGCCGCCGGCGGGCTACGAGCCGGTGAACGCGAATCGGCCGCCGATCGCGACCTCTGCCGGCATTGGATCGACGACCCTGAACGGCGCCACCGGTGCCGGGGACAATAACATCAACGTGAACTCGACCGCGAACTTCGTGACGCCGGGATCGATCTGGGTGAACGGGACGCTGGTCGCCTGTAATGGCAACACGGCGACGAAGTTCACCGGGTGCTCCGGGACGCCGGCGGCGCTGAATGGGTCGACCGTGACGAGCGGGTACCGGACGCCCGCCGGCACGGGGACCATCGGTGGGTACCTAAAAATAGAGCTCCAGGATTCCAGCGGCGCCTGGCACGACGTCACGATTGAGATCCTCCGGCTCGGGATCGCTTCGTCGAATCTCAAGGGGACGATCTGCGGCAATCCGACGCCGGACACGATCATCAAGATCCAGCGCCTGCGCGACAACGGCGGCGGTCCCTGCAACTACGCCAACAGCCTGAACGCGAGCGATTACTGGCCGCAGATGCTCTTCGACCCGCGCGAGGCCCTGGTGCGCGATGCCGCGCCCGGCGCGAACCTCCTGCTCGGCGGCGTGATGCAGTACGTCATGATCGACGTCCGTAACTTGTCGCGCTGGTTCCAGGGCGCGATCGGCGCGACGGGGAACACCGCGGTGAGCAACAACGGGTATACGGTCTACTTCTCGGATCGCCGGTCGAATCGCGATCTCGCCGGAGCGGAAACGGGCGAATACGGGTGGGAGGACGTCGTCAATCCCGAGTCGGTGGCGGGAACGCCCAACGGGGTACTCGACGTCGGGGAGGACGTGAACGGGAACGCCGCCCTCGACACCTACGGGCAGTTTCCGAGCTTCAACGGCGTGGCGCAGAGCGTGGCGGCCGGGTCGGTCGCACCGCTGGACGCGAACGCCCGGCCGTGGACGGGGGTGTCCGTGGCGCAGGCCGCGACGAACCGCGCGCTGCTGTTTCGCCGCGCGCTCAAGCTGGTGAACGGAGGCCTGGGCAACATCGTCGCCCCCGGCCTGACGGTCGTCTCCGAGAATCAGGTGTATATCCACGGCGACTGGAACGCGTCGGTCGCGGCGGGATTCGGCAACCCTCACGTCGCGACGTCGGTGATCTCCGACGCGGTGACACTCCTGTCGAACAACTGGAACGACGTGAATTCCCTGACGTCTCCGTACGCCCTCGGCGGGCGGAATCGATCCGCGAATACGTTCTACCGCCTCGCAATCATCGCCGGAAAGGGCCCATCGTTTCCCCAACCGGCCGGGGGATGGGCGGCAACCGACTTCGGCACCGACGGCGGCGCGCACAACTTTCTCCGTATGCTCGAGCAGGGCGGTGCGGTCAACTACACGGGGGCGATCGCGACCTTCTACTTCAACCGTCAGGCGAACGGCACCTACAAATGCTGCGCCACCGTGTACGGGGCGCCCACGCGGAATTTTCAGTTCGACGCGGACTTTCTCGATCCGACCAAGCTCCCGCCGCTCACGCCGGTGTTTCGGGACTTGAACACGCTCGGCTTCTCGCAAGTGATCCGGCCCGGCCAATAGGCACCGCCGGCCAGGCGGAGGGTCGGGCTCGAGACAGGCGCTCCTCGATCCCGTCCCATTCCGCCTCGCTGACCGGCATCACGGCGAGCCGCGAGATCCGCACGAGCGGAAAATCCTTGAACGACGGGTCGGCCTTGATCTCCTCGAGCGTCACCGGGCGCGCGAGGTTCTTCACCGGACCGATGTCGACGACCGCCGCTTTTCCGATCTTGTCATTGGGATCCGCATACGCATCGGCCAGCGCCTTCACGATCCCGATCCGAAGGACAAGACCGGCAAACAGGCGGTCGTCGACGTCGCACCTATCTGTTCTCCTTGAACCCCGCCGGAATCGCGACGTCGGCGGCGCTGACGGCCGTCGTTACCTTCAGCACTTCGTTCGTCGTGGTCATGAACATGGTCCGTGTCTTGTTCTCGTTCTGGTCTTTCTTCGGCGCGGCCTTCTTCGCCAATCCGCCGAGCAGGCCGCCAATGCCGCCGCCGGCGCTCGCCTTGTCGTCGTCGGCGCGTTTGGCCTCCTGCGCCGCCTCTTCCGCCGATTTCACCGCTTCCATCGTCACCGTCGAGCTGATTGGCGTGCCGTCCATCTTCACGTTCTCGGTGTTCATTCTGGCAAGCGCCTGCTTCATCATCGGGTAGAGCGCCATCGCGGCCGCCATGTCCTGCGCGGAGGCGCCCGCGACCATCGGTCCTTCGAGCTTGCGCGCGTAGCGTTGATAGAAGTCGGCAATCTCACTGGTGCCGGCCACCTTCGGCGCCAGCCACATGTCGGCCGTGAGCACCATGCCGCCGCCCTGCTCGAGCGTTTTCCCCTTCTCGCGGATTCGTCGCGAGTGCTTGAATCGCTGCGATGATGCGGTCGTGAATCTCGGATGAGAGCCGGGTGAGGTCCTTTTCCGCGTCGCGTTCAAGCAGGACGCGTTACATGGTTACTTGCGCTTGCGCTCGGCGAGGTATTCCTCCAGCGGACGGTAGTGGAGCGGCTTGCGGCGGGCGCGCTTGAGCCAAGCCACATCATCCGAGTCCTCCACACGCTCCAGAAGTTCTTCGTAGTCCTTGATGGGAATGATGACGGAGACGGGCTTGCCTTTACGCGTCACGATTTCGGGTTCGGACAGCGTTGCTTTCACGGCTCGTCGTTTATCACCGCTCACGCTCAAGTCTCATTTCCCTTTCGTTCTACATCATGGACCGCGGCTATCTCGATTTCGAGCGGTGTTTCGTTTGGTTTACTGTCGCTTCAGCAGCAGACAGCCGAGCGGCGGGACCGTCAGCCGCAGCGACTGGTCGAAGCCGTTCGCGGCGATCGGTTCGCTCTGGACGCCGCCGGCGTTGCCGACGTTGCTGCCGCCGTAGAGCGCGCTGTCGCTGTTGAGGAGCTCGGCATACGAGCCGGCCGCCGGCACGCCTATGCGGTAGCCGTCGCGCGCCACGGGCGTAAAGTTGAACACCATCACGACGAAATCGTCGCGATCGCGCGCGTGGCGCACGATGGACACAACGCTGTTCTCGTTGTCGTTGCAGTCGATCCAGCGAAAGCCGCCGGGCTGGAAGTCGGCCTGGTGGAGCGCGGGCTGCGCCCGATAGTGCCAGTTGAGATCCTGCACGAAGCGCCGCAGCGCCCCGTGCGCGGGATCGGCGAGCAGATGCCAGTCGAGGCTCCGATCGTGATTCCACTCACGCCACTGCCCGAACTCGCCGCCCATGAACAAGAGCTTCTTGCCCGGATGGCCGTACATGTAGCCGTAGAGCGTGCGCAGCGTCGCGAGCTTCTGCCACACGTCGCCCGGCATCTTGTCGAGCATCGCGCCCTTGCCGTGCACGACTTCGTCATGCGAGAACGGCAGGATGAAATTCTCGGTGTGCATGTAGAGCGCCGAGAACGTTACCAGGTTGTGCTCCCACCGGCGATGGATCGGATCTGTGTGCACGTACTCGAGGACGTCGTGCATCCATCCCATGTTCCACTTGTAGGTGAACCCGAGGCCGCCCAGGTGCACCGGCCGGCTGACGCCGGGCCACGCCGTCGATTCCTCGGCGGCCGTGATCGTGCCCTCGAACTGGCCGTGCGTGAGCCGGTTCAGCTCCTGCAGAAAACCGATCGCTTCGAGGTTTTCACGCCCGCCGAACCGATTCGGGATCCATTCGCCGGCGTTGCGCGAGTAATCCAGATACAGCATCGACGCGACCGCGTCCACCCGCAGGCCGTCGATGTGATATTCCTCGAGCCAGAAGAGCGCATTCGACAGGAGAAAATTCCGGACTTCGTTGCGCCCGTAGTTGAAGATGAGCGTGCCCCAGTCGCGATGCTCGCCCTGCCGCGGATCGGCGTGCTCGTACAGCGCCGTGCCGTCGAAGCGCGCCAGGCCGTGGTCGTCTTTCGGAAAGTGTCCCGGAACCCAGTCGAGGAGGACACCCAGGCCGGCCTCATGACAGGCGTCGACGAAGAGCTTGAAATCCTCCGGCGGACCGAACCGGCTGGTCGGCGCGAAAAACCCCAACACCTGATAACCCCACGAACCCGAGAATGGATGCTCCATCACCGGCAGCAGCTCGATGTGCGTGAAGCCGAGATCCTTCACGTAGGGCACGAGCCGGTGCGCCATCTCGCCATACGTCAGGAAGCGGTTGCCTTCTTCCGGCACGCGCGCCCACGATCCGAGGTGCACTTCGTAGATCGTCAGCGGCTCGTCGAGCCACCCATGATGGCTCTTGCGCGCCGCCATCCAGCGCTCGTCGCGCCACCGGTAGCCCGAGATGTCGCGAACGATCGCGGAGAAATGCGGCGGCGCCTCGAACGCGAAGCCGTACGGATCGCTTTTCTCGAGCAGCGCGCCCTGGCCGGTGCGGATCTCGAACTTGTACTTCTCGCCGTCGGGCAAGTCGGGAATGAAGGTCTCCCACACGCCGCTGGGCGACAGCAGGCGCATCGCGTTCACACGGCCGTCCCATCCGTTGAAGTCGCCGATCACGCTGACGCGATCGGCATTCGGCGCCCACACCGCGAAGTGCACACCGGTCGTCGATCCGACCCGAATCCGGTGCGCGCCGAGCTTCTCGAACGCGCGGTAGTGCGTGCCTTCACCGAGCAGGTGCAGATCGAAATCGGTCAGCACCCGGCCGTAGCGGTACGGATCGTCGAATTCCAGAACGTGATCGCCGGGGTAGGTGACGCGCAGGCGATAGTGCGACACGTCGGCCGCCACGACCGTCTCGTGAAGTCCCGCTGGACTCCGACGCGCCATCCTGCGCAGCTCACCGTCGGCCAGCCGCACGTCTATCGATCGGGCGGCCGGCTGGAACGCGCGGATGACAGTGCCCTCGCCTGATGGCGCTGGATGGGGGCCCAGCACCGCAAACGGATCGCGGTTCCGCCCCTTGACCAAGGCCATCAGGGCCTCGTCGACGGCTCTCATCATCTGGTTATCTGGTCATCTGGTTATCTGGTTATTTGCTTATCTGGTTATCTTGTCATTTGTTGTTCAATTGAACCAATGAGCACATCAAATGACCAGATAACCAGATAACCAGATAACCAGATGATCAGATGACCAGATGCAAGGAGCCGTCATGTCAGCCGCACGCACCAGCCGCCGCCGGTTCATTCAGTGCGTTCCCGCCGTTTCGTACGTGGCCGGTTCGTACGCGGCATCCGGCTTCAGCCGGACCATAGCCGTCACCGCGGCCGCCGCCGCGCCGCAAGCGAACGCTTCATCAGCGAAGCTGGATAGGAACACCGTGAAATGCGCGGAACAGCTCGCGGGACTGCAGTTCACCGACGCCGAAGAAGAGATGGCATTGCCCGGCGCCATTCGGAATCTCGAGAGCTACCAGGCGCTGCGCCAGCTCGACATCCCGCTCGACACCGAGCCGGCCATCACCTTTCGGCCGTACCTGCCGGGCAAGCGGCCGTCAGGACGGGCGACGCGCAACGCGAAGCTGCCGATCGCGCGCACCGCCAATGTTCGAGTGACGTCACGCCTCGATAAGCTCGCCTTCGAGCCGGTCAGCGTGCTGTCGTCGCTCATCGAGAGCCGTCGAATCACGTCGACCAACCTCACGAACATGTATCTGGCGCGGCTCACCCGCTACGGCGATCAATTGCACTGCGTGGTGACGTTGACCGGCGATCTCGCGCTCGCGCAGGCCGCAAAGGCGGATCGTGAGCTGAAAGCCGGCCGCTATCGCGGACCGCTGCACGGCATCCCATGGGGCGCGAAAGATCTCTTCGCCTCCAAGGGGATCAGAACGACGTGGGGCGCGAAGCCGTACGAAAACCAGGTGCCGGAGGTTGACGCAACCGTGGTGGAGCGCCTGCGCGACGCCGGCGCCGTGCTGGTGGCGAAGTTGTCGATGGGATCGCTGGCGCAGGGTGGGGTGTGGTTCGGTGGAACCACGCGCAATCCGTGGGCACCCGACTCAGGGTCGAGCGGCTCGTCGGCGGGCCCAGCCTGCGCAACTGCGGCCGGCCTGGTCGCCTTCGCGCTCGGCACCGAAACGCGTGGCTCCATCATCACTCCCGCGAGCATCTGCGGCGTCGTCGGTCTCCGGCCGACCTACGGGCGTGTCAGCCGCTACGGCGCGATGGCGCTCAGTTGGACGATGGACAAGATCGGGCCGATGTGCCGGAGCGTCGAGGATTGCGCGCTCGTGTTCAATGCCATTTATGGCGCTGACGGCCGCGACGACACGGTCGTCGATGCGCCGTTCGTGTGGAATCCGGACGTCCCGCTCTCCTCGCTTCGCATCGGCTACGTGGCGAAGGAGTTCGAAACCAGCCTCACGAGGCCCACGGCGACGTCGACGCTGCTGAAGGAGGCGCTCGAGGTCCTGCGCGCGCGCGGAGCGAAGCCGGAGCCGATGGAACTGCCCGACTTCCCCACTGACGCAATCAATTTCATTCTCAGCGCCGAAGCGGCGGCGGCGTTCGACGATCTGACGCGGAGCAAGGGGATCGATCGGCTGACGGAGCAGGATCCCGGCGCGTGGCCGAACACGTTCCGCACGTCCCGGTTCATTCCCGCGGTCGAGTACATCCGCGCGCAGCGGGCCCGGACGCTACTCAATCGAAAGATGGACGCACTGATGTCCAATTACGATGTGTTTCTCTCGCCGGCGCGAGGGAGCGCCAGCCTGCCGATCGCGAATCTGACCGGTCATCCGGCGCTCTGCCTGAAGGCGGGATTCGTCAACGGCCTGCCGCAGGCGCTGATGATCACCGGCCGTTTGTACGACGAGGCGACGGTTCTCCGGGTCGCCCTCGCCTACGAGCGCGCGACGATGTGGGGCACGATGCACCCGGATCTAGGGAAACTTGGAACTTAGAGGGCGTTGCGAGTGTTTGGCGCCTTCCCTCAATAGCTCGCAACCCTGGCTGCGCAGATGCTAGAGGAGTTCGTTCCTCTTCATACTGCGATTTTTTCTTCCCTGTATTCGCTCACCAGCCGCCGCCCGCGCGTCCTGGCGATTAAACTCCAGCGCCTCCTTTAGCGTGACCTCCAAAGTCCTTTTCAGTTCTTCGTAGGTTCTTTCCTGGCAATTGACCCCGGGAAGTTCTTCAATCCACCCCACCCACCAATCGCCTTCCTGTTTTACAACAGCCGTATATTCATTGGTCATTTTCATTACCTCGTTGGTGTTCAGTTGTCGCCGCTAACCTCTGTCTAGCTCGACCAACACCCACCGCCCGGAACGGTCCTTCGCTGCGAACGCTCGCAGCTCTCACTTCTCGATAGTGACCCGCTTGATGTAATCGAGCTTCGGGAATTTGCTGATCAGGAACTTGTTGCCCTCTGTCTTGATGGTGCCTTGCGCCTCCTGCGGCTTGCTCCCGTACTCGCTGTTCAGCTTCACGACCACGTCCATGCCGGAGAGGACCTGGCCGAACGGCGAGAACCGTTGAGTGTCGAGAAACGAGTTGTCCTTGTAGTTGATGAACACCTGCGTCCCGCGTGAGTTGGGCCTCCCCGTGTTCCCATACGAGATGTACCCGAGCTTGTTGCTCTGCTTCACCGGATCGTCTTTGATGTCGGCCCGCTCCCAGGCGGCGTCTACGGCGGGATCGCCGTTGATGCCGAACTGCACCATGAAATCCGGGATGACGCGAAAGAACCGGCACCCGTCGAAGAAGCCGTTCTTGACGAGGTTATAAAAGCGATCCGCGCCGATGGGCGCCCAGTCGCGGTGCACCTCGATGACGAAGACGCCTTTACTGCTGTCGAACTTGGCCTGGAATACATCCGGCCCTTTCTCGTTGAGCTGCGACGGGGTCAGCAGCTTGGCCTTGTTGGGGTTCACGCTTGCGCGCGTCGCTTGACTCCCGCCTGCGGGCTGGCTCTTACGCGCAGTCTGCCCAGAGGCCGCACTCGTACCCGTCATCGCCGCCGCCAGCACCATCATCGTCACGACGAAACGACATCTCATCTCGCGCTCCTTTTGTCAGATTGCTGATACCAGTATGATCTCAGTAACGAAGCTCCGCCGCAAACCGACGAGTGTCGCTTCGTTACTTCAGGCCGTGCAACCACGGCTAGAGAGCATACCAATGTTGTACGCGCATTTCACGACGAGCGAAGGCAACTTCACCGCGCGCCTGTTCCAGGACGAGGCGCCACACACGGTGGCCAACTTCACTGGCCTGGCCGACGGATCGAAAGAGTGGACCGATCCCCGCACCGGCAAGAAGACGAACGCACGGTACTTCGACGGGACGGTATTTCACCGCGTCATCGAAGGATTCATGATCCAGGGCGGCGATCCGCTCGGCCAGGGAACGGGCGGACCGGGCTACACCTTCGCTGATGAGTTTTCACCGAAGCTTCGTCACGACAAGGAGGGACTGCTGTCGATGGCGAACCGCGGGCCCAACACCAACGGCGGCCAGTTCTTCGTCACGCTGGCGCCGACGCAGTGGCTCGACAACAAGCACACGATCTTCGGAGAGGTCGTCGAAGGCATGGACGTTGTCACGAAGATCGGCAGGACGACGACGAGCAAGCCCGGCGATCGCCCGCTCAAGCCCATCACCATTCAGATGGTGACTGTCGAAAAACGGTGAATTTGGTTATCTGGTTATCTGGTTATCTGGTTATCTGGTTATCTGGTTATTGAATGAACACATCGCCAAATAACCAGATAACCAGATAACCAGATAACCAGATGACCAGATTCAGACTCCGCCGTGCCGTTGCAGGAGCGCAACAGCCTCGCGGTGATGGCGTTGCTCGGCGAGCGCGAGCGGCGTCAGGCCTTCGCCGTTGGTCGCGGTGACCTCGGCGCCCTGGGCGATCAGCGTCTTCATCGCCTCGATGTTGTTGTTGGCGGCCACGAGATGCAGGGGCCGCCATCCGGCGGCGTCCGCCGCGTTGACGTCCGCGCCGCGGCCAATCAACAGACCGGCCGCCATCTTCTGGTTCGCGGCCAGCGCCGCGTGCAGCGGCGTGTTGCCGTTCGCATTGCGCGATCGGGCGGCCACGTCGGCCGCGCGCGCGAGCAGCAGCTCGACGATGTTCGAATGGCCGAAAAAGGCGGCGAGATGAAGCGGCGTCCAGCCATCGTCGCTGTAGGCGTTGGGCGCCGCGCCGCCGGCGATCAGCCGCTCCACTCGATCGAATTCACCGGCCGCGCACGCCTCGAACAGCGTGAGCGCCGCGCCGCGCGCGACGAGCAGGTTCACAATTTCCTTTCGGCCGTTGTAGACAGCGGTTAGGATCGCGCCTTCACCCGTGCGGCTCCGCGCGTTGACGAGCGCCGGGTCGGCCGACACCAGCGCTTTGACGCGTTCGAACTCGCCAGCCTTGATCGCGGCGAACAGGTCGGACTCAGTGGACTCCGTCATGCTCAGATATTATCTTTGGATCGCGGCCGCTCTGATGCTGTCGGCGTCGCCGGCATCAGCGCAGACGGCCAGTGAACGGCCGGCGCTCGGGTCCACGTTCACCCTGTCGGTTCTGGCCGATCTGCCCACCGGCGGCAGCCTGTATTCGGTCTTCGACACCATTCCCGCCGAGGTCATTTCCGATCGGATCGACACCGGCGGCCTCTTCACCGGCGAAGCGGCGCGCGTCGGCAGCCACGGCAGCTCGTGGACCCAGACGCTCTTCCGCGTGGGCGACGCCGACGTGACGAGTCCAGACGGCAGTGGAACGCCCCTGCTGCTCCCGAGCGTGTACGCATGGGAGCGCGTAAATATCACGACCGGGTTGATGCCGATTGAAGTGAGCGCGCCGGGCCTCTCGGTGTCGTTGGTGCCTCGAGCGCCGTCGGCCACGTGGACTCGTACGTTCGAGATTTTCGGATCCGGACCATCGCTCCTCGCGCGACAGGCGACGACGAATCCGCCGGCCATTGCACGCCAGCACTCCTGGAACGACGGTCACGTATTGCTGAGCGGACCGCTCGTACCCAATCAGCTCGGTCTCGTGCTCACGGGCGGGTGGACCAGTTCGACGCGATTCGAGCGTGAGGACCTCACACGTCTCGACTCGAATATCGCGTCCGCGTTCGCGCACCTGGTGTTCACGCCGAACGGCCGTGACGAGCTGCACACGATCGGCTGGATCGAGCACGCCAGCTTCCCGTACGTGAACCGGGTGGCGTTCGCGCAGCCGCTCGCGAGCGAGACGACGAACAGCGTGCACGTGCAGTCGACCTGGGAACGCCGGCTGGCATCTGAAGCATCGTGGGCGATCTTCGGCAGTGTTGCCAGGCGCAGTCAGAGCAACGATCTCCAGCCCACGCCGGCGCTTGTCGTTGAACGGCTGCGCGACGGTCCGGTCCCGGAGCTGTTCAATCCGGCCAACGGCGCGAATAGGACGTGGTCGGTTGGCGCGCGGATGCAAGCGGCGCCGTTCACGTTGTTCGCCCGCCGCCACACGGCGCGCGGCGGCATCGTCGTCACGGGTGCCAGCGCGTCCGCGCGATCCACGTTTAGCGGTCGAATCGGTGAGCTGATCGACGGCGTCCCGGCCCGTGTCTGGGACTACGCGAGCCCGGCGGCCGAATCACGATGGCACGACACATCGCTCGCGATCTACGCCGCGGATACGTTTCCGATCCATCCGCGCCTGACGCTCGAAGCCGGGATTCGATTCGAAGCGATCGGCGGATCCGCGGATCGGAGCGTGAGCAGCGTCGGATGGCGGAACTGGTTTCCACGCGGGAACATTCGTTGGGAGCTGACCCCGTTTGCGAACATCGCGGTCATCGCCGGCTTCGGGCGATTTGGCGATCGGCTGGCGCTCAACGACCTCGCCTACGGCGATCCGGCCGCCCCGTTCGCCAAGGTGTATCAATCGGACGCGATCGGCATGGAGCCACAATCCAGGCGCGACGGCCCGCTCGTCGCGCGCGTGGGGCCGGGGACCGGCGGCGACGATCGGTTCACCGCGATCGACTCCAAGCTGCGGCGGCCGTACATGGACGAATTCATCGCGGGCTTCGAATCGCGGCCGCGTGCCGGCACCGTCATCAGGCTTGCGGCGCTCGCGCGGCGCGAAAAACAGTTACTTGGTGTCCTCGACATGACCGTGCCCGAATCCGCATATGCGGTGACGTTCATTCGCGATCCGGGCACCGACGCGGTGAGTAATCAGCTGCTGCCGGTCTACAACCGTCCGATCGCGACGTTCGGTCAGGATCGGTACCTCCTGACGAACCCGCCGGACGATGAGGCGACGTTTGTGGGGGTGGAGTTCACGATGCAGGCCACCTTCGAGCGCTTTTTCATGATCGCGGGCGCGACCGCGGGACGATCCGAGGCGCTGTCGGCGAACGTCGGGTTCAGGCCGCTCGAAAATGACCACGACGTCCTCGGAGAGGTGTTCATCGACCCCAACGCGCGGACGTTCGCGCAGGGCCGCGTGTTCACCGAACGCGGCTACACGATCAAGACGGCAGGCGTGCTGAAGCTGCCGTGGGACGTGCGGCTCGGATACGCCGCGCGGTATCAGGACGGCCAGCACTTCGCCCGGGTCGTGATTGTCAGCGGTCTCAATCAGGGCACCGAGGGGATCCGCGCGTCCAGAAACGGAACGACGCGGTTCACGTTCACCGGAACGCTCGACGGCCGCCTGCAGAAGGGCTTCGCGTATGCCGGACATCAGTTCGCGGTGTTGTTCGACGCCTACAACATCCTGAACTGGGCGCAGGAAGTGGAAGAATTCTCGGTCACCGGTCCGGCGTCCCGCCTGACCTCGGCGGTGCAGCCGCCGCGCGCCGTGCATCTGGGGCTGCGGTTGTCTTTCTAGGATCGCTCTCCTGTCGAGGCTTCCGGATCTCTTTCCAGCGACTGCCGATCACGGAGACACGAAGATCACGAAACGCGCGACGAAATGTGCCACCCTTCGTGACCTTCCCCGCCGCGCATCATTTGATCAGATCCTCTGGAACCGCGAACACATCGAAGTGCTTCCACCGTGAGAAGTCGCCCGGTCCGAGCTCCCGACCACGGTACATCTGCTCGCCTTCGCACTTGAACAGCCGGTAAGCGAGGCGACGAAGGTCGTCGTAGTAGGCGGTGCGCTCGTCGTGCGGAAGATGTTTGTAGATTTCGGTCTTGATGAACGGCCGGACGGCAGCGATCAGGTCGGCGAGCGAGCGCACGACCGCCCGGTCGAATCCTTCCGTATCGATCTTAATATACCGGATGCGCGGCACGTCGCCGGCGGCGTGCGCGCGCAAGTAGTCGGCCAGGTTTCGTCCGGCGACGCGCAGCTTTGAAAAGTGCCCATGCCTCCATCGATGGATCCCGTCGTGGAATCCGCCGTTGCAGTAGCCGGAATCCGAATACTCGAACTCGAACTCGCCGTCCCGGGGCATCGCCGCGAACATCAGCGGCACGATGCGGGTCTTCGACGGATTCAGCACGGCGTTGACCGCCAGCACCTTGAACACGTACGGGTTCGGCTCGAGCGCGAAGACGCAGCCACGCGGTCCGACCGCGAGCGCCATCGGCACGGTCGAGTCTCCAGTGTGGGCGCCGATGTCGATGGCGACGTCGCCTTCACGCAGGAACGACCGCAAGGCGTCGACGCTCTCTTGCGTGATGACCTTCGGCGTCTCGGCCGGGTGCAGCCAGCGCGCGAACCGCACCTCGCCGTCAATCGGCAGCGCGAAGGTCCGTACGTCGTGCGGGTACTCGCGCGGCGCCCGGTTGAGTCCGAGCGCGCGCGGAAGGTCTCGCAGTTTCACGGTCGTATGGTAGCTGACGACGCAAATGCAACCACGAAAACACCGCGCTAGCTTACGACAGCCCAAGTGCGGTAAATTCTCAACCACGGGGCAGGCCTAAAGGCCTGCACTACGTCGGATTTGACAGGGATCAACAGAGGAGATCGACATGGTTTCCCTGACAGTGAACGGAAAGCAATACGACGTCGACGTCGCCTTGGACATGCCGCTGCTGTGGGCCATCCGCGACACCATCGGGTTGACGGGCACGAAATTCGGCTGCGGCCTGGCGCAATGCGGCGCCTGCACCGTCCATCTCGACGGCCAGCCGATACGCTCCTGCATGACACCGGTATCGAGCGTCGGCGCCAAGAAGGTAACCACGATTGAAGGCATTTCGCCGACGACGAGCCACGCGCTGCAAGTCGCGTGGATTGCCGAGCAGGTCCCGCAGTGCGGCTACTGCCAGTCGGGCCAGCTGATGTCCGCCGCCGCGCTGCTGGCGAAAAATCCGAAACCGACCGACGCCGACATCGACGCCGCGATGTCGGGCAACATCTGCCGCTGCGGGACGTATCAACGCATCCGCCGCGCGATTCACCGCGCGGCGCAGGCATGAAGGCGAGGCGTCACATGGCAACCCCGTCAACCCTCGACAGACGAACGTTCCTCAAGGTCACCGCCGCCGCCGGTGGCGGACTGATCGTCGGCGGATATCTCCCGGACCTGGACGGCGCGCGCACGACGGCGGAAGCCGCCGGTCTTTTCGAGCCGAACGTCTGGGTCAAGATCGGCGCAGACGACAGCGTGACGATCGTGCTCTCGCAGCTCGAAATGGGTCAGGGCGTGATGACGTCGATGCCGATGCTCCTGGCCGAGGAGCTCGACGCGGATTGGGCCCGGATCAAGACCGAGTGGGCGCCGGCCGATCCGCGGTTCGGCAACCCGAACTTCGGCGGCGTACAGCTCACCGCCGGCAGCAACAGCGTCCGCGGCATGTGGAAGATCCTGCGCGAATCGGGCGCGACCGCGCGGGCGATGCTCGTCGCCGCCGCCGCGCAGACGTGGAGCGTTCCCGCAAACAGCCTCACGACCGAAAAGGGCGAGGTCGTCCATAAGGCGACGAACCGGCGCGTGAAGTACGGCGCGCTCGCCGACAAGGCCGCCGCACTCCCCGTACCGAAAGGCGTGACGCTCAAGGCTCCAAAGGACTTCAAGATCATCGGCCAGTCGCTCCCGCGGCTCGACATTCCAGAGAAGGTCAACGGGAAAGCGGAATTCGGCCTCGACGTGCAGCGTCCCGGGATGCTCATCGCGCGCATCGTGAAGTGCCCGGTGTTCGGCGGCAAGGTCGCGAGCTTCAATGCCGACAAGGCGAAGGCCGTGCCCGGCGTCCGCAACGTCGTCGCGATCGGCAGCGGCGTTGCCGTCGTCGCCGACAACTACTGGGCGGCGTCCAAAGGCGCGCAGGTGCTCGAGGTCACATGGGATGAAGGCAAGCTTGCGACGCTGAACAGCGCGGACATCACGAAGCAGTACGCCCAACTCGCGGCGCAGCCTGGCAAGATCGCGCGCAATGAGGGCGACACCGACGCCGCGATCAAAGGCGCGGCGAAGTCGTTCGAACGCGTCTACGAAGCACCGTTCCTCGCCCACGCGACGATGGAGCCGATGAACTGCACCGCCGACGTGCGGCCGGACCGGTGCGAGGTGTGGGTGCCGACGCAGGGACAGACCGCGTCGCATCAGGCGGCGATTGCCGCGAGCGGGCTGCCTGCGGACAAGGTGAAAATTTACACGACATATCTCGGCGGAGGGTTCGGCCGCCGGGGCGAAGCCGACTTCGTCACCGACGCGGTGGAATCGGCTAAGGCCGCCGGCAAGCCGGTCAAAGTCGTCTGGACGCGCGAAGACGACATGCGGCACGACTACTACCGGCCGGTTACGTACGCCCGCATGTGGGCGGCGACCGACGCCGCCGGCAAGCCGGTCGCCTTCAAGATGCGCATGGTGCAGCAGTCGCTGATGAAGCGGCTCGGGTCGCTGCCGCCCAACGGCGTCGACTTCATTTCCCTCGAAGGTGCGGCGACGCTGCCGTACGACATCCCGAACATCCGGGTCGAATACACGGAAACCGATCCCGGCATTCCGTATGGATTCTGGCGTTCGGTCGGCGCCTCGGTGACCGGCTTCGTCGTCGAAGGGTTCATCGACGAGCTGGCCGCGGCGGCTGGAGAAGATGCCTTCGAGTTCCGGCGCGCGCGTCTCAGCCGGCATCCACGGCACAAGGCGGTGCTCGAGCTCGTCGCGGAGAAATCCGGCTGGGGCAAGCCGCTGGCGCAGGGACACGCGCGCGGCATCGCCCTGCTGGAATGCTTCGGCACCATCGTCGGCCAGGTGGCGGAAGTGTCGGTGACCAACGGCGCCGTCAAGGTCCACAAAGTGTGGTGCGCCGTCGATACCGGATGGGTGATCAGCCCCGACACAATCAAGGCGCAGATGGAGGGCGGGACGATCTACGGATTGACCGCCGCGCTCAAGGGCGAGATCACGATCCAGAGCGGCCGCGTCGTGCAGCGCCACTTCAACGACTACCAGATGATCCGGCACAACGAAGCGCCCGAGATCGAGACGCACATCGTGGCGAGCGCCGAGGCGCCCGGCGGCATCGGCGAACCGAGCACGGCGGTCGCCGCCGGCGCGCTGGTCAACGCGATTGCGGCGGCGACCGGCAAGCGGATCTACAAGCTGCCCATCCGCGCCGAACAGCTGCGCGGAACCGCGTAGTCGCAGGTCAGCAGCGAAGCTTCGCCTCAAACCGCCGAGCACACCACACCGGTCAGCAGCTTCGCTTCGCTGCTTGTGGGGCGTTGGGGGTCCGCAGCCCAGTCGATCGGCTGTGATAGACGGCCCGTCTCGTTTTAGCCCGCGTAGCTCGCGCGATACCGACACCACTCGACGCGGGCGATGTCGGCCGCAACCTCGTGACATCCAAGAGTTAACCTTGCGCGTTTGGTCGCATGGATTACGCGCGTGGCCGGCGCGTGTCCCTCCTGCCCGCAGGTAAACACAGTGACGGCAAAAGGCCATTTGTGGCGTGCTATCATCCTGCATTCGTTGCACATGGCAGTAATCAGAAAGGTGAGCTCGGGGTTCTGTACCCCGCCAGCGATCCGTTCCGGTCTACTCCATAGCCTGTTGGGCTGACACAAAATACGAAAGCACAACGATCACGACCGGACGGAGGCGTCGATCGAAGGCGGGGTCGAGGGGCCGGTGACCTGCCACCCAAGTACCGGACGAAACGTGTCACGGATGCCACGATTCACGGGTCTGACGGGCACTTCCCAGGTGCCGCCGAGAGGGTTCTTGCTGCAGATGCATTACCGTGGTAATATAGCGGCGTGGCACTTGCGCATTCCAAGCTCACCGCACAAGGTCAGATCTCTGTGCCGGCCAAAGTTCGTCAGAAGCTTGGCCTCGGTCCGGGTTCGGTCCTGGAGTGGGACGATGACGGTGAGAAGGTCGTGCTTCGCCGCATAGGCCGCTACACGTCGGAGGATGTGCACCGGCGCGTGTTTCCGACGCCACCCAAGCCGAGGACACTGGCAGAGCTGAAGGAGGGAGTGCGGCGGTACATCAAGAGGCGGCGTGCGAGCCATTGATACGAACGTCCTGGTCCGGCTGGTCACGCGGGATGACGCCAAGCAGGTTGCAGCGGCTGAGGCGTTCGTGGCGCGTGGCGCCTGGGCATCGCATCTCGTACTCGCCGAAGCCACTTGGGTCCTGACCTCGGTCTACGATCGCGATCCGGAGCAAATCGCAACGGCCGTCGAGATGCTCCTCAATCACCAGCATGTGACGCTTCAGGATTCCGACGCAGTGGCGGCCGCTGTCGAACGCTTCCGAAGACGGCCGGCGTTGGGTTTTTCGGACTGCTTGGTCCTGGAGGTCGCACGGAAAGCCGGTCACCTGCCACTTGGCACCTTCGATCGCGATCTCGCCAAGCTTGATGGTGTCGAGAGGCTGTGACTCAACATCGCCTCGAGGGCACCAAGGCGCTGCACCCGTCGGCCGCGTGGAGACTGAGCGGCCGCGGGTGAGCGGCGATCGTTCGTGAAACACCCAGCCTCGCTCGTCGGGGATCGGATCGACGACCGACATCGACACGACCGGCTCCAACCCGAGCGGTCCGCAGACGATGATCCGCGCGGTGAGATCTACAAGCGGCCCATTCGCGCCGAGCAGCTGCCCGGAACCCGATGTCCGGCCGCGTTGAGCCCGTAGGTCGCCCTGCCCAGGAACTTCCCGGCGGCGCCGCTGACCGGCAGCGCGTGGATGACGAAGAGTTTTTTCCGTATGCTCACGGCACCCCCCAAAATAGGCACGCGACTATGGAAGTCGCGCGCGATCGTGCGGCGCCAGCCAGTCGACGATCGGTCCCATCGGCACGATGCGAGTCGGGTTGATGTGGTCGTGGGTCATGTAGTAGTGGCGCTTGATGTGGTCGAAGTCGACGGTCTCGCCGAAGCCGGGACGCTGGAAGAGATCGCGTGCGTAGCCCCACAGGTTCGGATAATCCACGATTCGACGCAGGTTGCACTTGAAGTGGCCGAAGTACACGGCGTCGAACCGCACCAGCGTCGTGAACAGCCGGATGTCCGCTTCCGTCAGTTGGCCGCCGACCAGGTACCGCTGACTCGAGAGCCGCGCCTCCACCCAATCCAGCCGCCTGAACAGCGCGTCCACGGCCGACTCGTAGGCTGTCTGGGACGCAGCGAAGCCGGCCTTGTACACGCCGTTGTTGACGTCCTCGTAGATCACCGCGTTGACCGCGTCGATGTCGGGCTGGAGACGTTCGGGATATAAATCGGGCGCACCCGGCTTGTGAAACGCGGTGAGCTGGGTCTCGAAGTCGATGGTGATGTCGGGATAATTGTTGGTGACCAGCCGTCCGGTGACCCGATCCCAGATGCACGGCACAGTGTAGCGGCCGGCAAAGGACGAGTCCGTCCGCAAATACGCTTCCGATAAGAACTGAAACCCGCAGATCGGATCGGGGCCGTGACCGCGCCCTTCGCGAAACGCCCAGCCCCGCTCGTCGCGGATCGGATCGACGACCGACATCGACACGACCGGCTCCAACCCGAGCAGTCCGCGGACGATGATCGCGCGGTGCGCCCAGGGACAGGCGAGCGACACGTACAGATGATAGCGGCCCGGCACCGCGGGAAAACCGGAGGATCCGTCGGCGGTAATGCGGTCGCGAATCGAATAGTTCTGCCGGACGAACGCGCCGTCAGCGCTGGTTTCCGCCGGGAACTGTGCGTTCAAGCTCATTGCTCGACAGCGTATCGCAAAACAGCGCCGCTAGCGGCCTTTGGCCGCCGCCGACGCGCGAGCGAGCAAATCGCGCAGCTCTCCATCGTTCGGGCTCACCGCCAGCCCTTCGCGTGCTTGAGCCGCGGCGCCTTCGTAGTCGCCGCGCTCCACCAACGCCATGGCGAGAACCTGCCGCGCTTTCGGATTTCGAGGATCGACCTCCACCGCATGCCGAAACGCGACGATCGCATCGTCCAGGCGGCCGCCCGCGATCATCGTGATTCCAATGTTCGTCAAGGCTTTTAGGTCGGCCGGACGCGCCTTGAGGTACTCACGGTACTGCACGGCCGCTTCCTCGAAGCGCTGTTGCCCGAACAACGCGTCCGCGAGCAGACCGCGTGCTTCCGCGTTCGACGGCGCCGACGCCAGCACTGCCTGCGCCTGCTCGGCCGCTTGCGGCCACCGGCGCTCGATCGCAAACGCCTGCGCCATCGCGTTTCGCGCAACCATCACTTCGGCAGCCGGGGGCTCCAGCCATCGAGGAACCAGGTGATACGGAAGCAGGGAGGTACGCACGAAGGCCTCGAACTGTTCGACTGCTTCCTGCAGCTTGCCCTGGTTGAACAGCTCGATGCCGAGGGAATACGCCGCCCTCGAATCGCCGCCGCGGACGGCTTCGCGCAGGTGCATCACGGCCTCATCATGATGACCAGCCGCGGTCAATTGTTCGGCCAACATGTGGTGCGCGATGGCGGTCGGGCGCCTCTCGACCACGGTCCGTGTCATCGTCAGCGCCGACCCGTACTCGCGATTTCTCGATATGGTGCCGGCCGCGAGCGCTCCAGCCACGGCAATCACCACGACCGCGGCCATGAAATCTCCACCACGAAGGCGGCCGACATTCGAACCATCAACGCTGTCAGACGGTCGACGGATCAGCGCGTGCGCCGCCGCATAGGCTCCGATGACCGCGAGGGTGGTGAGCGCCAGCAGCGGCAGATACATCCGTCGTTCGGCGCCCACTTCGGTCGCGATCGGAATGATGCTCGACGTCGGAGCGAGCGTGACGAAGAACCAGACGCCGAGGAAGCCCAGAATCGGGACGCGCCGCAGCGCGACGATCGTCGCCGCCAGCAAGACGATGATGAACGCGGCGTACGGCAGCACGTCGCGAGGCGCCAGCGGAAGCGGCCATCCATAGAACACCACGAGCGATCGCGGCCAGATGGCGAGACGCAGGTACCTCGCGATCATCACCGTCTGATTCAGCAGATACGTCCACGGCGCCACACCGGTCGACAATCCGCCGACGGCGGCGCGAGGTCCGGACCAATTGAGTGCCGCCAGCACGAGCCACGAGGCCGCGAGGCCCAGATACAGGCGCCTCCTCGCGCGGAATGCTTGCTTCACCGAGTCAAACAGATAGATCCGATCGTACAGCGCGACGAGCAGCGGCGCCGTGACCATCGACTCCTTGCACGCCATGCCCATGCCGCACGAGAGCACGGCCAGCGCATCCCAGCGGCCTGGATGTCGCGACCCTACCGCGCGGATCGCCGTATACAGCGTCAACAGGTAGAACATCGCCATCATCGACTCGGTGCGCTGCGTGAGGTAGTCGACGACTTCGCTGTTCAGGGGATGGGCCGTCCACAAAAGCGCGACGGCGAACGCGATGTTGATCGAATCTCCGGGAAGGTGCGACCGCACACGTGGCAGCTCGAGCGTGCGCCAGACGATCCCGAACGCCAGGAGCCCGCACAGCAGGTGAATCGCGATGTTCACGAGGTGGTACCCGCGAACGTTCAGACCTCCCACGGCGTAGTTGATGGCGAAGGAGAGGTTGACAGCCGGTCGTCCTGCGACGGCCGTGTCGGATTCAGGAACGAGAACGCTCGCAAGCCGCCACCATTCGCGGATCTGATGGTTGTCGACGATGGTCGCCTGGTCGTCGAGGATGAACGCGCCGGAGAGGTTGTTCGCGTAGGTCAGAACGCCGGCAATCACGATGACTGCGGCTCGCCATCGAAGGCCAGCCGGCACGGCAGCGGAAACGAACGCCTGAGACTTGGATTGACTCTTTCCGGCGGGTCGGCTTCGCTTCGTGATGGAGCTCCTGTGGGGTCCGGCTAAACCCGGACACTACCTGAGGTTGTCGTACACGACCTTGCCGTCGACGATCGTGAGGACCGACTTCAGGCGCTTGATGGCTTCATCGGGCACTTTGGACTGATCGAAGTAATCGTCGCTGAGCACGACGAGGTCGCCAAGTTTTCCCGGCGCGATCGTACCGAGCTTGTCTTCTTCACGAAAGAACCAGCCATTCTCAGAAGTGTAGAGGCGCAGTGCCTCCATCCGCGTGAGCTGCTGTCCGGCGTTGATGACCGCACCAGACGAATTCTTGCCGGTCACCATGTAGTAGATCATCAGCCACGGATCCAGCGTTGAGATCTGCGCGGAATCCGATCCGGCTCCGACGTGAATCCCGCTGTCCACAATCGTGCGAAGCGGCGGACCGGCGCCCGGCGCGCCCGCAAGATAGCCGAATGGATGGACCGCAATGCCGGCGCCGAGCGCCTTGAACCGGTTAATCGTCGGCAGGTCGATGCGGGGCGCGTGGGCGATCGACCAGCGGAGCCCTGCTATCGGCGTTGTGGCGTTGACCGTTTCGAAGGCGCCGACGGTCAACTGATCCTCGGCCGGCGACAGGCTGTGCTGCTGGAATGGCCATCCCTGCTTCGCAATCAGTTGCAGCGCGGTGACGTAATTGGTCGGCGCCGGCTGGCCGAACAGCGGCCAACTCGTCGCGAACTCGCCGATGCCGGACACGCGCAGCATGTCGTCGCCGAAGCCGTTGAAGGTGTTGAGCAGCCGCTGCTTCAACATCGGGACGTCGGGCTTCGTGTCCATGCTGAGGAAGAACACGCGCAGACGCACGCCCAGCCCGTGTTCCCGGTGAAGCGCGGTGACCGCGTCGTACATCCGGAAGGGATCGGCGCTCGCGAGATTGTCGGCGGCAAACGAATCCTGGATGTCAGGCAGGCCGGGAATGACGAACGCGCCCATGTCGACGTTCGTCGTGACGCCGACGCTCGCCGAGTACGCCATCGCGTCCAACGTTCCGCGCTTGCGATCGTCGAAGGTCTGCGCCGCGCGCAGCCCGTCCAGCGCCGCAATCGACGGCGCATTGGCCGCGATGGCGCCGGCGTCGCTGACGGCAATCCCCTTCCCGGCAAAGAACGCCTTGCCGCGAGTGTTCGTCGCCGCCGGGCCGTTGAACGCCTGGTACACGATGACGGGATGATTCGGCGCGGCCGCGTCCAGCTCCGCGAGCGTCGGCAGGCGCTTCTCGGCGAACTGCGCCTGGTTCCACCCGCCCATCGCCGTAATGAATTCGCCGGGCGGGACGCCCTTCGCCCGCGCCGCGATCGCGGCCTGCACATCTGCGATCGATGCCGCTGTTTCAAGCCGCGTGTCGTGGCCCGGACGGATGCCGAGCAGCACGATGTGGTTGTGGTTGTCGATGAGACCGGGAACAGCGGTACGGCCGCGCAGGTCGATCACCTTCGTGCAGGGGCTGAGCCTCGCGTTGCCTACGCGGCCAACCGTCTCGATCCGGCCGTCCTGGATGGTGATTTCCGGCACGATGGAGTTGCGCGCGTCCATCGTGACGATCCGGCCGTTCACCAACCGCAGGTCGCGCGCGCCCGCGCAGCGATCCTGGGCGAGCGCGGATGCAGGCGCCGCCGCGACAATCGCCAGAGCGGCGCATATGGCCACGAAGTCCCGATGTCGTCGTGCGTTCATACCGTATGAAACGTGCGTAGCAGTCAGAATCGCCTCCTGATCGTGCGGACTTTCGGGTCCGCGCAACTCGGCAGGCCTCAAGAGCGTGAGAAGAAATCGGGAACCACAAAGAGCACGAAGATCACAAAGGCTCTTTCTTTACGAGAACTTGCTTTGTGACCTTTGTGTCCTTCGTGGTTCACTGTTTGCCAGCGGATTAATTCACACACTCTCAAGACCTGCACGACGACTCGCGCAACGGGGCAACTAACGAAGCGCCGCCAGCTCGGGCTTCACGCCAGCGGGCAGCGGATAGCGGTCGACGTTCAACAGCGCCGACACGAGCTGGTAGTACCCCATCACGCCAACCAGATCGACCACGCCGCGCTCGCCGAAGGCTGTCACCGCCGCCTGGAACGTGGCGTCACTCACATGTTTGGTGTTGAGCAGCTCGTCGCAGAACGTGTAGAGCGTCGCCTCGTCCGGCTGCATCGACGCCGGCCGTTTTCCAGCGGCAACGGCGTCGACGATCGCCGGGCTCAGCCCCGCCTGCAGCGCGGCCTGCTTGTGCACGTACCATTCGTATTGCGCGGTCCAATGGCGCGCCGTGAGGATGATCGCGAGCTCGTTCAGCTTCGGCGGCAGCGACGAGTGGAACCGCACGTGCGCACCGAGCTGCTGCGCCAGGTCGCCCATCTCCGGGCTTCGCAGCAGCACGTTGAACGGGCCGCCCATCGAGCGCCGCTCGCTCGCGAGGATGTGATCGGTCAGCGCTTTCTGGGCTGGCGTCATCTGATCATAGGCCAGCGGCTTGAAGCGATCGCCGACCAGCGTGACCGTGGGTGAGCTCGGATTTTGTGCCATCACCGTGACCATCAAGCCAATGACGCCGGCGCACATGAGTAAAACACGCATCGTTACCTCTTTTCGGCTATCTGGACCCGCGGTTGCGCGTCCCGGCCTTGAAGAGGGCGAGGTCGATGGCGTTCGCCATCGCCTGATAACCCGCGTCGTTCATGTGCAGGTTGTCGCCGGGATTGAACTGTTGCTGGATCTTCGTCGGCGCGGCCGGGTCGCGCACCGCCGCGTCGAAGTCGACCACGCCGTCGTACGCCTTCGAGGTCCGAATCCATTCGTTGAGCGCTGTTCGTTTGGCCTCGCCCTGGGTCGTCCAGTACGCGGCCCCCTCGAACGGCGTCAGCGTCGCGCCGTAGATCTTGAGGCCGCGTGCGTGGGCGCGCTCGATGAGCTGTCGGTGGGCCGCGATGAGATCCGCGGCGCTCGGCAACGCGGTGTCACGCGCGAGCCCGATGTCATTGATGCTTTCGAGCACGATCACATGCGTCACGCCGGTCTGGACCAGCACGTCGCGATCGAAACGCGCCAGCGCGCTCACGCCCGCGCCATCGCCCAGCACGCGGTTGCCGGCGATGCCCTCATTGAGGACGCCTATCTTGATGTTCTGCGCCGCCAGCCGCTTGGCCAGGAGGTCGGGCCAGCGGTTGTTCGTGTTGGCGGTCGAACGGGTGCCGTCCGTGATCGAATCGCCAAAGGCGACGATGGCGCCGACCTGCTCGGCGGCAGCGACCTCCACGCGCGCCAGGAAGAACCACGCCTGCGTCATGGTCATGACTGGAAAATCGGCGGCGCCGGTGTGATCGCCGGTCGTCGACACGTAGCTGGTCTGCAGCGCGCCGGCGTGCGTCGTCACTGGAGATACCGGAGACGCCGCCGCCGCATTGGCGGCCGGAGCGGGTGGTGCCGCTGTATCGCCTGGCAAATAGAGGTCGATCGCGAGATCCCCAAAGGAGGGGACCGTCAGGCTCACTGGATCGCTGACGATCACCGCGCCGGCGGGAATCGTCGTCGATGGACGGCCGCCGAAAGTCAGCGCCCGGTCGGATTTCGGCGCGATGGCCGCGTCCATCTGTCGGAGCGCGACGTGCGCGGCGCCGACGGCAAGCGGCGCCGTGCCGAATGCGTTGCTCAATACGACGCGCACGCGCTCGCCGCCAATGCTCGTGTGGACGATCTGGCGGAGCGTCTGATTATTGAAGTTCAGCGGAGGAGCCCCACCACGGCCGCCCTGTCCGCGCCCGCCGCCTTGCGCCGGCTGCCCGGTAGGCGTCGTCGTCGCTTCTGGCGGCGCGGCTGCCGCCGGTGGTGGCGCCTGGGCCTGCGATGGCGGCCCGAAGCCCTGCGGCGGCGCACCCTGCGGGCCTTGCGCGCGCGCGACGACAGCCGTGGCCCACGTCCCGACCCAGTGGTCTCCGCCGTTCTGGGCCAGCGCAGGCGACCCGATCAGGAACAAGGAAGCGGCAAGCGCGGCGCCAGCCGCGACCGTCGAGAAAAAGCGAGCCTTCATAGTCGTCTGCTCCTTTGCGGAACGCGATTCTATCAAAACGCAAAGGACACAAAGGGTACAAAGGACGCAACGGATGGGAACGATCGGAAGGACGCCGGGGTGGCGGTCGACGCTGGTTGCAAGACCCAGCCGCTCGCGGCATGATTGCCGGCGTGCGCGTGCCGTTTGCGTCGCTAGCAGCCCGTGGTGAAAGTCTGGCTGCATTCGACGGGCGATGCATCCCCGCTGGCTGCGTTGCTCCTCCGTCAAATACGCCCGGTATTCTCGGTCGTCGCGCCTTGCCAGCGGGGCGCCTCGCCCGTCTCGGTGCGACGCCAGACTTTCACCACGGGCTGCTGGGCGCGTGGCGTCGCCCCTGCGGCGCTCTCGCGATCGTGTGCCTCGTGGTCATGCTCATGGGCGGC
>JAHFUI010000136.1 GCA_023265175.1 Acidobacteriota bacterium
GAGTTCAACTACTCGCGTCGCTGGCTGAACAACTTTACCGTCACGGACAACCTCGCCACGGTCGCCGGCGACTACCGGCCGTTCAGCGTCACGGCGCCCACCGATTCGCGCCTGGGCGGTTCGAGCGGCCAAGTGATCAACAACCTGTTCAACGTCACGCAGGCCGCTGCGCTGCTGACCCAGAACAACTTCAACACGTTGGCCGCCAATTTCGGGAACCAGTACCAGCACTTCAACGGGTTCCTGATGAACGTCAGCTCGCGCGTGCGTGGCGGGTTGACGCTGCAGGGCGGCTTCAACACCGGGAAGACAGTGAGCGACAACTGCGAGATTCGCGCGGCCATTCCCGAGCTGACCGTGGGCGGCATCGTGTCAGCGGCCGGGCCGGGCGTCAACGCGTCGAATTCGTGGTGCCACATCGATTCCGGATGGGTGACGCGTGCGACCGCGCTCGGCACCTACATCATCCCGAACGTCGACGTGCTCTTCAGCTCGACGTTCCGCAGCGATCAGGGCGGCGCGCTGGCGGCGAACTGGACCATTCCGCTGGCCGTGGCGCAGGCGGGCGGCCTCGCTGGCACCTACGCCAACGGCATCTCTCCGGTTGTCAATCTCGTTCAGCCCGGCACGCTCTACGGCGACCGCGTGAACGAGCTCGACTTCAAGATCGCCAAGATCCTGAAGTTTGGCCGGTCGCGGACCAACGTCGGGCTCGAAATCTACAACGCGTTGAACCGCAACGCGGTGCTGACCTACGCCCAGACGTTCAGCACGACTGTGGTGAGCGGCCCGGGCGCCTGGCTGCAGCCGACGCAGGTGATGACGCCGCGCTTCCTCAAGATCACGGCGCAGATCGACTTCTAAGCGACGACCTAGAGGTGAGAGGTTGGGAACCAGAAGTGAGGCTCCCCAACCTCTAGCCTCTTTCGTCTCTCCTCTGACAGCCCGTATAATCAGCCCTCAGCGTAACAGGAGGTGTTCGATGCGCAGATTCACCATTCTCGCCTTTGCGATTGCGTTGGCGCTCACGGTTGTGCCGTCGGCCCAGCAGGCGGACCCGGTCAAGGCCGCCGCCGCCGCGCTCGGCGCGACGACCATTAAGACGATGCAGCTCACCGGATCGGGCGCCAACTTCTCGGTGGGACAGAACTTCACCCCGAACGATCCGTGGCCGCGGGTCACCGTTAAAAGCTGGAACGCGTTGATCAATTACGACACCGGCGGCATGCGCCAGGAGTTCCTGCGGGAGATGGGGACCGTGATGCCGCGCGGCGGCGGCGCGCCGTTCACCGGCGAGCAGCGCCAGATTCAGTTCGTCGGCGGCAACTACGCCTGGAACGAGCCGGTGCCTGCAGCCGCCCCGGCCGCCCCAGGCGCTCCTGCGGCAGGTGCTCCTCCGGCGGGCGCACCGCCCGCACGCGGCGCTCGCGGAGACGGGCAGCGCGCGGGGGGAGCAGGCGCGGACGGCGCTCGCGGAGACGGGCAGCGCGCGGGTGGGGCAGGCGCGGGCGGCGCTCGCGGAGACGGGCAGCGTGCAGGTGGCGCAGCAGCGGGCGGCCGCGGACCTGCCGGTCCTCCGCCGCCGGTGCCGCAGCCCGGAAATGCCGTCGAGCGCATGCTCGCGCTGTGGGCCACACCGCAGGGCTTCGTGAAAGCCGCGATGGCCAACAACGCGACGACGAAGAGCGCCCAGGGCGGCACGGAAGTCTCGTTCACCGTCGGCGGCAAGTACAAGATGACGGGGATCATCAACGCGCAGAATCAGGTCGAGCGCGTGCAGACGTGGATCGATCAGCCGATCGTCGGCGACATGCTGGTGGAAACCGTCTACAGCGGCTACAAAGACTTCGGCGGCGTGCAGTATCCGTCGCACGTCGTCCAGAGCCAGGACGGCTACCCCAGCCTCGATCTCACGATCGCGACGGTGCTGGTGAATGTGCCGATCGAGATCACGGTGCCCGACAACGTGCGGAACGCTCCGCCTCCGGCTCCGGTCACCGTGACGTCAGCGAAGCTGGCCGACGGCGTGTTCTACCTGACTGGCGGCTCGCACCACAGCCTGGCGATCGAGATGAAAGACCACATCGTGCTGGTCGACGTGCCGCAAACCGAGGAGCGGGCCCTGGCGGTGATCGCGAAGACGAAAGAGGTCATTCCGAACAAGCCGATCCGGTATCTTGTCACCTCGCATCACCACTGGGACCACCTGGGCGGCATCCGCGCCGCGATCGACGAAGGGGCAACCATCGTCACGCATCAGACGAACAAGGCGTTCCTCGAGAGGGTCGCGAAGACGCCGCACACGATCAATCCTGATCGGTTGGCGAGGTCGAACAAGGCGGTGAAGATTCAGACGGTGGGCGCCAAAGGAACGCTGACCGACGGCACGCGGACGGTCGAGCTCCACCTGCTGACGAATTACGAACACACCGGCGACATGCTCGTTGTGTATCTGCCGAAGGAGAAGATCCTGGGTGAGCCCGACGCGTTCACGCCGCCCGCGACGCCGACGACGCCGCTGGCCGTGACGGCCGTGCCCTACGCCGCTGCGCTGTACGACAACATCAAGCGGCTCAAGCTCAACGTCCAGACGATTGCGCCGTTCCACGGGGCGCGCACGACCGACGTGGCGGAACTGGCGAGAGCCGCAGGGAAGAGCAGCACGGCGAATTAGGAAGTCACGCCAGACGAGCGGGGGACATGCCGCCAGCGGCATGTCCCTCTACCGACCATCCCTGACGAATTTCTCCAACATCTTCCGGCGGACGACCGCGCCGTACACGTTGCCCTGCCCGTCCACACCGACGCCTTCCGCGCCGCTGTGTTCCGTCGTCGTCGATTCGACGTCTTCGATGAAGTAGGTGACCGACCCGTCTTTCGCATTGCCGATTCGGATCCCTTTCTTGAATCCCGGATTGTCGGGTCCCCACGATTCGGAATCGGCCACGTAGATCGTGTCGTCTTTCGTGATGTAAATCCCGCTCGGCCGGCTGAACTGCTTCCATTGATCGATGAAGGTGCCGTTCTGATCGAAGATCTGGATGCGGTTGTTGTTGCGATCGCCGACGAACAGCCGTCCTCGTGAGTCCAGCGCGATCGTGTGAGGCGCGTTGAAGTCGCCAGGGCCTGCACCCGGCTTGCCCCACGCCTTGATGAATTTCCCGTCCTTCGAGAGCTTGACGACGCGGTTGTTACCGGAAACCTTTCCCGTGTTGGCGTCAAGGTGACCTTCGGTGACGAAGATATCGCCGTTGGGCGCGGTCACGACGTCGGTCGGCTCGTTGAAGGTGTCGGGACCGTCGCCGGCGACGCCAGGCTTGCCGAGGGTCAACAGGAGCGTGCCGTCCGGACTGAACTTGAAGACCTGGTGTCCTTTTCCGCCTGCCGCGCGCGCGTCGGTGACCCAGACGTTGCCGTCGCGGTCGATGTGGAACCCGTGCGGGAAGACGAACATCCCCGCGCCCCACACCTTCAGCAGCTTGCCCGCCTCATTGAATTTCAGCAGCGGCGGCTCCGTCCGGCCGGCGCAGGAATTTTCGAAGCAGCGATGGAGCACGTACATGTTGCCGTCGGGACCGGGCTCCGCGCCGATCACCGCGGCCCACGTCATGCCGGCAGGGAGCTGGGCCCAGTCGACCACGCGGTGATATGGATTGGGTTGTGCGAACAGTCCGGCGGCGCACGCCGCGACTACCACGGCGACGATTGCGGCCCATGGGGACCCCGGTCGATTTCGATAGGACATTCGGTTGGCCTCCCTGCCTCTCTTCCTGCCCATACTGATGCGAAACACCTGACATGTGCACTAAAATATAGTCCTCGGGAACACGCAATTCAGCACAGTGTGAGGGGAAGCCATGAGTACTTGCGTTCAGGAACCGGTCGCGACCACCAACACCCAGATTCGAGAGCTTGTCATGCAGGCCCGCGAGGCGCAGGCGGTCTTCGAATCGTTTTCGCAGGAGCAGGTGGACGCCATCGTCAAGGGCATCGGCAAGTACGTGTACGACAACGCCGAGATGCTGGCGAGGAGGGCCGTCGACGAAACGGGCATCGGCGTCTACGAAGACAAGATTCTCAAGAACAAGGGCAAGGCCCGCGTCATCTGGAACAACCTGAAGGACAAGAAGTCGCGCGGCATCATCGGCGACGACGCTGAATCCAACATGATCTTTGTGGCCAAGCCGATGGGCGTCGTCGGCGCCGTGACGCCTGTCACGAATCCGATCGTCACGCCGATGTGCAACGCGATGTTTGCGCTCAAAGGGGGCAACGCGGTGATTTTCGCGCCGCACCCCAAGGCCGAGAAGTGCGCCGTGGTCCTCACGCAAGCGTTCATGCAGGTCGTCAAGGCCAACGGCGGACCTGACCATCTGGTTCAGACCGTGACGAACGGCTCGATCGAAGCGACTCAGGAGCTGATGAAGGTCGTCGATGTGGTCGTCGCCACCGGCGGCGGCGCGATGGTGAAGTCCGCGTACTCGTCGGGCCGGCCGTCCTTCGGCGTCGGCGCGGGGAACGTGCCGGTGATCATCGATCGCGACGTGAATCTGAAGGACGCCGTCGACAAGATCGTGGCCGGCGCGTCGTTCGACAACGGCATCATCTGCTCGCACGAGCAGTTCGTGTTCGCGCCCGAAGAACGGTACGAGGAGACGGTGAAGTCGTTCGAGGCGACCGGCAAAGTGTGGTTCACGGAAGACGAAGGCCAGGTTCAGAAGCTGCGTGACGTCGTATTTCCAGGCGGACGTCTGAACAAGGACGTCGTCGGCCGGTCGGCGAGGGAAGTGGGCGCCATGGCCGGGATCGACGTGCCTGCCACGGCGCGCATCATCCTGCTGCCGGCCAAGGGCGCGGGTGTCGAGGACGTGCTGGCCAAGGAAAAGCTCTGCCCGGTGGTGGCCATCCTGCCGTACAAAACCTTCAAGGAAGCTGTCGACAAGGCGAAAGCGAACCTGCTCGTGGAAGGCGCGGGCCATTCAGCCGCGGTGCACTCCAACAACGAATCCAACATCCGTTGTGCGGGGACCGAACTGCCAGTGAGCCGTCTGGTCGTCAACCAGGCGTGCGCGCTGACGGCCGGCGGGTCGCTGACCAACGGGTTCGCGCCGACAACGACGCTTGGCTGCGGCTCGTGGGGCGGCAACTCGATTTCCGAGAACCTGGATTACAAACACCTCATGAACGTGTCGCGAATCGGGAAGGTCATCGCCGACAAGGAAGTTCCGACCGACGCCGAAATCTGGGCCTAGCGGCCCGTCGTGCAGGCCTTCAGCGCGTGAGAAGAAATCGGGAACCACAAAGAGCACGAAGATCACGAAGGTTCTTTCTTTATGAGACCTTGCTTTGTGACCTTTGTGTCCTTCGTGGTTCACCATCTTGCCAGTGGACTAGTTCACACTCCTCAGGTCTGCTACGGTCGGCCTACTTCACCGCAAAGACCCAGACGGCGCCGCCCTCGGGGACCTCCGGAAAGTTGCCCGGCGACACCGAGTGCAGGCGCGTCTGCATGCCGCGCGCGTCGACGCCCCAGCCGGATTGCACCGCAATGTATTGCATGGCAAGGCGCGAGGAGCGCGCGTACCGGGCGTATGCAAGCGACGAGCAACGCAGCCAGGCGGAATACATCGGCGTCCAGAGTGGCACCTTTATTCGTGGACGGGTCCTTACCGTCGAAACAGCAGGCGGCGCGCGCGTCTCTTGCCGAGCGCGTTGATCAGGAATGACATCGCCAGCAGGCGGACGTCCAGCCACAGGGTCCGATGGGCCACATACCGGCGGTCCAGGCGTAGCGCGTACCGCGGCGACGGCGGGCCCACGAGCTGCGCCGGTCCCGTGAGACCGGGGCGGACGCTCCAGCGGAAATCGCACTCGGGCGCCGTCCATCCCAGGCGCGTGACGTCAGCCGCGGTAAGCGGCCGTGGTCCCACCGCGCTCAGGTCGCCGCGCAGGATGTTCATCAGCTGCGGCAGTTCGTCCAGACCCGTCGCGCGCAGCACGCGGCCGACGCGCGTCACCTCTCCCGCGCGCATCGATCGAAACTTCAGGATCAGGAAGGGCTGGCGCGCCCGGCCAAGGCGGACCTGCCGGAAGACGATCGGCCCGCCGTCGTCGAGCAGGATGGCGGCGGCGGCGACGGCCATCGCCGGCCCGAAGAACACGAGTCCCCCCAGCGCACCCGCCACGTCGAACAGCCGTTTCATGCGAATGTCCGTGACCCCCATACGTAAATAACTTTACAATACAAAGTATGACACGGACGGCCCTTCGCGTGAAGCTGATCCTGCCGGCGCTGACGGAAGCCACGTCGCCGTTCTGGCGCCCGATCAAGTACTCCCTGTTTCCGCCGCTCGGCCTCGCCACCCTCGCCGCCTATTTGCGTCCAGACGATGAAGCGGTCATTGTCGACGAGCACGTCGAGCCCCTGCGCACCGGCGACCACCCCGACCTCGTGGTCATCCAGGTCTACATCACGAACGCGTATCGCGCCTACCGCATTGCGGACCTCTATCGCGCCAAGGGGTGCTTCGTCGTGCTTGGCGGACTGCACGTGACCTCGCTTCCACGGGAAGCCGAGCCGCATGCCGACGCGATTTTCCTCGGCCCGGGAGAACTGACGTTTTCACGGTTCCTCGACGACTTTCGCGCTGGACGGACGGCGCGTGTGTACCAGTCGACCGACGGCCGGACGCTCGAGCGGGTCCCGCCAATCCGTCGTGATCTGATCACGCGCGGGAACTATCTGGTGCCGAACTCCATCGTCGTCACCCGCGGATGCCCGCAGCATTGCGACTTCTGCTACAGGGACGCGTTCTTCAGGGGAGGCCGCGGGTTCTACACGCAACGTGTGGACGATGCCCTGGCCGAGATCGCCCGCCTGCCGGGACGTCATCTGTACTTCCTGGACGATCACCTGCTCGGAGCCCCCCGGTTCGCCCGGGCGCTGTTCGATGGCATGCGCGGGGTGAACCGGTTGTTCCAGGGGGCAGCGACCGTCGACTCGATCCTTCGCGGGAATCTGATCGAGCACGCCGCCAAGGCCGGCCTGCGCAGCATCTTCGTCGGCTTCGAGACGCTGACGCCGGGGAACCTCGCGCGCAGCAACAAACGCCAGAATCTCGGGCGGGACTACCGGGCTGTCGCCGATCGGCTGCACGGCCTGGGGATCATGATCAACGGCAGCTTCGTGTTCGGGATGGACGACGACGGCGTGGACGTGTTTCGCCGGACGGTCGACTGGGCGATCGAGAGCGGCCTCACGACCGCCACGTTTCACATCCAGACGCCGTACCCGGGGACGAAGCTGCACGCGCGCATGGAAGCCGAACAACGGATCACGACCACGAACTGGGACCTGTACGACACCCGGCACGTCGTCTATCGGCCGGCGCGCCTGACACCCGATGCCCTCAAGACTGGCTATGACTGGGCCTATCGCGAGTTCTACCGCTGGTCGTCCATTTGCCGGGCCTCGCGGTCACACGGCTCGGTGAAACATCAGGCGAAGCATTTCTTCTACGCGGCCGGATGGAAGAAGTTCGAGGCGGCGTGGAACATGGTCATTCGAGCGAGGCAGCTCCGGCAGATGACGCCGGTGCTCGAGGCCGTCCTCTCGAAGGTGACCGCGCGCGAACGCGAAGCGTCGCAGCAGCCGGCCGGCGACAAGATCATCGCGCTGAACCCGCTCGATCCGTGAGAGGGGCTCGTCAATGCCGTGGGGGCTGCGCTGACGGCCTGTATCCGGCGGGCGATGAGCCCAGGGGCGCCGGAGGGGCCCAGCGTCCGAGAAGGCCCCTTCGGTTAACGCCTGAGACCTCGCTAACCGCCGACGTGACGCTGGGCGACGTCAGGTGGCTGAAGTTCAACTACTACGTCGACAATAGGAGTACACTAGTAGGCGCGGGTCCAGCCCGCACGCCGCTCAACGTTCGGTTCGCCCACGTCGCGCATGCCGTGCGACGTCCTTCTCGTCCGTCAGGCCAATCTGGAAAGCTTGAGGTGTCGATGCCCGCGCGCAATGGAGATAAAGCCGCAGTGAAGAAGGCCCCGAAAGGATTGGCGCCCCGCAGGCCACGTGCGCATTCGCCGGACCGCGAGGTGTGTCCGAAGTGCGGACGGGCGACCGCCCGGCTGATTGGCCGATCCGAGACCTACCCCGTGCTCTATCTGCGGTGCGACGATTGCTCCCATACCTCCGTCGCCCCCGCCTGACCTACTCGCACGCGGCCGGGTTCCACTTCGAGCCGTCCGCCTCTTTCTTGAAGTGCGTGCTCGTGATGAACGGCTGCGTCAGATACGTCGGGTCTTCAACGCTCGTCGTCACGGTGAACCAGTCGGTGCCGTACGCGCTGTGCCGATCAAAGTAATCGGTCATCACCGCGTTCTCGCTGTACGGCACGCCGTTTTTCCGGTAGTATCCGGGCCGCATATTGGTCGTCACGACCTTGAGCGAGCCGTCTCGCGGCGGTCCGGCCGCGCCACGTCCAGCGCCACCGCCACGGCCGCCGCCGACGGTTTCCCATTCAGCCACGGAGAATCCCTGCCACGTGCGATCGCCCGCCGGTTTCTGTGATTTGTCGAAGCGTAACAGCCGCGTCTGCTGACCGGCATCGGTCTCGATCTTCAGCACGTTGTCGCCGTCCCAGGTCACATGCAGCCGTCCCGGCACGCGCATGATGGCCGCGGCGCCGTACGGCTTGCAGCCGTCGCTTGCCGCCTGCGCCGGATCCCACGTATCCGCGACTTTGCGGCCCTCGGCATTGAGCGGCACGCTCGTGTAGTCGCCCTTCCGCGGCATGATCATGCGCCAACGCCAGTCTTCGGTCACCACCGAGACCCAGTAGCCCGTCAAGTCGATCGGGGCCGCAGTCTTCGCCACCGCCGGCGCCGCGGGCGCAGGCGCTTGCTGCGCGCCGGCACCTGTGCGGAGCAGCGCGACAACGGACAGCGAAAACGCGACGAGCACGATGCGTTTCATGATGGGGCGTCCTCCGCGTCCTTTGCTTCCTCCGTGGTGGCGAGCTTCAGCCAATCACCGGCGGCGACTGAGATCGCGATATGCGGCCTCGATGAGCTTGTCGGACGGGCCGTACCGGCCGTCGTAGTCGAGCGACGGCCGGGCGGCTTTCACCTGCTCGAGCGTTCGGCCCTTCTTGATCAGGTCCTGAATGCGGTCGCGGACGATCGTCAGCATGTCGCGGTACTCGACGATGTCGGCCTGATCGGCGAGCCGGCCGTGGCCGGGGACGATCATCGTACCGCCTTCCTCCCAGTCTTTCGGGATGGCCAGATCGACGACGCGATTCACCGCATCGAGCAGCCCGCTGAACGTGCCGCCGTGCTCCACGTCGATGACCGGATAGCTCGTGAGGTCGAACAGATCGCCCGTGGCGATGACGTCCGAGCGGCGGAAGAAGACGACGCTGTCGCCGTCGGCGTGCGCGGCCGGCTGGTGCAGCATCTGCACCGCTTCGCCGTTGAAGTGGATGTTCCTGACGTCGGTGAAATAGGTGTCGGTCGGCCACGCGCCGGACGGCGCCGCCGCCTGCTTGCCGGTTGGTGCGCTCATGGCGTTCAGCACTTTCTCGTGGGCGAGAATCGCCGCGCCTTCGCCCGCGAGCGCCGCCGCCACCATCTGCGTGCCGATCCGGCTGCCCGCCTTCGCGAGGCTTTCGTTGCCGCTTCTGTGATCGGGGTCCGCGCTCGTATTCATGAGGTAATGAATCGGCTTGTCGCTGAGGCGCTTGACCGCCGCGATCACTTTGTCGGTCGCCTGTCCGTTGCCGCTGTCCACCAGCAGCACGCCATCGTCGCCGACCTGCGCGACGATGTTGCCGCCCGCGCCCGCGAACAGATAGACGTTGTCCTGTACTCTCAGGGCCTCGATGTCGCCGGCCGGCGCCGGCTGCCTGCGAATCGGCAGCGTCGGCGAGAGTGCGACGGTGGGACGTGGCGTGTTGGGCTGCTGCAGCCGCTTCATGAATTCCGGATACGTCGTGTCGGCGCCGCCGGCCGCACCCTCGGCCGGAACGGAGTGGGCCGACAGAAATTCTTTGACGTGATCGTTGGCGCCGGGCAGGTGATGCGACACGTACCCGCGCGGCTGCGCGACTTCGTCACCGGCGGGTCCGCAGGCCCCAAACGAATTGAGCTGCTGGTTGACGCTGAGGACCCAGTTCGACGTTCGGATGAACGGTTCCGCGAGATACACCGGATCGTTCACGATCGTGACGACCGTCAGCATGTCGCCGTGGCGGATGAAGTGCTCCGTCATCGTGGCCAGATCGCTGACGGCTGCGCCGTTACGCTGAATCCATCCCGTCTTGATGTGGGTCGTTTCAACCGTCAGCTTGTTGCCTTCGGTCTTGCCCGTGGAGAAGCCGGTCCACGTATGGGGCGCGAACTCTGACGGGTGCGGCCGGCCATCGAGCCAGATCGTCCGCGGCCGTCCGTAGGTGCCGTAGGTGTGGTACGCGACGACCTGCCCGGTGAGCGGCTCGGTTTCTTTCCACATCCGGAAGTTTGCGGGGCCGCGCATGGCATACGTCACGACGTGCGGAATGCATTGACGCTCGCGCGTCGAGAGAATGCCCGCCTCCCAGCTCTCGGCTTTCAAACGGCCGGCCTCGTTGAGCGGCAGGCCCGTGTAGTCGCCGATTTCCGGACCGGCGCCGCGAGCCGGCGCATCCTCGTGAAAGCGGTTCGCCCATTCGCCGGTCAGATCGATCTGCGCCATCGCGGGACGCGCGACGAGCGTCGACAGGAGCGCGGCCGCGACGACGGTGAGCCGTGTGGTGTAGCGCATGACAACTCCCTGCAGGATGTCGGGCATCGTAGTGCAAAAGAGCCTGCTACGCCAACGCCCGCCCTTTCGTGCGAGGACCGAACGCAGTGATCAGCACGGCAACAGCCGCCCAGCAGGCGGCGATGTAGACGAACACGCTCGAATAGCCGTAGGTGCCGAAGAGATACGCCACGAGCAGCGGGCCGAGTGCGTTGCCGAGGCGTCCCACGCCGTACGACACGCCGGCGGCGGTGTTGCGCGCCTCGGTGGGGAAGCACTCGGGCGTGTACGCGTACAGCAGCGGCGCGAAGACCTGCTGACCCATCGCGACGAGGAACCCGAAGATGACGATGGCGGCCGTGCTGAAGCTGAGGCCGTAAATCATGCCGCAGGCGGCGATGACGACCGCCGTGATGGCGATGAGCGTCTTGCGCTCCCAGCGATCGGAGATGCTGGCGGCAATCCACGCGCCCGGCACCGCGCCAATCTGCATCACCGACGACTGCTCGAGCGAGCGCACGATGGAAAACCCGTGCTCGGTGAGCAGCGTGGGCACCCACGAGTTGAATCCGTAGAAGCCGAGCGTCTGACAGATCCAGACCGCGACGAGCAGCGCCAGCCGCTTCAGCGATCCCGAAGCGGCCAGCGCGGCAAAGCCGCCGCGCTGGATGGCGGGTGCGGCGAACGTCACCTCCGCGACCGGCAGCATGTGACCAATCTCGCGCTCAACCTGCCGCTCGATCCGCGCGAGCACCGCTTCGGCTTCGACGAGGCGTCCGTGGTTTTCGTACCAGCGCGGCGATTCTTCCAACTGCTGCGCGAAGAGCGGAAACAGCAGCCCGAGCGATCCCCAGACGAACACGGCGCGCCAGCCCCACGGCGCCGCCGGGATGATGAAGCGCGCGACGTACGCGGTCATCGGGATCCCGCACAACCCGATCGTCATGATCCACGCCTGATAGGTGCCGCGCCTGGCGGCCGGGAACATCTCGCTGATGTAGGTGATCGCGACGACCGTCATCGCCGACAGACCGACGCCGGTGAGCAGGCGCGTGGCGAACAAACCGGTGACGTTCCAGACAAACGCATTCAAAAGCGAAAAGGTCGAGTACCAGACGGTCGTGGCCATCAGCGCCCGTTTTCGGCCGATGCGGTCCGACATCCAGCCGGCCGTTGTCGCTCCGATGAACATCCCGATGAATGACGCGGCCGTGATCTGACCGATCGTGGCGATCGACAGGTGCCAGGCCTGTCGGAGGGCGGGCGCGGCAAAGGCGAAGCTGTTGAGATCGCCCAGCTCAAAGAAAAAGATGTAGCCGAGCAGCGCGACGAGCCGGCGATGAAACGCCGTAATCGGCAGGCGATCGAGCCGCACCGATGCCGCCGGCGTGCCGCGCCTTACGGCGTCCACGTCGATCGCTCGCGCGCGTATGTGACGAGGGCCGCGGTACGGTGGATGCCGTGCACGAACTTGCCGTAGGGCAGCGTGAGGAACAGCGCCAGGACGAATGCGAGGTGCACGATCAGCAGAGCGGCCATCGCGGGACCTTCACGCAACGCGAGGAGCAGGAGACCCGTCAGGCTCGTGAGCGACAGAAGCGCGATAAGTGAGGTGTCCAATTCGGATTGGCCGGCAGTGCTGCGCGACGTGTCGCGAGCGCGCCGCAGCGCCAAGAGACCCGAGGGTCCGATCAACAGGCCGATTCCGCCTGCCGCACCGAGCACGACCGGAAGGCTCGTGTAGCTATAAGGCGCTCGCCACCCCAATGCCATGTGATAGATCGCCGCCACCGTCGTCGAGGCGAA
>JAHFUI010000284.1 GCA_023265175.1 Acidobacteriota bacterium
CGACATTCGCGAAGCCGTCCGGCGCGCGCGCGGCCGGGCGAAGGTGGAAATCTCAGGGGGCGTCACGCTCGAACGTCTGCCGGCGCTGGCGGCGAGCGGAGCCGATTACGTCTCGGCCGGCGCGCTGACCCATTCGGCGCCGGCGATCGACATCAGCTTTGAGATCGAGCCATTCTGAAAGCAGGCGTGAAGGCCTGCGCGACGACAGCGACAAACTGCCCGTTGAGCTCGCCGAGGCGCTCGTCGTCGCGCGCGATCGGTTGCCGCCGCTCGGCCGCCGCGTCCTCTTCTTCAACACGACGGGGTCGACCAATGATGTCGCGCTCGCAATGGCATCCCGCGTCGACGCGGACGGCGCTTTCGTCATCGCCGAGGAGCAAACGGCGGGACGGGGACGCTATGGAAGGACGTGGTTCTCACCGCCGGGCAGTGGATTGTATGTTTCGGTGGTCCTCCGGCCGTCGACGGCGCGACGCGATCCACAACGGGCCACCGGACTGGTGACGCTCGCGGCGGGCCTGGCCCTGGCCGAAGCCATTGAAGCGGCCACGGGCCTTCGCGCCGACATCAAGTGGCCGAACGACCTGCTGGTGGGCCGCCGGAAGCTCGCGGGGATTCTCGCCGAGGCAGCGGGTGCCGAGATGAATGTCATCCTGGGATACGGCATCAACGTCCGGTCGAGCGTGTATCCGCCCGAGATCGGCGATCGCGCCACATCGCTCGAAACAGAACTCGGCCGGCCGATCGATCGCGCCACGCTCTGTGCCGAAACGCTCGCCGCCATTTCCGAACGGTACCGTGATCTGCTCGCGGGCCGGTTCGATGCTATCCTCGACGGCTGGCGCGGTCGCGCCTCGTCGAGCCGCGGCGCGCGCGTGAGGTGGATGACACCGTCTGGCTCGGCCAGCGGCGTCACGGCCGGGATCGATGACCGTGGAGCGCTGCTGGCTCAAGTGGGCGATCGGGTCGAGACGATTGTCGGTGGGGAAGTCACGTGGCTGTGAAGCCCTGTTTTCGTGGCCTTCGTGGCGTGTAGTTCCTTATGCTCCTAGCCATTGATGTCGGCAACACCAACATCGTGCTCGGCGTCTTCGACAAGAAGGCGATCGTGCGGAGCTGGCGGCTGCTGACGCTGCGTGAACGGACCGCCGATGAAGTGGGGCTGATGATCGTCGGTCTCCTGGGCCATGAAGGGATCGCGCTCGCCAGCATCGACGCGGTCGTCATGGCATCGGTCGTGCCGCCGCTCACCCCCATCATGCGCGGCATGACGAAGCGCTACTTCGGCCGCGATCCGCTGGTGGTTGAGCCCATGACGAACGCCGGCATGCCGATCTTGTATGAGCGGCCGGCTGAAGTGGGGGCCGACCGTATTGCGAACAGCGTCGCGGCATTCGAACAGTACGGCCGCCAGCGCGGTTTGCCGCTCATCATCGCCGACCTCGGCACCGCCACGACATTCGATGTGGTCACCGCGAAGGGCGAATATCTTGGCGGCGTCATCTGTCCAGGTCCGCAGATTTCGGCCGACGCGTTGTTTCAGCGCGCCGCGCGCCTCCCGCGCGTCGACGTCCGCAAACCCCCCACCGTCGTGGGACGGACGACGATCGGCGCGATCGAATCGGGCCTGTTCTACGGCTACCTCAGCATGGTCGAAGGCCTGATGCGCCGCATCACTGACGAGCTCGGCGGGCGGGTTACCTCTATCGCCACCGGGGGGCTCGCACCGCTGATTGTGCCGGAAACCTCGATGTTCGACGCGGTCGACTTGGACATCACGCTCCACGGTCTTCGGATCATTTGGGAACGAAACTGCTGACATCGGAGTACTGTCGCGAGATCGAGACCTACCTCTGTCAGAAGAACGACGGCCATCTGATCCGGGTGGTCGGGCCGTCCTTCGAGCTCGTGTCGGGCTGGGCGGCGCAGGGGATTCCACTCAAGGTCGCCTTCAGCGGAATCGACCGCTGCTTTGAGCGGTACTATCGGAAGGGCCCGCGGCGCCGGCCGATCAAGATCGATTTCTGCGAAGCCGATATTCTGGACGCGTTCGACGCATGGCGCCGGGCGATCGGTCTGCCCGCCGCCGATAACGGCGCATCCGGCGGGGAGGAGCCGTCGGATCGCGATCGTGCGTCGCGCACACCGTCGCTGCCGGCCCACCTCGAGCGGGTGGTGATGCGTCTCACCGCGGCGCGCGCGAACGGACGTATCGGTGCGGCGTTCGACCAATTGATCGATGTCGCGGCGCGCGAGCTGGACTTCGCGCGAGGCGCGGCCAGCGGCCTGCGCGGCGAGGCCCGTCACGCGTTGATTGCGCGGTTGTCCGCGCTCGACATCGAGCTCCTTCAAGCCGCTCGTGCGGCGCTCGACGAGGAGTCGCGTGCGGCAATTGGCCACGAAGCGGAGGAGGAGCTCGCGGCGTTCCGCGATCGGTTGGCGGGCGACGCCTTCGCGCGCGCGCGGGAGGCCGTCGTCGATCGCCTGGTTCGGGAACGCTTTGGGCTCCCGACGGTCGTGTTCCCGTGACGCGCACCTTCTCGAGTTCCTACAATCCATTTCGAACCACAAAGGCCACGAAGAACACCAAGAAACCTTTGTGACGCTGTCTCCCGGCCAGACCCTTACCGTGACCATCGAGAAGCCGGCCGCCGGCGGACGGATGATCGCACGCGTCGATGGCCAGGTGGTGCTCGTCGCCGGCGCGATTCCAGGCGAGCGTGTGTCCGTGCGGATCGAGCGGGTGGGGCAAGGCGTCGCGTACGCCGAAACCATGACGGTCGAGGAAGCCTCCTCCGATCGCCGCGCGCCACACGCGGATCCGCGATGCGGCGGCTGCCTCTACGCGCACATCGCCTACGAGCGTCAGCTTCAGATCAAATCACTCGTCATCGCCGACGCGTTCCTCCGCATTGGACGTCTGCCGCTGACCGGGGCGGTCGCCGTCGCCGCGTCTCAGCCCGAAGGGTACCGCATGCGCGCGCGCCTTCACGTGCGGGGAAGGCACGTGGGTTTCTTCCGCGAAGGCACGCACGAGGTGTGTGACGCGCGCGCGACAAGGCAACTGCTGCCCGCAACCTGCGATGTGCTCGACCGCCTCGCCGCGTCGCTCGTGCGAGCGGCTGACGCCGGCGTGCGAGAGATTGACGTCGCCGAGAACCTCGACGCGTCCGAGCGCGTCGTCCACCTCGAAACGCCGCCGGGCGGCGTGGACCTGCCTCGCGATCTGATGTCGCTGACCGACGGCGTCACCGGCATCACCGTCGTGGGACCGGGTCCCGGCAGCTCACGTGTGGTCGCAGGGAGCGCCTTTGTGACGGACCGGGTCGCACTTGGCGATCAGGTGGTCGTCCCGATCCGCCGGCACGTTCTGGCGTTTTTCCAAGGGAACAGATTTCTCCTGCGGGACCTCGTGAGGCATGTGACCGATCACATTCCGCAGCGCAGCAAAGTGCTTGATTTGTACGCGGGCGGCGGATTGTTTGCCGTCTCGGCGGCCCGCCGGCGCGGCGCGGAGGTCACCGCAGTCGAGGGCGACAGCGTGGCGTTTGACGATCTCAGCGTCAACGCGGTCGAAGGCGGCGGAGTCACGGCTGTTCATCAGCCGGTCGAAGTGTTCCTCATGTCCGCTCGGCCTGAAGCGGACGTCATCATCGTCGATCCGCCGCGGACCGGGATGTCGCGCGAGGCGTTCGACGGCGTCTGGCGAATCGGCGCGAGCCGCCTGGTGTATGTGTCGTGCGACATCGCAACGCTCGCTCGGGACGTAAGACGGCTCGTCGACGCGGGGTATCAGATGGTCAGGATCGACGGCTTCGACTTGTTCCCGAACACGCCGCATGTCGAGGCGGTCGTGATATTTGAGAAGTGAAGATGTGAGAAAGTGAGGAAGTGAGGATGTGAGGATCTGCGCGCCTCACGAGACGGCTGTTCCACTTCTGTAAGCGCCACGGCGCCATCTGCCTGTCGGCCGGCCAGCCGTTCTCTGTCTTGGAACGGCGAGCCAGTTCGACGGCCAAGATGTTGGCCGGCACGGCCATGTGG
>JAHFUI010000137.1 GCA_023265175.1 Acidobacteriota bacterium
GACCCCGGTGGAACAGCTGCTCTGCGCGTTGCGGAGGATGCAGTCGGGCGGAAGCACGCTCGCCTCCAGGGCGGCGAGCGCGAGCACAAAACCGGCGATGGCGATGGCAATCTCCCGGGCTTGGCGCGCCTCCAGGGCCACGGCGGCAATCGCGGCATGAAAGACAAAGAAGGTGGCAAAGGGATTCTGCAGTCCGCCGGCGTGGTGGATGAGCCACCCCAGCGCAGCCACGTCACCGCCCACCTGCATGGTGAATGCTCGCTGGGAGGAGAGCCGCCGCGCTCCAAGAAGACTCCATGCCGCGTTTAACACCGCGAGCGTGGCGACACCGCCCCACAAGTACGGAGCAGATTCAGGTCGGACGCGGCGGCTGGCCTGGATCGCGAATGCGACGACCGCAGTCGAAATGATGATGGCGACCCACCTGAGCCCGATGAACCAGCTCACCAGGCCCTCACGGACCTCGGCCTTTGGCGCGTATTCGCCCGTCGGAGTCGCCGCTTCCAAACTGCGTTGGAGCGATGGCAGGACCCGCCCGAGCCGGCCTGTTGCCGTGGCCAGCGTAGGGAGCAGACCCCCCACGTACCGGAGGGACCGCCGGCGCCGGATGGGCTCGGTTTGCGGAGGATCAGCGCTTCCGTGGTCGCCCGTCATCTCTGCCTCAAGAAGCTTTAAGGATACTCCTTTACACTACATCCATTAGCTGTATACGGGCTTATACGGAGAGAAAACCGCGCTATCCACCCGCGGTCCAATCCAGATGAGGGATGCATTCGACGGAAGACGCTGGATCGCGTTACATGACCGGCGCTTAGCGGCTGCGGACAGATCGAAATCGGCGGGATGCGAAGTCGGCACAGGGGTTGCGGTCATGTCCAGCTCGGAATGGGAGTCGACTATCGTTTCCCTCGGCATGCGAGCGCACTGACGCTAGGAGCCCGCCCGAGTAATGACGTGAACGGGCTCCTAGTAGGCGCGCTGCGCGCGCGTTCCTTCCAAATCATTGCCCTTTTTGCCGGCGAAGCCGGCCTACTCGGAGCGTGTTCGGGTTGCTCAGGCACGCTCCTAGTATCGGTGATACTGGCGACACTTTTCGTCGGCTGCAACACCAACCAGCAGGGATACGAGCCCGAGCAGCCGATCGCCTACTCCCACGCCGTGCATGCCGGCCGATTTCAGATCGACTGCCTCTACTGTCACTTTGGCGCCGAACGGAGCCGCCACGCGGGGGTGCCGCCCGCCCAGGTTTGCATGAACTGCCACTCGCAGATCAAGCGCGACTCACCGGACATCCAGAAGATTGACGCGGCCATCGAATCGGGCACCCCGATCGCGTGGACGCGCGTGCATCGCTATCCGGACTTCGCCTATTTCGATCACTCACGTCATGTCGCCGTGGCCGGCATTCGATGCCAGAGCTGCCATGGTCCGGTCGAGACGATGACCCGCCTGCGTCAGGCGGGAACCATGAGCATGGGGTTCTGTCTCGACTGCCACCGAAAGACCGAGCATTCCGGAAATGGTGCTGTGCCCTCCACGGACTGCTCGGCCTGCCACTATTAGCCACGGAGGAACTATGCGCTTCATCGTCGTGCTCGCCATTGTTTTTGGAACAGCGGAAGCGGTCTACGCTCAGGCCGCCGCTACTCCGCCTGTCAAATTTGGAGATGTCGTCGTCTCGGGCTCGCTTCGCACCCGAACCGAGGTGTGGAACTGGTTTGAAGGCGGTGCAAATGGCGACTACGTCTACTCTGGCAATCTCGCACGCTTCGGGCTCTCCCAGACCAAGAAGCGGTACGACTGGCAGCTCGAGTTCGCCGTTCCGTTCCTTCTGGGCTTGCCAGACGACGCGATTGCATCGGCCCCGCAGGGGCAGTTTGGTTTCGGTGCCGCCTATTTTGCGGCCAATGGCAACAGGACGAACGTCGGAGGACTGTTCGTCAAACAGGCATCGATTCGGGTCAAAGGATTCGGAGGCATCGACGGGCAATCGGTGAAAGCCGGCCGGATGGAATTCATTGACGGGACCGAAGTCGCGCCCGGCAACGCCACGCTGGTCGCAGTCAAGCGCGATCGCATTGCCCATCGCCTCCTCGGCAATTTCGCGTTCTCCCATGTCGGCCGCAGTTTCGATGCGGGTCAGTACGTGCTCAGCAACAAGAAGTTGAACTTCACGTTCCTCGGCGGCCGGCCGACGGAGGGTGTTTTTCAGGTTAACGGATGGTTTGAACGCGAAGGATGGCGCGACATGGACATCAACGTGTTCTATGGGGCGCTGACGGGACAGACGGGCATGGGGCCCACCGCCGGGGAATGGCGGGTCTTCGGCATCGGATATCGCGATTATCGCGACGGCATCAAGGATGGCACTGTCTTGAAGACAGACAATCGGGCGACCGCCGCGCGAAAGGCTGATCACGAGCCCATGAACATCGGCACGTTCGGTGGACATTACCTTCGAACGGTACCGACGCCACACGGTCCCATCGACTTCTTGGCGTGGGGCGCCGGACAGTTCGGCTCCTGGGGCACCCTCGACCATCGTGCCGGTGCTTTCGCGGCCGAAGCCGGCTGGCAGCCTCAAGCGCTCAAGGCGATTGCGCCGTGGTTTCGCGGCGGCTACACCTACGGCTCGGGCGACCGCGACCCGAACGATACGAGGCACGGGACGTTTTTCCAGATCCTGCCCACGCCGCGGGTCTACGCCCGGTTCCCGTTCTTCAACATGATGAACACCGAAGATGGCTTCGGTGAAATCATCCTCAGACCATCAGGAAGCCTCAAAAACCTTACCGTTCGGACCGACGTCCATGCGCTTCGATTGACGAAGACAGAGGATCTCTGGTACGTGGGCGGCGGCGCGTTTCAGCCCTCCACGTTCGGCTTTACCGGTCGGCCTTCAAATGGCCAATCCGGACTGGCGACGCTCTATGACGTGAGCGGAGACTATCGCATCAACGGATACGCGTCCGTCACCGTCTACTATGGCCACGCGGCGGGTAGGCCTGTGATAGAGGCCATTTATCCGAAGGGCGCCGATGCAGACCTGGGCTACGTTGAATTGACGCTCCGATTTTGAACGCGCATGGCAGCAGCGGGTCCGGAAAGCCGTTCTGGCGAGCTGCGGAAGGAGTCGCTCCTTCTGCCCGTCTTCCTCAAATTGCGCGGCCGCAAGGTTCTGCTCGTCGGCGGAGGGCGGGTGGCCTCGACCAAGTTGGAGACGCTGCTTGGAACAGGAGCGCGCGTGACAATCGTTGCCCCGGAGACACGCGAGGATGTGTGCCGGCCCGGCGTAGAGATCCGGCGGCGGCCATTCGAGCCCGATGACCTCGATGACGTCTGGTTCGCCGTGGCGGCGGCGACCCCGGAAGTCAATCGCCAGGTCGAGGCGGCTGCCGAGGCGCGCCGGGTCTTCGTCAACGCGGCAGACGATCCCTTGGCGGCAACCGCTTTCCTCGGCGCCGTGATCCGTCGCGCCGATGTCGCCGTAGCCATCTCGACCAGCGGGCGGTCACCCGCGCTGGCGGCGCTCTTGCGCGAGGCAATCGAAGGGTTGCTGCCCGATGAAGAGGAAGCGAGCTCGTGGCTCGCTGCAGCCGAGGTTCTGCGCGCGAAGTGGCAGAGGTTGGCGGTTCCGATAGGCGAGCGCCGGCCGTTGCTCCTCCAGGCCCTGAACGAGCTTTATGGAGCGCGGTACCAAGTCGCCGCCACTGACAAGTTGACTAGCTCCTAGGCAGCGTCCTTGCACTTCTTCGCCGCCAGGTGCCCAGTAAGTGCGATTCAGATCCAGAAATCAGCGGAACGGCGTCGGCAGTTGTCGGCATCTGCCGGAAGTCCGGCACGGTGATCGCGCAATCCGATCGAGGTAATCAGCCGTGACCGCCGACGACCAGCGCGACGTCATCGCGTTTCTGTCGACGCCCGATGCCTACGGGCTTCGGGCCGGTTCGGTTGAGCGCATCGACACCCACATCAGCATCGTGTGGCTGGCCGGCGACCGCGTCTATAAGCTCAAACGGGCGGTCCGCTTCGACTACGTTGATTTTTCCACCAGCGAGCTGAGGCGTGTCGCGTGCGAAGCCGAGGTGCGCCTGAACCGCCGGACCGCGCCGTCGCTTTACCGTGGCGTGGTTTCCGTCACACGCGAAACCGGTGGCTCGCTTGCGCTGAGCGGCCAGGGCGAACCGATTGACTGGCTCGTCGAGATGGCGCGCTTCGATCAGGACACCCTGTTCGATCGTCTCGCGGAGCGCCATCGACTGGACATTAGGCTCATGGAAGGACTGGCCGAGGCGGTCGTCCGGCTGCACGCGAGCGCGGCCCCGCGTGCGGATCGCGGCGGACGCGACGGCATGGCCTGGGTCATCGAGGGTAACGCGCTCGGCTTCGCCGAGCAGGGCGCGGCCATCCTGGACCCTGCGGCGTGCGAGCGTCTGACTGCGAGCGCCCGCACGGCGCTCGATCGCCACGCGGAACGGCTCGACGCCAGGCGGCGTCAAGGGTTGGTACGCTCGTGCCACGGCGATCTGCACTTGCGTAACATCTGTCTGGTCGAGGGCATCCCCACGCTGTTCGACGCCGTCGAGTTCAACGAAGACATCTCGTGCATCGACGTGCTCTACGATCTCGCCTTTCTGTTGATGGACCTTTGGCGACGCGATCTGCGGTCCCACGCAAACGTCGTGTTCAACGAGTACCTCGCTCGGACCGTCGACCTGGAGGGACTCGCGCTGTTGCCGCTGTTCTTGTCGTGCCGCGCCGCAGTTCGGGCGAAGACGAGCGTCACCGCGGCGAAGGTTCAACCGGATGAGCGCCACGCGCGCGAGTTGCAGGCCGCGTCTCGGCAGTACCTTGCACTGGCGCAGGAACTGCTGCGTCCGCCGGCGGCCTGTCTGATTGCCGTCGGAGGGCTCTCGGGTTCCGGCAAATCCACGCTCGCCCGGTGCCTCGGGCCCCTCGTCGGCGCGCCGCCCGGCGCGCTGATCCTCCGCAGTGACGTGATTCGCAAGATGCTGCTCGGCGTCTCTCCATTGACGCGCCTCGGTCCTGAATCCTACGCACCGGCCGTGACGCGACATGTGTACCAGACAATCGCCGAACGGGCGGTGACGACGCTTAAAGCCGGCCATTTTGTGATTGCCGACGCTGTGTACGCAAGCCCTCACGAGCGAGAGGGGATTGCCGCAGTCGCGCGCGAGGCGGGCGTCCCCTTCATCGGCGTGTGGATTGATGGCCCGCCGGAGATTCTGGCGGCGCGGCTCCGCGAGCGTGTCACTGATGCCTCTGACGCGACGGCCGACGTGCTCCAACTCCAACTGCGGACCGGGATTGGCCGGCTTGACTGGCCGCGTCTGGACGGCTCGCTGGATGCCGAAAGCGTCCTGCGATCCGCCGAAGCGATCATCAACGGTTCGACGATTCACCTCGTGCCGCGTCCGGCGTGAGCCAGAAGCGACGTTCGCAGGCTGCCGTAAAATGGAGCGGTCGTGAAACGCGACGAAGCAATCAGGCTCCTGCGCCGGCACCACGAGGCGTTGAACCGGCATCACGTCCGGGATCTGATGACGATGTACGCCGACAACGCGGTCGTGATCAGCCCGATGTTCAGAACCGTGTCCGGGCGGGCGGCGATCGGGCGATCGTTCGAGCAGTTGTTCACGCTCTTTCCCGACTTCCAGATCGGGCGGGACGACGCGTTGTTCGTCCACGAGCACAACCGGATCGCGGAGTTCAGCACGGTCACGGCGACCCACAGCGCCGAGCTCTTCGGGCTGCCGCCGACGGGCCATCGGCTCGAATACCAAGCGGTCCGCCTGTTCACGTTTCGGGAGCAGCAGATCGTCCACGAGCACCGCATGTACGACTTCGTCGGCCTGCTCGAGCGGCTCGAGAAGGTGAGGGCCGAGAGGGAACTGACGCTGGCGGCTAACATCCAGCGCACGCTCCTCCCGCGGACACGACAGGAAGGCGCCTATTTCGAAGCCGTCGGCACGTCGCTCCCGTGCCGCACGATCGGCGGCGATTTCTTCGAGTACGTCGAGCTGCCGAATCGAGACTTCGGGATCGCGATCGGGGACGTCTCGGGCAAAGGTCCGGCGGCCGCGCTCATCGCGGCGATGCTGCAGGGCATGTTCTCGATGGTCGCCGAGGCAGGCGGTCAGCTCTCGGACACGCTGGCGCGCGTGAACCGAGCGTTAGTGCGGCGCGCCATGGAGCCGCGGTTCGCGACGCTCGTGTACGGAGTGCTCGCGGCCGACGGCCGCTTCAGCTATGCGAACGCCGGCCACACGCCGCCGTTTCTCCTGACCCGCGACGGCGCGCGACGATTGTCGGAGGGCGGCCCGATGCTCGGCGTCTTCGAGACGGCGGCGTTCCCGAGCGAGACGCTGACGCTGCGCCCCGGCGAGACGTTCGTCGCCTTCAGCGACGGCGTCACGGAAGCATTCGGCGTCGACGCCGAGCAGTTCGGCGAGAACCGCTTGCTGGCGTGCGCCACTGCCCACAGCGCCGCCGCACCCGCGGAGCTACTCGAGGCGCTCGTCGCCGAGGTGCGCCAGTTCTCCTCCAAGACGCCGCAAAGCGACGATCTCACCATCGTCGTCTTGCGGTACCGCTGACGAAACCACTCCACCACGGAGGTCACGGAAAGGGTTTGCTCAGAGAAGGACGTGTCCTCTCCGTCTTCCGTGGTGGAGAGCTTCGTCGTCAAGTCAACAGCCGACCCGATGAAAAGCGCTAGGAGCCCGTCCGAGTAATGCCGAAACGGGCTCCTAGTAGGCGCGCTCCGCGCGCGGTCATCCAAGATCATTGGCGTTTTTGCCGGCGAAGCCGGCCTACTAGGAGCGTGTTCCGGTTTTTCAGACACGCTCCTAGTGGGCGGCGCCGGGCACGCCTTCACTTGCGAACGCGAGCGCCATACCGAAGGGCAGGAACGCAAGTTTATCGTGGTCGACAAACGGAAACACGCCGGCCTCGGGGATGTAGAACTCCAACATTGCGCCGGAGCCCGAGGGGACCGCGACCGTTTGCAGACCATGCACCCACGGCGCGCCGGCATAGACGGCATCCAACACCGTTCCGATGACGTGCGCGGCCGAGACCCATGGCCCGATGTTGACGAAGTACATGCGCACCAAGTCGCCCGGGTTCACGCGCACCGGGTCGTTGTCGATCCGGCCGTTGAACATGGAGAAGAGCTGGTCGTTTTTCGCGGCCTTCGCCGGGTCGGTGCCCGGAATGAACCCCTTGGCGTCCCGTGTCCCGAAGACGGCATCCTCCACAACAACGATCTCACGCGCTGGCCGGAGCTTCTCGTTGCGCGGGTACACGATCATGGCGCCGTGAATGCCGCTCTTGATGTGCAGATCGGTCACCGGTCCCGCCGCGCAGTGATACATGAAGACGCCCGGTGTGTCGACGGCCTTCTCGATCTTCAGCGTCATGCCGGGCGCCGTCGGGCCGTACTTGCGCGCGTCGATCTTGAAGGCATGAGTATCGAGCCCGTGTGACGTCGTCCCCTTGTTGTGGACGTTGAGCGTCACGGTGTCCCCTTCGCACGCTTCGATCGTGGGTCCGGGAATGTGACCGTTATACGTCCAGGCCGCGAATGTCGTGCCCATGCCAAGGTCGATGCCTTTCGTCTCGATGACGTCGAGGTCGACCGTCTTGGCGCGCGGTCCAGCGCAGGTCTTCTCTTGACCGGCAACCGGGGCCATGTTCTTCGTCGAAAGTGGGGGTCCGGCCGGGGCCGCCGCAGCGCCCGACGCCGCCGGTGCTTGCGCCGTGGTGGCAGCCGGTGGCTGGCCGCCGCACGCAGCGGCCACGAGGAAAAGAAACGTCAGACCACACCTAGCACATGTGCGCAGCATCAATGCCTCCTGATAAATGAGTGAACAACTCGAGATGAGCCACCTGGGACGAAGCTAAGTCCTGCCGTCGGCGTGGCCGTGCGAACACAACAGCAAGAGCCGAGCCCGAAGATCTGGCGCGCGAACACGGCCAGTTATTGGCGATTGCCGAAACGAGTTGGGCATGGTAGGTTTCGTTTTGAAACAATGTGGAACAGCCCCCCCGTGGAGCCTTGCGTCGCCCCGTTTGAAAAGGATCCCGCGGCCTGCCGCGTTTGTCGGCTGGTCCCTGCGGCGCTGCAGCTCCGACGCTGCTGCCGCCTGGTGGCCGAGAGCCCGTCGATGCAGACCTTGATGCTCAGGGCCGCGCCGATCGCCGCGAGTGACGCCGCTGTCGTGATCAGCGGCGAGAGCGGCACCGGGAAAGAAGTGCTGGCGCGCGCGCTGCACGCGAACAGTCCGCGCAGGAATAAGCCGTTCCTGGCGGTGAACTCCGCCGCTTTGCCCGATGGGCTGCTCGAGTCGGAGCTCTTGGGCCATCTCAAGGGGGCGTTCACCGGCGCATCGACCGCGAAGCGTGGGCTGTTTGAAGCCGCGGACGGCGGTACGCTGCTCCTCGATGAAATCAGCGAGATGCCGCTCGCGCTGCAGGCGAAGCTCCTTCGTGTCCTCCAGGATGGGGAGGTCCGTCGCGTCGGCGACACGCGTCCCTTCTCCGTGGATGTGCGCGTCCTTTGCACGACCAACCAGGATCTGCGAGCCTGCGTCGCCCGGCGGCAGTTTCGCGAGGATCTCTACTACCGCCTCCAGGTGTTCACGCTGCTCCTCCCGCCGCTGCGAGAACGACGCGAGGACATCCTGCCGCTGGCGCGGCTCTTTCTGGAGCGGCAGCATCATCCAACCGGCAGGTTCACGGCCAGCGCGCTGGGAGTGCTCGAGAGCTACCGCTGGCCAGGCAATGTGCGCGAGCTGGCGAACGCGGTCACGCATGGAGCAGCCTTATCGGGCCGGGATGACGTCGACACGGCGCACTTGCCAATGGAGATCGTGTGCCGACGGCCTGGGCCGAAGCCGGCGGAGCTCGGCACGCTTGCCGAGGCGGAGCGCGAGCATCTGCTACGTGCGCTCGAGGCGTGCGGCGGCCGCCAGGCGGATGCCGCTCGCATCCTGGGCATCGGCCGCACGACGCTGTGGCGCAAGCTCGGGGGCGTCGGGATTGAGGCGGAGGGCCCAGGGCGGCCGGCCCGCGAAGTGCGCCGAACCGCGAACGCAGGAACGTCCGGCAGGAGGACGAGCCTGACGGCTGAACGCCTTCGAGAACTGGATGTGCGCCGCATGGCCGTGCCGAGGCGCCATCCGGAGATTTTCCGAACCTTCGACTCGTTGGCTCCTGGCAACGCGTTTGTTGTGGTCATCGACCACGAGCCCAAGCCGCTTCTCTACCAGTTCCAAGTGGAGCGACCCGGACTGTTCGAGTGGTCCGTCCTCGAGGCGGAGTCCGAGCGATTCCGCATCGAGATCCGCCGACGCGGAAGCCGCGGTCCCCGCAATGTGACGGAATTCATGGAGTGTGACCACGCGCGTCTCCACAGCATCTTTCCCGATGTTGCGCGTTTGCTCGGGGCAGGCTCGTTTCAGGAGAGCGCCCATCGCTTTGCGGAAGGCGCGTGCGGCCTCGGCCGGCACATCGACGCGGAGGAACGAGTCCTGTTTCCGGCCTTCGAGGAGGCTACCGGCATCACCAGCGGGCCGACCGTCGTCATGCGGGCGGAGCATCTGGAGATTCGTCGTTTGATGGATGCCACCCGTGCGGCGCTCGGTCTGCCAGACGCGGACAAATCGAGCGAGGCACTCAGACAACTCGTCGGGGCCGTGTCGGCGCACAGCGCGAAGGAGGTACAGGTTCTCTATCCGCTGACCGACAACGCGATCGGCGGCGAGCGCGAGCGAGACGACCTCGTCAGACGCATGCAAGCCTCCTAGAGGTTGTCCTTTCCCGCGTGTCGCAGATCCGTCATCACGCCGCCCACTCGTGGCTGTGCGGCGCGACGTGCTCGAGTGTCTCGAGCACGCGGGCGACACGCGCGATCTCGCCGTCAGCCAGTCTAGCCAGTGCGGGCTCCTTCGCACGCCACGCGGCATCGTCGGCGAGCTGCGCGAACGGTTTGGCCGCGACGATGGCCGTTTCACCGTCTGCGAGCTCGTAGATGGCGATCGCAGTGGTCAGGACGGTGCCGGCTGCCAGGTCATGTCGAAGCGCCTCGGCCGTCACCTCTGCAGAGCACGCGTGGAGGAGCACGTATTGGCGGAGATTCTGCCGCAACGTCCACTTCACGTGATCGCGGACATCAAGGGTCCAGATGATGTCCAGCCCTTCATGTCGGAGCGCGTGGCTCGTCTCGAACAGCGCGCGTTCAAATGGCAAATCGACGACGATGCGCCTTCCGTAGTCCTCCATGGCCATCCTCCTGACGGGATCCGCCGCCACAATTTGCGCCAGGCATGAAGTCGGGTCACGGCGACGGCGTGATCTGACGCCACCCGCCGACCCAGGGTGCATCATCGGACGGTCAGTCTTTCGACCCGTTCGAGAGCGACGTCATCTGGGTGGCTCCTGCGGCGCTCGCGCCGTCGTCCGACCCGAGCGACTGAGGAGTGTGCAAAGCACGCACCACAGAGTCGTTGGCGAACCGCGTTGGCACGTCTCTCGTTTTGCCGAAATGAACCGCGGGCGATTGCGCGAATTCGGCGACGCTGCCGGACGACCGGCACCCTAAGCACGCGACTTGGCGCCATCCTCACCACGCTGACCGTCATTGCATGATCGACGGAATTCCAGTTCGCGGGCGACAGCGAAGCGCGCGGCGTGCCGGTTACCGTCGAATGATCACGGTCGCTGTGCTAACGTTCCTGCGATCTGGGCACGATGGCCGCAGCCGCCGCTGCTGCCATCGTCACATAGCTGATAGAGGATGACACGCGACGTTCGACTGATTCGTAGTCCGATCTCGGTGACCGGCATGGTGCTGACCACGATCAGCGCCGTGCTGTTCCTGGTCGTCTTTCTTGCGGACCTGTTCGGTCTGCACACCAATCCCTACCTAGGCATTGTCTTCTTTCTGATTCTGCCGGGACTGTTTCTGGTCGGGCTGTTCCTGATCCCGATAGGCGCATGGATCGAGCGGCGCCGGCGAATCGCCGGGAAACCCGCTTCGGAAATTCAGTGGCCGCGCATCGATCTGAACGATCCGGTTCAGCGGAGCCGCGCGGTCCTCGTGTTCGCGTTGACGATGGCCAACGTCATCATCGTGTCGCTGGCCGCGTATCGGGGTGTGGAATACATGGACTCGGTCCAGTTCTGCGGCCAGGTCTGTCACACCGTCATGAAGCCCGAGTTCATGGCGTATCAGGATGGCCCGCACTCGCGCGTGGCCTGCGTGCAATGCCACATCGGGTCGGGCGCGTCGTGGTTTGCCAGGTCGAAGGTGTCCGGAACTCGACAGGTGCTCGCGGTCACCTTTCACACGTACCCGCGCCCGATTCCTGCTCCCGTCCATAACCTTCGTCCGGCCCGCGACACGTGCGAGCGTTGTCACTGGCCCGAGAAGTTCCACGGCGACAAAATCCGCCACATCGTGGAATACGCCGACGACGGGAAGAACACCGAGTCGGTCACGACGCTTCAAGTACACGTCGGCGGTGGAAGCGAGCGTCTCGGCATCGCAACCGGTATCCACTGGCACATGAACGTCGCCAACGAAATCGATTACATCGCGATGGACGACACGCGCCAGGTGATTCCATACGTGCGCCTCAAGGATCGCGACGGCAATGTCCGCGAGTACGTGGCCGAGGGCGTGACGCCGGATCAGCTCGCAAACGGCGAGCGGCGGCGAATGGACTGTCTGGACTGTCACAATCGTCCGAGCCACGTGATCGCCGCAACGCCGGAGCGGGCGGTCAATGAGGCGATGGCTCGTGGCGAGATCCCGACGACGCTGCCGTTCGTCCATCGCGAGGCTGTCAAGGCGCTGAAGGGGACGTATGGGTCAGAGCGTGACGCCCTCGATGGAATTTCTCGCGCGCTGCGGAATTTTTACCAGACGAACGGCGGGCAGACGTCCGCGATCGGCCGCCAGGACGTCCAGAAGACCGTCCTGGCCATCGAGAACGTCTACCGCCGTAACATCTTTCCCGAGATGAACGTGCGGTTTGGCACCTACCCGAACAACATCGGCCACATCGACTTTCCCGGGTGTTTCCGCTGCCACGACGACAGCCACAAATCGAAGGACGGCAAGAAGATCGGGCAGGACTGCGAGACTTGCCATCACATCGAATAGTCGCCAGTCATCGGTCGCCAGTCGAGACTTCACTGACGGCTGATGACTGACGACTGTCGACTGTCGACTGTCGACTGACGACTGTCGACTGTCGACTGATGACTGACGACTGTCGACTGTCGACTGATGACTGACGACTATCTGGCACCCCACGTGCAACCTTCGGTCGGCGCTCGGCGATCGTGCCGGGATTCCTCAATAGGAGCTCGCAAACATGCACACGCGCAGTGACGGTTTTCCGGCACGGCTGGCGGCGAAGCTGG
>JAHFUI010000285.1:0-2642 GCA_023265175.1 Acidobacteriota bacterium
GACACGACCGTCTCCTCCCCGATGGCGCACGTCACCAGGTTCGCGGCGACGGCGGTTCCCGAACCGGCGCTCGACATGCCCGGCTCGCGCTCGGTGTCGTACGGATTGCAGAAGGTGCCGCCAAACGAGCTGCGCGCGCCGTCCACCGCGTACTCCGCGAGGTTCGCCTTGGCCAGGATGATGGCGCCCGCATCCCGCAACTTCGCCACGAACGTCGCATCGTCGGGCGGTCGATCGTTCGCGTACTGCACGTCAGCGCCGGACGTCGTGCGCATGTCTCTGGTGTCGTACTGATCCTTGATGGCGATCACCACGCCATGAAGCGGGCCGACGAGCCGCCCGGTGCGCGCGAATGCCCGGTCCTCCGCCGCCGCGGTTTCGAGGGCATCCGGCATGTCGGACGCGCTGTCCAGGCGATCGGTCATGCTACGCGCCTTGCGCGCGTCGAAGCCCCAGCGTTCGCGGGCTGCTGGTCTGAGATTCAGCGTGGCAAGCGCGTTGATCTGCCCGGCGCGAGGGATGGTCGTGACCGGGCCGAGTATGCCCTGCGGCTCGTTCACGCACGTGCCGTTATAGGCCTTGATGCGCTTCAGGTATTGCTCGACGACTCCCACGGTTGTGATGCGCTTGCTCCGAAGGGCACGCTGAATGTCGGCGATCGTCGCCTCGTTGACGTCGAAGGATCGGGCGCGCTGCGCATCACCGCCGGCCGCGCCGACGATGATCATCGTCAGGATGATGCCGACGGCACGCGTCCGAGTGTCTGTCCGGTTCATGCGCGGACCATATCACTGCTGCCATAAGAACGCGATGAGCCAGAAATTCCCAGCCAGCCGAACGGACACGTCCGCTCGTACACCGTCAGCACGCCATCTGGAATAAATGGGCGGCAGATCCCGTGAAAATCCGTCGCCGATTCGTCCGGTGGATCCGATGCCGACGCGCGCGACGATCAGGGAAGTCTGAAGTCGCCCAGCGCGGGCGGCGTCACGCGCCGCTCTTTCGGAGCCGCGAGCTGCGGGATCCACGCATACGGAATGCGATAGGCGCGGTACACGGCGTTGGACGCGTTCGCCCCTGCGAACAGCGGATTCACATACTCCCAGACGATCGCGCCGTCCCGAGTGACTTCGAACATGCGGCCAGGGGCGCCGGCATCGATCAGCGTGTTGCCGTTCGGGAGCCGCTGCGCGCTGCTGATGTTCGTGCTGAAGAACCCGGGCCTCGAGTAGGACCATACCAGTTCGAGCGTCACCGGGTTGATCTCCAGCACCCGCGATCCGGCGCGTGCATACGTGCCCCGCCCCTCAGGCGCGATCCCGCTGGGCGCGCCATAGCCACTCGAGCCGCCGTTGTCGAACAGCAGCACGTCGCCCGCGCCCGGCAGGCCTTTCGGAATCAGATGCGCATGATGCTGCCCGATGATCTGACCAATCGCGCGGAGCTCTTTCGATTGGCTGAAATCGGGACCGAGCCGCCACACGATCCTGCCGTCGCGTCCGACAATGGCCAGCACGCTGCTTTCCCGGCTGCTGATGATGACGTTGTTCGGCGCGAACCGCGTGTCGCCCTGGTCGAACCATCGATTCGGCCCGATGTAATGCGCCGAGTTCATATGCAGCCAATCGAACGTCCCGCGCGCGGCGTTGACGCTGGCCGCCGCTCTGATCGCTTTTCGTGCCTCCGGCGAGTAGCCCAATTCGTCGATGTGCTCGCTGGCCACCCACTCCCAGACGACGTCGCCGTTCCATGACACCTCGATCAGGCGATCGTCTTCGAGGGTCACATCGGCCACGTTCGGGTTGCCATGGTTCTGATGCGTCAGAATCAGCGTGTTGCCCCCGTCGATCGCCGGCGTGCTCTCCGGCGAGTAGTAGCCGGCAGGAAGACTATCTCGCTGCCAGTCGTGGTGCTGCCGCGCCGTCCAAACCATGGTGCCGTCGCGTGTGGCGATCTGCTCGTTGTGCGAGTAGCGCCACAGGACGTTGCCGCCGAAGTCGCGCTGTATCAGCTCCAGCGACTCCTGATGCGGCGGATTCGCGCCGCTTGACGACATCACGTATCCGCCGGGCAGCACGCGAGCCGGACCGCCGGCCGAGTTGTTGTAGCCGTCCCAGCGCTTGACGACGTTGCCGTTCATGTCGATGACGAGCACCGCCTGCGTTTGCAACGGCGACAGCACGGTGAACCCGTTCCACGCGCGATCGGGGTCGTAGATCGTCGTGCCGGTGGGATACACCGACTGGGCTTCGCCACTCGTGGTGAATGCGTGGACGAGAATGGCGCCGAGGCAAGCAAGTGTCAGTCGTCTCATAATCGGCAGCTCGTTCCTATGAGCGGGCCGGCTGAAGCCGAACGCCCCTCGACGCTGAAAGTTATCCGCTCTACGAATTCATCGGTCCGGCGAAGAACGGCTCGACCTGCCTCAACCGCGCGACGTCTCCGTCTCCGATCACTTCGGCGTCGCACGCGCGTTGATCGAGGAGATCCTGAAGCAGCGGTAACCGATTCAAGGGTCGGCCCGTCGAGATGGTCGCATGATGCGCACTCTCGCGTGGATTATATGCACGTGATCGAGCGGATGCCGGTTCAGGTGTTGTCGGGAGGTGTTGCATAATGCGCATTCTCATGTGGATTACACG
>JAHFUI010000285.1:2742-3962 GCA_023265175.1 Acidobacteriota bacterium
CTCGTCGCTGCGGCGGGCGGGCGACCGTTCGGGCAGGCGCCGGTCGGCGCCGCTCAGCGACCCCCGGCGCGGCAGAATGCGCCATTGATCGTCATGTCGCCGAAGGCGACGTCCCCCGGATGGACCGGCGTGCACCGGCCGCACACCAGGCTTGTCGACGTGGTCGCGCGCCACAAGGGGCAGGTGGACTGGGCTGAGACGATCGTCGACGACGAGAGCCTCAACGCGCAGTGGATCTCGATGGGGCCGGGGCGCAAAACGCAGCGGCGGATGAACGGCGACACGCGTGAGTGGTGGATCGTGCAGTCCGGCACGCTGAAATTCACGATTGAAGGGCGCGACGAGGCGATCGTCGCGACCAAGGGCGTCATGGTGCAGGCGCCGTATCGCACGCTCTATCAGATCGAGAACGTCGGCGCCGAGCCGGCGCTGCGGTTCGAGGTCAACGTGGCCCGCGCGCGGAAGCTGTATCCGGTTGACGAAACGCCGGTGCCGCTGCCCGGATTCCAGTACGTGAAGACGCGTGTCGACGGCGGCCGCGGCGTGCTGGACGCGCAGAACCGTCAAGCGGTGGACTTCAACACAGTGGTCTCTGGCGACGAGCGCGGCGGCGCGTTCGTGACCGACGATCGCAGCTTCGCCAACATCATCATGGGCCGCTATCAGCCGGCGCAGCCGGGCAACAAGGGGCACTATCACGAGGAAGGCGGCGAGTTCTGGCTGATCATGCTCGGACACATCCGCTACAACATCGAGGGGCTCGATCAGTTCGAAGCCGAAGCGGGTGATGTCGTGTATGTGCCGCGGCAGACGTGGCATCTCGCCAGCAACGGCGGGAAGGAAGGCGAGCGCTCGTGCCGTCTCGCGATGAACGGCTTCCCGTATCAGGCACACATGTACGAGGCGGACTGATGAAGAGCGGCTGGATGATGGTTTCGGCGTGCGCGTCGACGCTGTCGATCGCGGCGTGCAGCGGGTCGGCGCCGGGGCCCGCCCGCCATGACGCGGCTGCTGCGCCGTCCGCCGCGTCCTCGAGCGCCGACCGGCACAGTGACGCTGCCGCCAGGGTTTCCCGATCGCCAGTTCGGGCCAGCGAAACAATAACATTTACATTTACCGCTTGTACGGCGGAAGGAAATCTGCCATGAGTATCGGGTGCGCGCGGCGAAGGCGGTCACCCGTCTTCAGCGTCTGGCGCAATCTGCTGCACGAGTCCGTGC
>JAHFUI010000286.1 GCA_023265175.1 Acidobacteriota bacterium
AATGCCGCTTCGTGCTGTCGGATCCCGACGGCGTCAGAGGAGAAGCGATGAGAACGGTGACGGTTCGCACGCGCAAAGAGCCGATGCCGGCGACCGGCGGCAGGACGTATCACGTGTATCGACATCGCCGGCTCGAGCGGCTTCACGCTGAAGCACTCGCGCATCTACAACGTCGGCCGCGCCGTGCAGGACGACTGGTCGGGCTCAAAGAACTACTACATCGCCGACAACACGTTCATCGGCCGCCACGATCCCGACAAGATGATGAGCTGGATCGGCGCTATCTGGGAGAAGTTCCCGGGCTTTCCGGAGCTCCTCACTTCTGAATACGCCATCAAGGTCTACGGCCAGGGCCACATCGTCGCCCACAACTACCTGGCGCACTGGCACGACGCGATTGACGTGGCGACCTACGGCAACCCCGACGGCGCGCCGGGCGAGATCGCGGATCGCTTGCCGGTGTCGATCGACATCTACGGCAACGACATCTTGAACATGGGCGACAACTGCATCGAGTCCGACGGCGGCGCCCACAACATCCGCGTGTTCAGGAACCGCTGCTTCAACGTCGCGTCGCAGGCGCTTTCAGCGCAGCCGATGTACGGCGGGCCGGTCTACTTCTACCAGAACCTCGTCTACAACGCGCCAGCGAGCGGCTCGCTCAAGTTCATCGCGACGCCTGCCGGCGTCCTCGTCTACCAGAACACGTTCGTCGGCGAAACGGTCGCGCGCGGTCCGGCATCGAACGTCCACTTCCGCAACAACCTCGTCATTTCTCAAGAGCAGCTCGATCCCGTCTTTGCCGTCGGCACGTACACCAGCTACTCGACGTCCGACTACAACGCGTTCCGTCCGAATCCGGGGAAGGACGATGCGTTCGAGTGGAACACGCCGCCGGCGGGCGTGCTGGCGGACTACAAGTCGGCGCCCGTGGTGCACCGCTTCAGGACGCTGCGCGAGTACAGCGACACAACCGGACAGGACAAGCACAGCGTGCTCGTGGACTACGACGTCTTCATGAACGTCACGATGCCCGACAAGTCGGATCCGCAACGTCTGTATAAGCCCGACGGCCTCGACTTCCGGTTGAAGCCAGCGTCGGCAGCCGTGGACGCCGGGATTGCGTTACCATCAATCAACGACGACTACACGGGAAGAGCCCCTGATATCGGCGCTTACGAGGTCGGGCGGCCGATGCCGCACTACGGGCCGCGGTAGAGGTCAGAGCGCCCTCTGCGACAGCGCCGATTAGCGCCGCCGCCAATCGCACGGCCAACCTGTTGCCTGCCGTGCCATGCGATATAATCTCTCCAGATCGATAAAATGAGACGATCGAAAAAAATGAACAGTCGACGTTCTTTACTTCCGGCGGTGTTGCTGGCCGTCCTTAGCCTGGCAGTGGCCGCGTGCGGCGGCGGAGGCAATGCAAGCCCAGAACCGCTGGCTGTTACTATTCATGCCAAGGGCGCCAAGTTCGACGTGACGACGATCAACGCCAAAGTCAATCAGACCGTCAACGTGACTTACATAAACAGCGGCGTGCTCGATCACACGTTCGTGATTGACGGGCTGGTCCCCGAGCAGAATCTGACGGAGGGGCAGACGACCACCTTCTCGTTTAGGCCTACGGCGGCTGGCACTTATGAATATTACTGCGTGCGCCACAAAAACGCCGGAATGGTTGGCACCCTTACGGTCTCACGGTAAGACCTCCGCGACCGATCCAAGACTTGATCTCATCGCCAACGAAGGAGAAGATGCTGTGTGAGCTTTCGAAGCTGCCTTCCTGGGCCCACCATTTTGTGTCTGCTCATGATGCCGCTTTTCGGCGCCGGGTGCGCCCTCTTCTACGGACAAACGTTCGAAACCTTCATTACTCCCACGCCGTTGGTGGTCGATGAGTATCTCGTGCTGGGGTTCCTGGGCGGGCTCGAGGCCTGGAATGGTGAGGATCAGGGTGTCAGGAAACTGGCCCTGCAACTGCGCGCGAAGAATCTCCCCGGTGTCCACGTAGAAACCGTCGAGGACAGGAAACGGGCGTTGGCGCTGGAACTGATTCGGAGAGCTTTTGACCGCAACTGGGACGGTCTCCTTGACGAGCAGGAGCGCCGCTCCGCGCGTCTGATTCTCTATGGCATGAGTTTCGGCGGAGCGGCCGTGGTGAAGCTGGCTCGCCAACTACAAGCCATGGATGTCCCGGTCCTGTTGACTGTGCAAGTGGACAGCGTGGGAAGAGATGATGCCGTCATCCCTGCCAATGTTGCGGCAGCCGCCAACCTGTATCAGACCGACGGCATGTTCATTCGGGGTGAACGAACCATTCGGGCGGAAGATCCGTCGAAGACCGCGATCCTCGGTAACTTCCATTTCACGTACGAGGGCAAGAAGATCGACTTGTCTGCCATCCCTTGGTACAAACTCATTTTTCGCGTCGCGCATGGGAAGATGAATGCGGACCCGGACGTCTGGGCGCAGGTTGGAAAGCTCATCATGGACGCCATCTCACGGCGCGGCTCCGGCCAGCCGGTGATTCCCTAGCTTCATACGTGAGATCTTCGGGGCCTGTTGCTGCGCCGCGGCGATCGGAGGCACAAACAGCACGAGGAAGACGACGACGCTGCTCCGCATAAGGTCTCCTACCTTGACTGCTCAACCGCGCACGCCATTGTACGCCCGCGGATCATTCCGGATCATGTCCGCCGGGGAAGCCTGGCCCCGGCTCAGGGCAGCCGCACGCGATAGACGGCTGACTGCCCGAAGTTCTCCTCGACTTCCATCTCGATCGCCGTCAGGCCGCGCGCCCCCATCGTCTCGAGCTCGGTCCGTACGCGGATGGCGAGCAGCTCCGCGAGCATCTCCACCGTGGTGTTGGGGACCGGCAAAAGCGAACAGTCACGTCGCGGGAACACATACCGCGGCTTCCCTTCGTAGGCCACGTTCACCGACTCTCCGTCCTCGGCGATCTGGATCTTCGGGTTCTCGAGCGGCAAGAGCACCTTGTGGTCGATCTCGTCGCAGAGGCGGCGCATGATCTTCTTGAGAATCACGAAGTCGAAGACGAACCAGCTCTCTTCATCGAGCGCGCCTTCAATCGTCACGCGCGCCCGGTAGTTGTGGCCGTGCAGCCCCTCGCAGCGATGCCCGGCGAAGGTGATGAAGTGCGCCGAGGCGAAGACGAGGTAATCCTTGGAGACCGATACGCGGAACTCACCGCGTCGTGGCATCACATCCTCCATGAGTGGCGTCCCAGCCGCCGCCGAGCAGCACGACGAAGATCGCCGCCGCGGTGAGATCAGCGCTGGCGCCGGGGTTGGCGATATTACGCCCGTCGCGCAGCGCGCGATCCATCTCGTCGATCGTGTGGCGCCCCGCCGCCGAGCGGATGCCGCCCGCTGCGAGCGCGGTGCACGCCCGTCGCGACACTTGGGCCGCGAGGGCCGCGCTGCTGCGGCGGGCCACGTGCGTGTCGGGGGCTGCGGCGAGCAGCGTCAGAAACGTCTCGACGATCGCGTCGTCCCAGCACAGCCCATCGCGCCGCGCCGTGGCGAGCGCGGGCACGGCGGTCTCGAACGTGGTCTCGAACGCCGTGGCGTACTCGCGAGCGACAGCGTCCCGGTCAGCGGCGAGCCGCATGGCATCGAGCAGCGTCACGTCCGGCTCGTTCGCCACGTCCTGGGCCTCCACCCGCCCCAGTCCACCAGGCGCCGCAAGTCGAATCGCCGCATACACATCGCGGGCATCGTCGACGGTGGTCGCCTCGAGCACCTCACGCAGCGCGTCGCGGAGGCCGGCGAAAAAGAGGCCGGGAGCCTTTCTTTTCCCGAGCAGCGCCGCGCGCGCGAGCGGAGCCAGAAGGAGCACGATGCCAAGATTCGTGTTCTAGCGCGTCAGGCGGGCGGTCGCCTCGACGGCAAGACGCACCGTCGCGCCGACCGAGCGCGTGCCGGCGCCGG
>JAHFUI010000022.1 GCA_023265175.1 Acidobacteriota bacterium
TGCGAGGGGTGATCAATAATGTGGCGTGGTGGGCAATTGCTCGATCGTGCAGCAAAGGCTGGCGGCGGTGACGCCCAGTGAACCAGTTACCGCTTCAATTTTGCGCCAAGAAGTAGCTACAGTCGTCGTAACGCTTCTCGGTGGAACCATGGTTTTTAGCGGTCTCAGCTACACCTCGCGGCACGTGTCTCTTCCGTCGCTGGAGCCTGCTACTGAATGTCTGCTTCTTTTGAAGAGAGTTGGCAGCAAATACCGTATTGCGGGAAGGTACTATGGGGCGTTCAGGATTCAGGACGGGAAGTTGGCGCCGCTGACATCGCGGCAAGGCTTCGCATCACGATATCACGGTGCGTCCTCAGCCCAGGTGGCTGAGGAGATGCTCGCACAACTCCGAGCGCGACATTAGCGAGACCGCTGTCCTTAATCGTACGGGTACCGCTCAAATTGTGATGCCCGGCATGTGTAATTAATGCCCCATCCAACGTCGATCAACCGAATTAACAGGGACAGATGATGAGATTTGCTCGGGCTGTCATTGTCACAAGTGTAGTTGTCCATCTCTACCAGTCGAGTTTATTTGGGCAGACGATCGAGACAGAACCGCTATCGAAGCGATTGGAACTGCTCGAGGAAACTATGCGGGCTCTTGAAAGGCAAGTGTCGGAGCTGAGTACGACGTTGCGAGCCGCGTTGCCACCGTCACCGATTCTTGATATTCAACCATTTGATCTGAACATCGATAATGCCGCGGCCAATGGATCAAGGAACGCGAGGGTCGCGTTGATAGAGTATTCAGACTTTCAGTGTCCTTTTTGTGGGCAACACTCGCAAACAGCCTATCGAGACCTTCAACGACAATTCGTAGATACTGGAATAGTTCGGTACGTTTTTCGGAACCTACCGATCGAAAGCCTTCATCCCCTGGCATTCAAAGCGGCTGAGGCCGCTGAGTGTGCGCGTGGGGAAGGCAAGTTCTGGGAAATGCACGATCGACTGTTTTCGAATCAGCAGGCGCTGGGAACATCTGACCTGCTCAGGCATGCCGAGGCGTTGAACATGGACTCGGCGAAATTTCGGTCGTGTCTCTCCAATGGAGAGACGACTGCCAAGGTAATAGACGATCTGGCGGAGGCGCGGCGGCTCGGATTGACCGCGACCCCGGTCTTCCTGGTCGGGGAATTTCAAGCCGACGGCAGTGTACGAATTACGCGCAAGATAACGGGCGCTCAGCCCTTTCAAGTCTTCGAGGCTGCACTTGCGACATTCTTGCCGAAATCACCAGCGCTTCGAAGGAGATAAAAATATCTGTTCATCTGTCTTCTTCGAGTAAAGGCTTCTGACCGCGTCAGGGCCGTATCCGAATCATTTCTGAGAAAGCCGGCAATGGGCCTCTTTATCGCCGCGTTGGTTTTGGCCCTCGCAGGTGCAGGTGCTGCAGATGCCCAAACTGGCCCACCTGACGACGTCGCGCGAGGCATGAGGGCCTATGAACGCGGCGACTACCAGACGGCCTTCCGGACTCTAAAACCCATCGTCTACGACCACGCGGCCCGCAACAACAAGGCGGCCCCGGACCCATGGGCTGCTTTTTACCTGGCGCGCATGATTCAGCGAGGCGAGGGCACGACTAACGATCCTGCGCTGGCCTGTGCCATGTTCCGATGGTCTGCCATGGAGTTCCTGATGCGGCTGTCCGATTGGTGGGAGCCGCGTGTGGCCGCGGCGAAGGCCGCGGCCGGTGACGCCTGCGCCGCATTTCCCGACTACTCGAATGATGAAGAGCGCGCGCTCGAAACGACGGGGTTTCTCGATGGCATCGTACGGTCTGAATTCACGCTCGATGCTGGGAATTGGACCGTAGTGGATCGTACCGGCATCCACGTGACGATTGGAAACGGCCAGAAGGATTGGCCCTTGCCGTCCAATCTTGGTGTGACGCTGCCGGTCAGGCACACGACGATTGCGGTTCAACACGGTACGAGGATGGACCATCGCCACTTTCTCGAGTTTTTCAGCTGGGTCAGTTATGCGCAAGCAGCCCGCATCCACCGCGAGCTGCACTGGATCATCGTCGAAGTCGCCGGGTCTGACCTACAGATCAGGAGCGACCAGACGATAGCAGCGAACTGGGACGCGCCATACCCGAGCACCGACGCGAATCCGGAGATAAGCGACTCTGTGGAGCTTCGCGCAACTGACGGCGGCGAGGTCGAATGGATCATGGTCAATGAACAAAAGCGTGGGATTATCAGGTGAGCGAGTCTGGCAGAAGGACATTCGGCCGTCGGCCTCGCCACTCGCCGGAGCCGGATCTCTCGGCCATCGGTCGTGGATAGCATGATGTCTGCGCTCTGCAGCGTGGCGAGGCGCGCTAAGGCTTGCGTCGGCGCCCGCGGCGCATCATCGGATTCTTGGGCGCGGCGCCTTCGACGTCACTGCTCGTCAGGTCGTACAGCAAGACGTCGAACTCCGCGGCGAACAGCTCACCGTAGCGCGCGGTGAGTGGCGCTCGAGCGCGGTCTTGTGCGGCAGCCGGTGATCGAGCGTGCACTAGACCCGGCTGTCGTTGATCGTGCCCTCAGGCAGATGCAGGAGGTCGTCAAGCGCGTCGTCGGATACCGGCGCTCTTCAATCGCCAGCTCGCTCCCGGGCGGGCGCACAGAGCCGATTGATCGCGAGGAGCGTGGCGACCCGCGACCACGGGACGTCGGCGGGCGCGGCGTCCCACCTGCCTCGAAGAATTCATCGAGCCGCAGCTGCCGCCAAAGCGCCAACCCGACCAGCGCCGGTCCCAGTTGCCGCGTCCGCTCCAACCGCACGCGCTGAATCAGGCCCTGCGCTACCTCCGCATCGTCGGGGGGCGGGGCCACTTCCGAGGGAACAGTTTCAGTTGATGCCGCTCACCGGCGTCGTTGAAGGCCGCGATCGTTTTTCAGCCACCGCGCTGTGCCGTATCATTCAGCTCCCCATATGACAGAGAGTCCGTTGGCGGGGCCCATGTGCGGTGCGGATCGTCTCGACGAGGTTCAATTCGTCGGCTAGCCAGTCTCGAACGCTCAATCAGGCTGAGGATCCGGCCCTGCACTCAGCCCGGAGTACGGCGGCGTGCCACACCAGAGTGGCGCAGCTGAACGTCGCCAGCAAGATCGTCGTGTCGACCAGCGTGAACGAGGCGGGAAGCTGAACGCGGGTGGTTGGACCAAGATCGACTCCCCAGAACAGCACATTCAACGTCGCGATGCTGCTGACCGCCATCGGCACGTGGACGTTTGCCGGGGGCGGTCTGGTGCTCGAAGGGGGACGACGTCCCGGGAGCAACGGCAGCCACGAGAGCGACGATGTCGCGCCTCTGCTCGCGCGGCTTCCGTTCCCGCCCGCCTGGCTGATCGACGTCAACTACTTTTGCCGGCCGGCAAATTTAATTGTCGTTGATCACCTGGCGGTGCATCGTCGCGGTCCCGGATTCGGCGCCGGGCATGAGCGGCATCGCCGAAGCGGAGGCGTTCGCGCGGCTGCCGTCACCGCCCGAACGTGACGCCGAGCGCGTCGCCCATCTGGTGCTCATGGCGCTGCTGCCGGCGCTCGCGGAACGCGATCTCCCGACGTTCGGCGCCGCGCTCAGCGCGATCCAGGCGACGACGGGACGCTGGTTCGCACCGGTGCAGGGTGGCCTGTTCGCGCCGGGTGCGAGCGAGGAAGTGGTGCGCCGCATGGCGGAGTGGGGCGCCTCAGGCGTGGGGCAGAGCTCGTGGGGGCCGGCCGTGTACGGCATCGTCGACGGCGAAGAGGCTGGCCTCGAGCTCGCCGAGCGCGTGCGCGCCCTGTTAAGCTCGACGAGCCCGACGGGTGCCGTCTACAGCGGGCCGTTCCGCACGGACGGCGCGCGCGTGTGGCGCGCGGAAGCGCATCCCTCGACGCGGCTCGGGGCGCCGTGAGCCTGTCGACTCGTCACTCCCTCAAGGCCCATTCAGAGAATTCCTTCCCCTCCTCGCCGCTCACCGCTATGCGCTGCTGAGGCGTACGACAATGAGTTGCACTTCGATGATGCCGATCGTCGCCAGAGCGCCTACGAGCAAGCGCTGTCTCGGGCGCGACGATCTCCCTCAGTGCTGATTCGAACCGCGGCCGATGAACTCGCGAATCGTGATCGATGTGTGTCGACGCGCGAGTTCGGTCCCGACCGTTGACTATCGGACTAATCTAGTTTAGTTTAGTTAGTCTATGAAGAAACTGAACGTCCACGAGGCGAAAACACGTCTCTCGTCGGTTCTCGCGGAGATTGAGAGCAAGGGAGAGACCTTCCTCATTTGCCGCAACGGCAGACCAATCGCCGATCTCCGGCCGCACGTGGTGGGCGACCGCCTCTCGCCGCACCCGGTGCTCCGTCGGATCCGCGTGCGCTATGACCCGACCGCACCGTTGAGCACCGAGGAATGGCCGACGGAGGACTGATGCTCCTGGACACGTGCGCGTTGTTGTGGCTTGCCCAGGGGTCTCACAATTTGTCCAAGAGCGCCCGCGCCCGCCTGGCCGCCGCAACCCTGGTTTACGTGTCGGCTATCAGTGCATTTGAAATCGGTCTGAAATACCGTTCTGGAAGACTGGCGCTGCCGACGCCTCCAGCCGAATGGTTTGCGGCCGTCGTCGCTCACCATGCGCTCGCCGTGCACCCACTGGACTGGGAGGTGTGCCTGGCCGCGACCGAACTGCCTCTCATTCACAGGGACCCTTGCGATCGCTTCATCATTGCCACCGCGAAGCACCTGGGTCTGCCCGTCGTCACGGCCGATCCGAATTTCACGGGCTACGGAATCGAAATCATCTCGTAGGTTTCACGGACCCGGAACCCACCGAGAACCAAGCACCAAGGACGGACTCTTCGGTTGACCGACTCCGCGTGTCTCTGTGTGATTTCTGGATAATGCCGCCGGACGGCATGTCGGGTTGTCCTTCTGCCAGCGATGATCCGCGGAGAGCCCTATGGTGCGAACGGTCGTGTGTGCGTGTCTGTTCAGCTTCTGTACCGTGGCTGAGCTGTACTGTGGCTGGCTGAGCCCCCACGTCGGTCCGGGAGGCTGATAAGGGAGATTCCGTTAACGGGTCTCCCCGCGGCAGGGCCTTCATCGTTCCTATCGTCTTCGTTAGCCAGCGCCTTAACGCGGCCTCTGGGGACACCGCCTCGCCCCCACGTCACCAGGCTGTGGCACTACCAAGACCGACGTCACACGGGTACTATCCGGATACGCGCGGGCCTGGTTCAGTTCAAACCACAGACCAAGGTCGCTGATCACAACAACGTGAGCGCCTAAGTCTGTGTCGATGCCTGTCACAGCCGCGCCTCGATAGAGCCGCTTCAGTTCGCCCAGAGTCGACCCGACGCCCAAACCGTTGCTGGTCCGAAAGCGCGGACGAGGAAGTCGACGTCGCTGTCAGACCGGGCGTCGTCACGCAGGACCGAGCCAAATAGGGCAAGCCGCTCAACGCCGAGGGCGCGGATCTCCGGCTCGGACGCGACGAGACGTTCCACCGTCAGTTCTCGAGTGAGCGGGCTCAGGGCCATCGATACACTCTATCGCTACTCAGGTTTCTGAGCCAACAGCGGGACGAGAGGCATGACACCGCGGATCAGCTCCGGGGCTCCGGACCGTTCGTGATGGCGGGCGCAAGATCGCGAGTCTCTTGCGCGGCGGTCTGCTGCCGCAGGCGTACGTCTACCCGCGGCGACGATGCCCGTCGACGCGCGATCTCTTGACCGGTGCAGGGCGGCCTGTTCGCGCCGGGTGCGGGTGAGGAGCTTGTGCGCCGAATGGCCGAGTGGGATGCGTCTGGCGTGGGGCAGAGTTCGTGGGGCCCCACCGTCTACGGCATCGTCGACGGCGAAGGGGCTGGCCTCGAGCTCGCCGAGCGCGTGCGCGCCCTGTTAGGCTCGCTGAGCCCGACGGGCGAGGCAGGAGCCGTCTACAGCGGACCGTTCCGCACGGACAGCGCGCGCGTGTGGCGCGCGGAAGCGCACCCCTCGACGCCGCTCGGTGCGCCCTGAGCGTGTCGCCCTCGGCGAGCGTGGACCTTTACAGTGGCAGGCGGTGTACCGCCGCGTTGTCCGCCGCGCTCTTGAGCCACGATGGGCATCGCGGCAAGCAGGATGATCGTCGACACGACGAAATATTGTCCAGCCCGCATGTTGCTCCTCCTAAATGGTGAATATCGAACACGCCCGCTCGCAAGAACGGCGCGGAAGCGGTCGCTTCGAATCCGGACCGACGTGGGCTGGTGGTGTGCGGCACCAGCGTGACGAGTGCTCGATCGATGTCTTCAGCTGGGACGCTGATGACGAGCGCCGGCCGAACCTTTGCCGCCATGCCGAGGTCCACCAACCAGACCTCACCACGGCGCGGCGAGGTCATTCAGGCTGCTCACGACGGTTGAGCTGGGTAAAGAGATGGTCGGCGGCCGCCACCAAGTCCTCGTCCAAAGGCGTTCCGATCGGTCCGGATCCGGAAGCGCCTCAAATTCCTCGATCAACTTCTTGATGTCGATCATCCGGCTCACCGCGCGCTGCAGCCGGCGCTCGACGCCGGCCTGATCGCTGCTGCTGCCGAGATAGGCTTCGAGCCCCTTGTCTCGAATCGCGGCAAGCAGCTCGAGGTCGGCCGTCACCAGCAGCAGCTTGCGCGTGACGAGCTCGCGGTCGATCGTCGTCACCGAGGAACCGAACTGCAGCAGCAACACGATGCCGTGTTTGCGCGCGATCGCCTCCACCCGCTGCGGATCCATTCGCTCATTATTATGAAGAGTCCAGGCGCTGAGGTGGGTCGAACCCTCAGAACGCAAGCTTGGAGAAGTCGACGTCCAGGGTGAATGGGCGCACGGTGATCGTGACCGTGAATCGGCGCTCGCCTCCAGCCGCGCGCCTGACCACGATGTCGTGCGAGCCGAGCTCAACCGGCAGGGCATTCAACGGCGTCTCACCAACCCGCGCGTTGTCGAGCCACACGTCGGCCGGCTCAGTCGCCGTCACCGTCAGCGTTGAAGGCGGCGGTTTCAGCGACAGCGTCGTCACTTCGCCCGGCGTCAGGTCCACCTGACGCACGTCCTCATATCCAAGCGCCCGATTTGCCAGCCGGAGCTCGTGGTGCCCTGGCGGCAGCATGATCTGGTTGCGATCGTCGAGGCGGAGGCCGCGGCCGCCTTCTGTGATGACAAGATCGAACGGCGAATACACAGCGAGCCAGCCTGAGAAAATCGACTCGTTGACCTCCGCGGTTTGGTCGGCGGCCACGGTCACCGTTCGCTGGACCGTGCCCGCCTCGCTCTTGATCTCGATCGTGTGGCGACCAGCGTTCAGATCCTCGAGCGCCAGCGGCGTGACGCCGCGCATCTTGCCGTCGACCGACACCCGCGCGCCCACGGGGGTCGAGCTCACGCGCAATCCACCTGTCGCTTTGCGCTTGGTCTCCGTCGGACCGACCGGCGCCGGCTCGCGGACCGCGATGCGGGTCTTTGACGTCGCCACCACGTTCCACAGGTACAGGCCGCCGGCCACGCTGGCCGCCAGCAGCACCACCGCCGCTACCACGCGCGGCAGCCATCGCAGAACGGGGGTTCCAAGCGCACGCACCCGCTTCGCGGCTCGAGTGGCAAGCGCAGGACCGGTGCGCGGGATCGCGACCAGCACCGGGGGGAGTGGTGGCGGCACGGCCGCCGGCGGGTCACTCGGTACGTAGCGTTCGGCTTCAGCCGGAGTGCGCGACGTCTCATCTTCCGGTGGGGTCGCGAGCACGGCCGGTGGCGCTTCGGTCCACGTCGCGCGCCGTGCCCGAGCCCAGCTCGCGGCTGCATGCGCCGCCGCGATCAGGTTCGCTCGCTGGTCCGGCAATCCGTCGTTCGAGGCCACAGACAAAAACTATAATCGCTTCTTGAGTTACCGTGATGAGTAAACCACGCGCCTCCGAACCGGCAGCCGACCTGTCGTCTGACGACACGCTCAGACGTTATCTCGCGGAAAACGCCCGGCGCGAGCTCGACGCGCTGCGCGCGGCGCTCGACGCACGCCTGATTGCGCTCGAAGCCGCCCTCGCGCATCCAGATCAGCAGACGACGTTGGAGGATCTCGTTCTCGGGTTGGCCCGCGTCGCCACGGCGGAAGCCGAATCGGCCGCCGCACGGGCGGCTTTGGAGGCGCAGCTCGATGCGCAGTCACGTGCAGCCGTCGTCACCGCCGAGGCGCAGCGCTCGCTCGAGGTGGAACGCGCGGTTACGAAGACGCTGCGGCCCGAGCTCGAGCAGGCACAGACGGCGCTCGAAGCGGAGCGTGAGTCGAGCGCGCGCGTAAATCGGGAGCTCGGCGATATGCGGTCGGCGTTGGAAGAGGCACGCGGGATCGGCGCCGCCCGGGATCGCGACCTCGAGCAGGAGCGCGGCGCCCTGCGCGCGGAACAAGAAGCCGTCGTCGCACTGCGGCGCGATGTCGAGGATGCGCGGGCGGCCCTGATGGCGGAACGAGAAGCCGTCGTCGCGCTACGGCGCGATGTCGAGGATGCACGGGCGGCCCTGATGGCGGAACGAGAGGCGGGGGTCGCGCTGCGCCGGGACATCGAGGAGGCGCAAACCGCGCTAGGCGACGAGCGCGCCAACCGCGCTGCACTTGACGCCGAGCGCGCGCAGCAGCGCGAGGCACGCACCCAGCTGTCCGAGGCACTGGCTGCACGAGAACGCGAGCTGTCGGCCGTGCAGCATACGGCCGAGACACGCGCGGCTGCCACCGACGCGCAACTGGAAGCGATTCACGCGCGATTGGAAGCCATCGAGGTCGAGCGGGCAGACGCAGAGCGGGCTCGGAAGAACGCCGAGGACCGCGCCGAACAGGTGATTCGCGAGCGCGATGCGCTAGCTGCGGATCTGGATACGGCGCGGCAGACCGCACCTGCCGCGCAGGCTGCGGCAGAGGCGCGGCTGGAGGCGATCAACGCGCGATTGCACGCGATCGATGTCGAGCGCGCGCAGGCCGAGCGGGCGCGGGCGGATGCGGACGCGCGTGCGGACGAGGCGAACCGCGCGCGCGACGGGCTGGCTGCCGAGCTGGACGCCGCGCGGCAGGCGGCCACCCACAATCCCGAGTTGGCCCAGCGGCTCGCAGCGGCTGATGAGCAGATTCGCGTCCTCGAGCTCCAGCTCTCCGAGCGCGAGCGAGAACCGCAGACACGCGATGTCGATATGCTGTCGCTGCTCGAAGCTCCGGCGTCACCGTCCGAGAAAGCCGTTCGGCGTGCGACGCGCTATCGCTGCGCGGGGACGATGAACGCTGAGATCGACGGCGACGATTGCGTGCTGGTCGATCTGTCGGTCGGCGGCGCACAGATACTCTGCCCGAAGCAACTCGACATCAACCGCGTCGCGACGCTGGCGCTGCCGTCAGACGAGATTCCGGTCTCATGCCAGGGGACGATCGTATGGACCTGGATCGAGCCGCATTCCAAAGGCCTGAAGTACAGGTACCGCAGCGGGATCTCTTTCACCGCGGTGGACGAAGCCGCCCTCGAAGCGTTCATCATCCGATATTCGGCCTGACGAGCAGCGTGAGGACGAACCCGACCGCGAGCAACGCCGCCAGCACCTGCAGCCCCGTGTCGTAGATGTGAATCCGATCCGCGCCGGGGCGCGGGGTGGCCTTGGGGCGATTGGACAACTCCGTGATGATCACCTGTACAATGACCGGTTCCTGACCGAGCATTCGACCGAGAAGCGTCCGCCGAGGAGCCCATGACCCCAGAAGCGTCCACTGAAGAAGCCGCAAAGATTTCCGACGTCGCGTGGAAGGCGCTCGAAGGCGCCTACGACCTTCAGATCCACGTGGGCCCCGACGTGATTGCCCGCCGGATCGACGACATCGACTGCGCGAAAGACTTTCTGGCCCGCGGGCTGAAAGGCTTCGTCTTGAAGTCGCACTACATCCAGACCGGTGAGCGCGCGCAGGTCGTCACCAAGGCGGTTCCCGGCAGCAAGGTATTCGGCGCGGTGACCCTCAACCACAGCGTGGGCGGCCTGAATCCGGTCGCCGTCGAGCTCGCCGGGCGCACCGGATGCAAAATCGTGTGGATGCCGACGGTCGACGCGCAAAACGAGACCGCCGGCCGTCTCGATGGCGGCAGCACCAAGCTGCCGTTCTGGGCGAAAATCCAGCGCGAGCTCGCCGCGGAAGGCATCGCGCCGCCGCCGCTGTCGGTCGTCGACGAATCAGGCGGCCTGATCCAGGCGGCTCGCCGATGCCTCGAGCGCATCGCCAAGCACAACATGATCCTGGCGACCGGTCACCTGGGCCGCCACGAGATTTTCGCGCTCGTTCGCGCCTCACGTGACATGGGCGTCAAGAAAGTCGTCGTCACCCACGCGGAGTTCCCGTCCCAGAGTCTCACCGGCGACGAACAGAAGGAGCTGGCCGACATGGGCGCAATCATCGAGCACTGCTTCACGACGACGTACACGAACAAAGCGCCGTGGGAAACAGCCTTCGCCAACATCCGCAGAACCGGCGTGTCGCGCACGTGCATTTCAACGGACCTCGGGCAAACCATCAATCCGCCGGTCGCGCAAGGGTTCGCGATGTTTGCGCAGCGGCTGCTGGACGCCGGGTTCTCGGCCGACGAGGTGCGCACGATGGCGGTGACGATTCCGACACAGCTGATAGAAGAGTGACGCTCGAAATGCACAATGCACAATGCAGAATGTCCAACGCATTGGCATCTTGCGTTCAGCATTTTGCATTTAGCATTTTGCATTTCTGGAGGCCTTGATGCGGATCTGCCTGGCGGGCACCGGCGCGATGGGTGCCATTCACATGAAAGCGTTGAAGAAGATCGACGGTGTGGAGGTCGTGTCGGTCAGCAGCCGCACCGACGCTGGCGGCAAGGCGTTCGCCGCCGAATGGAATATTCCGTTTTCTTCGACCGAGCTTGAGGCCTGCATCGATCGACCCGGCGTCGACGCGGTCATTCTCACCACCCCGAGCCATCTCCATCCCGAGCAGACGATCCTCGCGCTCGAGAGGGGAAAGCACGTCCAGGTCGAGATTCCCATGAGCCTGGGCCTGCCGGACGCCGAGCGCATGCTCGCGGCGGCGAAGAAAGGCGGCAAGGTCTGCATGGTGACGCACACGCGCCGCTTCTCGAGCCCGCATCGGGAGATTCGCCGCCGGATCAAAGACGGGTCGTTCCACTTGATTCACATGGTCGTCGAGACGTATTTCTTCAGGCGCACCAATCTGAACATGCACGGTCAGCCGCGATCCTGGACCGACAATCTGCTGTGGCACCACGGCTGCCATTCGGTTGATCTCGCGTACTGGATCCTTGACGAGCCGAACTTCGCGGTCTGGGGTCAGAAGGGCCCCGATCATCCCGAGCTCGGCATCCCGATGGACATGACGGTCGCCATGAAATCGAAAAAGGGCCCGCTGTTCAGCATGGCGATGTCGTTCAACAACAAAGGGCCGTTCGGCGGCTTCTACCGGTACATCGGCGAGGAAGAGACCTACAAGGTGTATCGCGACAGGATGACGGACAGCGAAGGCAAAGAGGTGCCGCTCGACAGCACGATCGCCTTCGATCGGCAGGACGTCGAGTTCGTCGGCGCCATCCGCGAGGGGCGGGAGCCGGAGTCGAGCGCCGCCAGTTGCGTGCCGACCATGGCGCTGCTCGACAGGATCGACAAGAGTATGAGTCAGGGGTGAAATGCAGAATGTCGAATGCACAATGCAAGAAGGCATTCTGCATTGCGCATTTTGCATTTCGAGGTTTCGCGCATCATGATCATTGACTGCCACGGGCACTACACGACGGCACCGAAAGAGCTGCAGATCTACCGGGAGAACCAGATTGCCGGCCTGAGCGATCCGTCGCGCGCTGCGTCGAAGGGGATCATCCGCATCAGCGACGATCAAATCCGCGAGAGCCTCGAGAAGGCGCAACTGAAGTTTCAGCGCGAGCGCGGCACCGACGTGACGATCTTCTCGCCGAGGGCGTCGGCGATGGCCCATCACATCGGCGACCAGACGACGAGCCTGCACTGGTCGCAGCACTGCAACGATCTCATCGCCCGCGTGTGCGAGCTCTATCCCGACAACTTCGTCGGCGTCTGCCAGCTTCCGCAGTCGCCAGGCGTGCCTCCCAGCAACTGCATCGAGGAGCTCGCGCGCTCGGTCAACGAGCTCGGGTTCATCGGCTGCAATCTCAATCCCGATCCGTCGGGCGGCCACTGGACCGCTCCGCCGCTGACCGATCGCTACTGGTATCCGTTGTACGAGAAGATGGTCGAGCTCGACGTGCCGGCGATGGTGCACGTCAGCTCGTCGTGCAACGCGAACTTCCACGCGACCGGCGCGCACTACATCAACGCCGACACGACGGCGTTCATGCAGTTCCTCACGTCGGATCTGTTCAAGGATTTTCCGACGCTGCGCTTCATCATTCCGCACGGAGGCGGCGCGGTGCCGTATCACTGGGGCCGGTATCGCGGGCTGGCGCAGGACATGAAACGGCCGCCGCTCGACGAGCTGATGCGGAACAACGTGTTCTTCGACACGTGCGTCTACCACCTTGCCGGCATCGAGCTGCTGCTCAAGGTTGTGCCGCTGGGCAACATCCTGTTCGGGTCGGAGATGGTCGGGGCGGTGAGGGGCATCGATCCGGAAACCGGGCACTACTTCGACGACACGAAGCGGTATGTGGACGCCGTGGCCTCGCTCGGCGGCGAGCAGAAGCAGCAGATCTTCGAGGGGAACGCGCGGAAAGTGTACCCGCGGATTAACCGGCGCCTTCGTCGCGGGACCCTCTAGAGCGCGGGGCGGTCCACAGACCGTCCCCTACGGCCTTCATATGAAACTGAAACCGACGATCGTCCGCAGGATTCCACGCGCCGACGCGGCCGTGATCGCCAGGCTCGGCGAGCTCGGTGTCGCCTCCGTCCACGAGGCGCAAGGCCGCACCGGCCTCATGCGGCCGTATATGCGGCCGATTTATCCGGCGGCGAAGGCGGCGGGCAGCGCCCTCACCATCTCGTGCCATCCGGGCGACAACCTGATGATTCACGCCGCCATCGAGGTGTGCCAGCCGGGCGATGTCCTCGTCGTGACGACGACGTCGGAGTCGACCGACGGCATGTTCGGCGATCTCCTCGCCGTATCGGCGCGGGCGCACGGCGTGACGGCCCTCGTCATCGACGCCGGCATTCGCGACGTCACGGATCTCGCCGCGATGGATTTTCCGGTGTGGTCCAAGGCCATCAGCGCGCAGGGCACGGTGAAGGCGACGCCCGGCTCGGTCAACGTGACGGTCATCTGCGCCGGTGCCATCGTCCGTCCCGGTGACGTCATCGTCGCCGACATGGACGGGGTCGTCGTCGTGCCGCGGGGCGACGCGGCCGAGGTCGCGCGGTTGGGCGCCGAGCGCGTCGCGAAAGAGGAGGGTACGCGGGAGCGGTTGCGCCGGGGCGAGCTCGGGCTAGACTTCTATGGATTGCGCGCCAGGCTGACGGAGCTTGGGGTTCAGTACATCGATGAGGAGTCGTAGACGTGCGTCATACAAAATGCAAAATGCTGAATGCATAATGCACGGGCCCCGACATTGTGCGTTCTGCGTTTCCGAGCGACAGGAGCAATGCCATGGGTGAGATTGTCGCGGCTGTCGGCACGTGCCATACCCCGTATCTGTTCACGCGGCCACCGGATGAGAGCCCGCAACAGCTCGACCAGGCCGCCGCCGCGATGCAGGAGCTTGCCAAGGTCCTCGACGAAACCAAGCCGGACGTGATCGTGTTTCTCGGCAGCGATCACGTCGAGACGTTTTCCGTCACGTGCGTTCCCAGCTTCGCCATCATCGCCGGCAGCCGCGCGATCGCGAAGTTTGCCGGCCGCGAATACAATCTGCCGGTCCACCGCGACATGGCGGAAGACCTGCTGAACAAACTGGTGGTCGACAAGAATTTCGATATCGCGTACTCGGAGGATGCGGAGCTCGGTCACGCGTTCGCGGTGCCGTTCGAGTACATCATCGGCAAGCGTGATATCCCGGTCGTGCCGTTTTTCACGAACGTGTACGTGCCGCCGCTGCCGACCGCGAAACGCTGCGCGGCGCTGGGGATGGCGATCGCCGAGATCATCAAGGGCCGCAAGGAACGCGTCGCGCTGGTCGCCAGCGGCGGCATGTCGCACTTCCCGGGCACGCGTAAGTATCTCTATCCGGAATTCGATTTCGATCGCTGGCTGGTGTCGCAATTCGAGACCGGCCACACCGACGCGCTGCTGAACATGTCCAACACGCAGCTCGACGAGGTGGGCAACACCGAGATGCTGAACTGGGCGACCATGTTCGGCGCGATCGGCCCGCAGGAAGGCGAGCTCATCGACTACATCCCGACGTGGCATCACGGTCTGTGCATGATGCGGTTCATTCCGCATCGGGCCAGAAAAACGGCGCCGACGAAAGTGGCCAGCGAATACGGCGGCTTCAAGTTTCAGAACCGGGGCTTCCAGTTCTACAAGCACCCACCGGCGGAAGCCTACGGGCTGAATAAGCTGCTGTTCGACGTTCGTCACAGCGCGGATGTGCGCGACCGCGTCATCAAGAATCTCGACGCCGTGGCGAAGGAATACGATCTGGCCCCCGCGCAGCGCAAGGCGGCGGAGGAGTTGATCGACGTCGGCAAGGGCGGTCTCGTGAGCGAGCACGTCGGACCGCTGGTCGAGGCCGGCGCGCATCCGCTGCAGGCGCTGATGTCGCTGCACGTCATCTTCTCGATGAGCCATCGCGCGCCGAGCGCGCAGACGACGCACTAGCGACCGCCGTAGGGCGGGTCCTTGTGGATCCGCCGATTCGAGACCCGGACCCAAGAGAGTCCGGCCTACATCCGAGGGCGCGCATATGAAGACGGTGGACGTTGGCTCGTTGCTCGACGACGGAGGGTGGGGCGGGTACCAGAAGCTGCTGGTGTTCGCAACGGCGTTGACCATCGTTCTCGATGGTCTCGACAATCAGCTGCTGCCTCCCGCGATCCCGGCGCTCGCGCGCGATTGGGCGGCGCCGCGCGCCGCGTTCGCCAACGTGCTGACGAGCGGCATGGTCGGCATGATGCTCGGCGGCCTCATCGGCGGCTTCATCGGCGACCGGCTGGGACGGCGCATGGCGCTGCTCGGGAGCGTCGTCTCGTTTGGCCTGCTGACTGTGGCGGTGTCGTTCACGAACGGCGTCACGATGCTCACCGTGATTCGCTTCTTTGCCGGGCTCGGTCTCGGTGGCGCCATGCCGAACGCTGCGGCGCTCTCGTCTGAATATGTTCCGAGGCGGCATCGCGCCGCGGCCGTGACGCTCACGATTGTCTGCGTTCCGCTCGGAGGCACGCTCGCGGGATTTTTGGGCGGACAGATTCTCCCGCAGTGGGGCTGGCGCGTGCTCTTTCTCGTGGGCGGCATCGTCCCGCTCGTCCTGGCGGCCGTCCTGTTGAAGGTGCTGCCTGAATCGCCGCGGTATCTGGCGAGTCAGAAACTGCGCTGGCCCGAGCTCAGTGCGCTGCTGCGCCGGCTTGGACACGACGTGGACCGGGACGCGACATTCGTGGATCCTACGGAGCGGGCCGTCGCCCGCGTGTCCGCTCGCGAGCTGCTCGAGCCCGAAATTCGCCGAGACACGCTGGTGCTGTGCGCCGCGTTCTTCTTCTGCCTGTTTTCGGCGTATCTGGGCACCAACTGGGTGCCGGCGATGCTCGGCGGCGCCCACTTCGACGTCGGCACTTCCAGCTACGGCCTGCTGGCCTGGAATCTTGGGGGCGTCGCATTCGCCGTCTTTGCGGCCTCAGTCATCATGCGTGGAGGCTCGCGGCTCACGATGTTGACGCTGGCCATCGGAGGCGTCTGCGGCTGCGTGGTGCTGGCGATTATGCCCATCGACCCGCAGTCGACGTTGACGGTCTTCGCGATGCTGGCGGTTACCGGCGGCTTCATCAACGCCACGCAGACCACGATGTACGCGCTCGCTGCGCACGTCTATCCCACATCGATCCGGGCCACCGGCGTCGGCACGGCCGTTGCCTTCGGCCGCATCGGAGGCGTCCTGAGTCCGTACGTGGGCACGTGGGCGCTCAACGGCGGCGCGTCCCATTACTTCACGCTCATCGCCGGGACGATGACGCTGACGGTCGTCGCGCTCGCGTCGGTGCGGCATCACATTCCGCGCGTGTCGATCGTTCGCGCCGCGGGTTCGATGGCGGCCGAACCAGCGGGTCACTGACGATCGACTACTTTCTCAGCCCCTTCGAATCTTTTGCCCACGGCGGAAGCCACATTTTGATTCGCCCGTCCCACAGGCTGCGGTTGTTCTCTTCGCAGGAATACTCGATGATCTCGGTCGACATGAGCGTGAAGATCCGCTCGTTCTTCCACGGCTTCGTGTAGTACTTCGGGTCGTCCACCGTCATGGTGTAGTCGATATGGCCCATGTCGGTCCGGCGCAACGTCTGGCTGAGATGGAGCTGGTCGCTGTGGGGATGGCCGTTTGTGTCCAGGCGTGTGTAGCCGTTGAAGCCGATGGTGTCGATGACGAGGGTGTCGCCGTCCCAACGGCCGATGGAATTGCCGAACCACGTGGGGTTGAGCTGATCGCCCTTGAGATGATCACGTCCGTCGATTGGCACGACGTGGAACCACGAGTTCACCTCGAACATCAATGAGAGGTACTTATCGTTCTGCATGATCTGCATCGGGTCCGGTGAGTTGACGGACCGCGCCATGCCGAACGGGAAACAGCTGCCGGTGTAATCGCCCGGGCCCTCGGGCGTATTCAGACTTGCGATGTCGTACGACTTCCAGGCCTCTAGTCCCGCCGCTGTGTACGGAAGGTCTCCGTACTCGCCGCGCCTGCGAAGACCATCGCGAACCTGCGGCGTGTCCGCCGGCGTGAATGGAGGTTCCGCGTAGCCCTTCTGGCCGCGTCCGTTTCTGGTCATGTCGGGCGTGTAGGGCCGCTGCCAGACGCCCTGGAGATCCGGTTTGCCATTCGCCATTCTGGGCGCGGGACTCGTAAGGACGTTCGGTGGGCTTGGCGTCTGTGCCGACACCTCAGTCGTGCGGCCCGCTGAGATGGCCAGCAACACTCCCGCGGCGCTCGCCACGACGATCGACGTGTAGTGATGTTTCATGTGTTCGCTCCCTGCGACTCGCTTCGCGGGCTCCTATTATTTCGCGGACGGTCTGCCGAACTTCGCCGCGTCAACCGCGACATTCGTCTTGACCTCGTTCAGCTTCGCAGTATACCTCCCGTCCAGCCAGGAGAACTTGTATTCGAACGGGAACTTGATGCCCCCAACGTCGCGATAATCGGAGTAGTCGATCTGCGTGGGAACGCGGCCGACCGGCGAGGGGCCATAGCGCACCATCCGCGAGAGCAGGCCGGATTGCATGTCGAAATATAACGTCGCGAAAAAACTTCTCGGACCGCTTCCCTGAACGACGATGAAGTCGCGGTTGCCGATGCTTCGCGTCGCGCCGACGCGCCAGTTGTTGAGGACTTGCTTGATCTGCCCTGGAAAGGCCATCTGCGCCTCAAGCCTGGCCCCGTCCAACTCCTCTCCGATGAGCTCGTACTCCCCTAATAGTCCGTGCGGCGTCTTGATCCAACCGGTGCGGCCATCGAAGGCCCAGACGCTATCGCCTCGTTCCGGCTTTTCCTTGTATGTGATGAGCGCGGTGCGCTGATTCGGGGCTTTCGCAAAGACTGTGAACTCGCCAGTGCCTCCCAACCCGAAGTACCCCACGCTCGTCCCGGTCGCGACAAAGCTCGTGAGGCCGGAGAGCCGCTGGGCACCGCCGAGCGCCTGCATGTACTTGTCAAAGACCTGCTCGGCGGAAGGCTGTCCCCTCTCCGGCAGGACGATGTCGTCATGCTCTGCGTTTGGAGTGTCGTACAGCGTATCCAGGGCGATCGAGGTCGCGGGGGTTTGGCGGCCGTGATGGCACGTCCAGCACGTCACGCGCTGGACGCCCGCGAAGTTGGTGCGATTGATGTTGGCCACCATCTCGACCATCCTGCGCGCGGTCCTCTTTGGCGGAGTGTCAATCACAAAATCCGCATTGTCCGTGCCGGCCCCGGGATGACAGTTCGCGCAGTCAAGGCCCAGATCGGCCGAAATCACCCCCATCGTCGCGATGAAATCGTCCACGCTCAGCTCCTTGAGCGTGCTGGTCGTGACGTTCTTGAAGGCCTCTCCCGCGTTCTTCCCTGTTGCCGCTGCTGCCTGGCCTTGTGCCGCAGTCCGGACCTCCGACGCGAAACCGCTCAGCCATACGGCCGCCAATCCAGCGACCGCAAGCCGCCACCAGACCTTCATGTCATTTTCTCCGTTTAATGTAATGCCAGATATCGTAACTTACCTTCGTCCTGAGGCGGGCCGTGCCGAAAGGGAAACACGTTCCTGACAGGTTCCTGACGGAAACTTCATTTGACAGATCGCGGCTGGACCGACGAAAATGCAGACCTGAAGCTGTCCGTTCTCGGTATACAATCTGGCTGCACGAGAGGGCGCATGTTGAAGCCCTTCGACGGCTTCTGATGGAGGGATGAATAATGAGGACCAAGTTCGCAGGGCTCATCGCGACAGTTGCTGTGCTCGCTGCCAGCGTACCGATGATCGCGCATCATTCGTTCGCGGCCGAGTTTGATGCTCAGAGAGCGATCAAGCTGACCGGCGCCGTGACGAAGGTCGAGTGGACGAACCCGCACACGTATTTCTACATCGACGTGAAGGAGATCTGCGAAGGGGCCGCGGCGCCGCAAGGACAGGAGCCCGCATGGAAGTGCTCGCAGGCCGATCCTTCGAAGGTTCCGAACTGGGGCCTCGAGATGGGGAGCCCGAACGGTCTCATGCGCCAGGGCTGGACGCGCAACTCTATGAAGATCGGCGACATGGTCATCGTTGAGGGCAGCCGCGCCAAGGACGGCAGCACCATCGGCAATGCGCGCACGGTCATGCTGAGCGGTGGTCAGCGGCTGTTTGCGGGGTCGAGCCAGCCCACCACGCCGTAGGCGATCGAAAACGGAAAAAGGGGCAAGAAGAGGGTTCACGGTGCGAAGCCGCTTCATTGGCCGGTTCGCTGTCGCGACCGCTGCGACGGTGGTGTTGTCTGCAGTGGTCGTCTCGACGCAAACGCCGGCGCCGCCGGCTGGTCAGGCGCCAGCCGGTCGTGGCGCGGGACGTGGGCGCGGTGCGGCTGGCCCCCCGGAGCCGACGCCTCGGCTCGCCGACGGCACCGTGAATCTCGGACGTGTTGCCGGTGAAAAGGGGATCTGGAACGTTCCCTACATCACCAACATGGGGATGCAGGTCATCGGTCCCGATGGCCAGTCGCTCGCGCCGGCCCGCGGTCGTCGCGGTGGCGGGCCTCCCGCTGAAGGGGGCCCTCCTGCCGCCGCGCGCGGCGCTGGCGCGGCTGCCGGCGGCGGACGTGCAGCTGGCGCGCCTCCTGCTGAAGGGCGAGCGGCCGCCACCACTCCGCTCGGCGGCGGCGAAGGCACGGCCGGCAACGGTGGACGCGGTGGCGCGAAAACCGAGCCGTGGGTGCCCTTCCAGCCGTGGGCCGCGGCGGTCTACGACTACAACTCGAAGAACTCGTCCAAATACGATCCCGAAGGCTACTGCCTGCCTCCCGGCGGTCCGCGGTTGTTCGCGACGCCGTACCCGGCGGAGATCATTCAGCTGCCGGAACAGAAGCGCATCATCATGATCTTCGAAGGCGCGACGCACATCTGGCGCGAGATCTACATGGACGGCCGCGAGCATCCCAAAGGTGACGCGCTCAACCCGACCTACCTCGGACATTCGGTGGGTCGCTGGGAAGGCGACACGCTCGTCGTCGACGTCGTCGGGTTCAACGAGGCGACATGGCTGGACTACTTCGGCCACCCGCACACGGACCAGCTCCACGTGGTCGAAAAGTACACGCGGCCGAACAAAGGCACGCTGCATTACGAAGCGCTCATCGACGATCCCGGCGCGTACACGAAGCCGTTCACCGTCGCGTGGGACGTTCCGTGGCGGGCCAACGGCGAGTTGACCGAATACATCTGCCAGGAGAACAACAAGTATCTGCAGCGGCTGACCGACGACTTCGGGAAGCCGATCTTTTCGGGGAAGTAGGAAGATTCCGCAGGGCTGCCGCAGTCTCCGTGTTCGTTTGAAAAGGAGATGTCAGATGGGTCATCGATCCCTCGGTGTTCCGGCGGCAGTGATTGCGATGGCGTCGGTCGCCGTCCTGCACGCGGCCGGTCAGAGCTCGCCGAAGCCGACGGCAAAGGCCGCCAAGCCGTGGACGGCTCCGCGCACCGCGGACGGCCAACCGGACCTCACCGGCTACTGGACCCACGCAACGTACACGCCGGTTGAACGGCCCGCGGAGTTCGCCGGCAAGGAATTCTGGACGCCCGAAGAAGCGGCGGCGTACGAGAAGCAGCGCGTCGCGCAGTTCCTCGGCCAGGCAGCCGATAACATTCACTACGACGACGCGATCTGGCAGACCGAGCCGTACGGCAAGGGTCTGTCGAGCCTGCGCACCTCGCTGATCACGGATCCGAAGGACGGCCGCATCCCGCCGCAGACCCCTGAGGCGCTGAAGCGCGCGGCGGAGCGGGCCGCCAGACGGGGAAATCCAGCGGATGCCATCCAGAACCGCACGCTCGCCGAACGCTGCATTACGTGGGGCGTCGACGTGCCTCCGCTCATGCCGGTCGGCTACAACTCCAATCTGCAGATCGTGCAGGGCGCGAACTACGTCGTGATCATCACCGAGATGATCCATAGCGCACGAATCATCCCGTTGGATGGGCGCGCGCATCTCGGCAAGAACATCCGTCAGTTGACGGGAGATTCTCGCGGCCGCTGGGAGGGCAATACGCTGGTCGTCGACACGACCAACTTCACCGACAAGACCGCTTTCCGCGGGTCGAGCGAGAACCTGCACGTCACGGAGCGCTTCACCCGCACCGACGCCAACTCGATCAAATACGAGTTCACGGTCGAGGATCCGACGACGTGGACGAGATCGTGGAGCGCGGAAATCCCGATGAGGCAGATGGGCGCGCCGATTTACGAGTACGCCTGCAGCGAGGGCAATTACGGCATCGCGAACATTCTGAGGGGCGCCCGCGTCGACGAAACGAAGGCTGCGGCTGCCGCAAGGGTCGCAACGAAATAAACCCGCTAGTTCCTCGTCACTTTGAAGTCGCCCTTGACCGAGCCCTGCGTCCAGGTGCCGGTGATGAAGCGCTGGAAGGCGCCGATGTTCTCCAGCTTGCCGTCGACGACGGAGCGGACGACATTGCCAGATTTGTCCTTGCCGTCCGCCTCGAAATGAATCGTCCAGGCGTCGACATCGAGCGTGAGTTTTTGCAGCGGCGCGGCATTCGGTCCGGGATTGAGCGTTCCGGCCAATGCCTTGCCGTCCCAGTGGATGTCGAGCAACACATGCGTGCGGTTGTCCCTGGTGGGGCCCCAGTCGCCGATCCACGTGCCCTTCAGCGGATGTCCGTATTGGGCCGCTGCTGCTGCCCCGACAACGAGACACGCCGAGAACATCACGACACGAATCAACCCCAGTCGCATCACACGTCCTCCTAACCCTTAGCAGCCCGTGGTGAAAGTCTGGCTGCATTCGGGGCCCCCAACGCGGCAGCCGCGTTGGGGACCCCGTTCGACGGGCGATGCATCCCCGCTCCACCCCAACGCGGCTGCCGCGTTGGGGACCCCGGCGCTGGCTGCGTTGCTCCTCCGTCAAATACTCCCGGTATTCTCGGTCGTCGCGCCTTGCCAGCGGTCCACGCGCCCGTCTCGGTGCGACGCCAGACTTTCACCACGGGCTGTTAGAGTTCGTTGCGAAATTACCTCACGCGGGTGGCCGCGAACGGGGCGCCCCGCCGGGCGCGGAGGCGAGGGTCGTGACAGGCGCTTTTCGCCGAGCACCCGGTGGGGCTGTTCGCGGACAGGACCCGCCACGGGTAATTTCGCAACGCACTCTTATGGCCCAAGCGGGCATTCTACACTGTAGCGATGACATGTCCGACATCCGGGTGACCGACGCGATCGTCGTACACGGCCACGAAATCGACGAGCAATTCGTGCGAGCGTCAGGGCCGGGCGGTCAGAACGTCAACAAAGTCTCGACGGCGGTCGAACTGCGGTTCGACGTCTGGCGATCGTCGTTGCCGCCGGAGGTCAAGCAGCGGCTGATCGCGTTTGCCGGGAAGCGGGTGACGTCAGACGGTGTCTTGCTGATCGACAGCCGCGAGCATCGGACGCAGTCGCAGAATCGCGAGGCCGCGCGCGCGAGGCTGGTTGCGCTCCTGCAGCAGGCGGCCCACCGGCCAAAGCGGCGCAGGCCGACAAAACCACGAGCGGGCGCGCGGGAGAAGCGCCTGGCGTCCAAGAAGGTTCGGAGCGCGGTCAAGGCCCTGCGAGGTCGAGGTCGCGCGTCGGAGGACTAGAACGCGCTCCGTGGCGTGATCCCTTTGCCTTCCACACAGTCGTAGGCCTTGCCGGAGGCGAGGTTCTTGTACTCTTCGGTCCGCCCGCTGGGCCACTCGACAACGACACGCGCCACCAGGTCGCGTGGGCCGACGCCGAAGGTCACCGGCAATTCCGACTGCGACAAATAGCTGGAGCCGCTCTTCACGAGGCGCGATTGTGACGAATCCTCATAAAAGACGCGAACCAGGGCGCCAATGGCGTCTCGGTTCGATGTCGTCCCGACCAGGCGAAACCGGATGCTGCGGTTGCCGGCGAGTTGATCGTTGCGGAACAGGAACACGGGACCGTTGTTCGTGGTCATGAGCAGGTCGACATCGCCGTCGCGATCGAAATCGCCGCAGGCGAGTCCGCGCCCGACCTTCGGCCCGGCGAAGTCGCCGCCGGCGGCGGCCGCGACGTCGCGAAACGTGCCGTTGCCCTGGTTCAGGAACAGCTGCGGCGGCTGTGCGTACCCGATGTTGCCGCGGATGTTGCGCACGGTCTCGTCGATGTGGCCGTTGGCGACGACGAGATCGAGAAAGCCGTTCAGATCGACGTCGACGAACGCGCAGCCGAAACCCAAGGTGTTTCGTGACGGCAACCCGACGCCGGCCCGTCCCGCGACGTCCTCGTACAGTCCTCCGCCGAGTCCTCGATACAGCCCGATCATCTCGTTATCGAAGTTCGTGACGGCCAGGCCAGGTCTGCCGGCGTTGTCGAAGTCGGCGGCGTCGACGCCCATACCGGCGCGGGCCTTGCCCTCGGTGCTGAGCGCGAGGCCGGCTGCCACGGCGACGTCCTTGAAGGTGCCGTTGCGCAGGTTGCGATAGAGCTTGTTGGGTTGCGTATCGTTGGCGACGAAGAGATCCGGCCATCCGTCCTGGTCGTAGTCGAGCATCGCCACCCCCAGCGACTTCGAGCTGCTGTCGAAGATGCCGCTCGTTGCCGTGACGTCCTCGAACGTGCCGTTGCCGCGGTTACGGAACAGCCAGCAGGTGTCGCCACGGTACGCCTCGGGCGTGCAATAGGATTTCTGTTTGCCGTCGAGGCTGCAGAACACGTCGTGTTCAGCCGACCACTTGACGTAATTGCAGACGAACAGATCGAGCAGGCCATCGCGGTCGAAATCGAACCAGAGCGCGGACGTGCTGAAGGCCGCGCGTCCCGCCAGGCCGCTCGATCGCGTCACGTCGACGAAGGTGCCCTTGCCTGTATTCCGAAACAACCGATTCTGGCCGACGCACGTGATGAGAATGTCGGGGTAGCCGTCGTTGTTGAAGTCTCCGATCGCGACCCCCATCCCGTCCAGCTCGACGTCGAGACCGGCGCTGTGCGAGACGTCTGTGAAGGTGCCGTTGCGGTTGTTGTGATACAGCCGGAGGGTCGATCGCCGGCGCTTTCGCCCGGGCCAATCCATGCCGTTGACCAGCAGGATGTCCGGCCAGCCGTCCGCGTCGTAATCGAGAAACGCGCAGCCGGACCCGAGCGTTTCAGGGAGCAGCTTGCCGCCGTACGCGCCGTTGTTGTGCTGAAACTGAAGGCCGGCGGCGGCGGTGACGTTCGTGAGCCGAAATCCGAGCGTCGATTGACCCTGCGCATGCCCCGCGGGGGGCCACGACGGCCACGCCGCCGCCGCACCCGCCGCGGCGAGGCCCTGGAGGAAGTCGCGGCGCTTCACGGGAGCGTGACCAGGCCGTGGTGAATGGCGTAGACGACCAGCTCGGCGGTCTTGTGAATATCGAGCGCGTTCATGATGTTGGCGCGATGGACCGCGACGGTGTTGACGCTCAGATCGAGTTTTCTCGCGATCTCACGATTGGAGTGGCCGTCGCAAATCAGCTGCAGCACCTCGATCTCACGGGCGGTGAGGCCGTGCGTGCGTTCTCCCTTGAGTGCCGCGGGCCGCGAGAGTTTGGGGTCGAGCACGGTCTCGCCGGCCGCCACCCGGGTCACCGCCGCCGCGAGGTCCAGATCGAGCGCGCTCTTGAGAATGTACCCGCGCGCGCCCGCCTCCATCGCCTGGCGCACAAGCGTCTCCTCGGAGTGCATGCTGAGCATCAGGATCGCCACGTCCGGCGTCTGTTCGAGAATCCGCCGCGTGGCGATCAAGCCGCTCGTGCCGGGCATGGCGCAGTCCATCACGATGACGCGCGGCCGGAGCTCGCCGGCGAGCCGGATCGCCTCCTCGCCGTCGCTGGCTTCGCCGACCACGACAATCGACGGATCGTCCTCGAGGATCCGGCGAAAGCCGCGCCGCACCAGGCTGTGATCGTCGGCAAGCAGAACGGTGATCGTATCCATCATGTGTTCACTTCGGTTTTCACCCCTCGGTTCACAGCTTGGGATGCTAAGGGCCCGCGAAAGAATAAGGTATACATTCTGGCCGCCGATGCATCCCGCCGGGCTGCGTTGCTCGTCGCTTGCATACGCCCGGTATGCGCACTCCTCGCGCCTTGCCGGGCGGGCGCCTCGACGCCCAGAATGCACACCTTATTCTTTCGCGGGCCCTAATCCGGGCGCCTGATCACCACAAAGGACACGAAGGACACAAAGACAAAGGCTGGTTCTTCCTTCGTGTCCCTTGTGTCCTTTGTGATAGCACAGGGTCGCAAACTACAAACTAGATTCAACCGGCACTCGCAGGCGAACTAACGTTCCGCCTTCTACCGGCCGCAGGAACTCGATCGTCCCTCCGAGAAGGTCGGCACGCTCCCGCATGGCCACGACGCCGAGACCGCGGCCCGGATCGGGGCCGAACCCCTTGCCGTGATCTTCGACTTCGAGTGCGAGCACGCCGGCCTCATGATTCAGCCGCACCCACGCGCGGTCGGCGCCGGAGTGGCGCGCCACGTTGTTGAGCGCCTCCTGCAGCACGCGGTACACGTGAATCCCGGCGGTGCCGTTCATGGGCAACGGCGCGCCAGACCGCTCGTAGGTGATGGCCAAGCCGACCTGCTTTTCCACGGTCGGAAGATACGATTCGAGCGCGCTCTCGAGCCCGGCTTCGTCCAGGATCGAGGGATGCAGCGCTTGCGACAGGCTTCGCACGTTGTTGAGCGTCGATTGCGCCAGCTCGCACACTTCACGCAGCTCGGCGCCTAGCGGCGATCCTTCGGGCGCGTGCGTGCCGGCGCGTCCCAGCATCGCGCCCATCGCGGTCAGGATCTGTCCGAACTCGTCATGAAGCTCGCGCGAGATGTGATGGAGCGTCGACTCGCGCGCGGCAATCAGCTTTTGCACGAGTTCGCTCCGCTGGGTCGAGAGCGAGGCGAGCTGGGCGAAGATCTGCCGGTTGGCGCGAATCAGGTACAGGCTCGTGAGGACGATCGCGACCAGCGTCGCGCTTAGAAACCAGTACACCTGGCGCTGCACGCGATCGTAGATGTCCTGGACGCGCTCGGCCGTTTGTTCCTCGCTCTCGTTGTTCTCGACAAGCAGTCGGGCGACGGCCGTGCTCAAGGCCGCCTGCCGGGCCTGCAGCGACAATCGAATCTGGACCCGCGCTTCGTCTTCGCGTCCGCTCCGCGCGAGCGCGAACGTGCGATCGGACGCGTCCCAGAACTGGGCGAGCGAGTTGCCGAGATACCGCTGCTGCTCGGGGGTCCGGCGCGCGGTCGCCACGGCTTCCTCGCGCCGCAGCGCCGCATCGAGATCGAGGCGGATCCGGTCGAACTGCGCCGACCAGGCGGTCAGCGGATACGGCTCCTCGGCGTCCAGCATGTCGCGCATGGCCAGCGCGAGCGAATTGAGGTCGTTCTGAATCCGCAGAAGCTGAAGGGAGTCCTTCCGGTTGCGGTCCGCGAGGTCGCGCTGCAGATCGCGCAGCCCGTTGATCTGTCTGGTGATGTAAAAGGAGTACGTCGTCACCGCCGCCAGGGTGATGATCAACCCAACCAGGAGCCCCTTCGTCGGGTCTCGACGGCGGACGATGGAGGGGGGCACATAGGGAGAATAGCGCGTGAACGTCCTTCCTGCCATTCTTGTTGAGTGATGCCGCGCTGCCGGTGATGATGCTCGTCCTGGGCATGCAGCTCGAGCGCGCCACGATTCCTGAGCGGCCTTGGGGGTGGTTGCCGTCGCCGTCGCGCGCTTGCTGACGGTCGCGCCGATGGTGGCGCTTGGGCTCGTGTGGCTGCTTGGCGTGACCGGTCCGGCGCGTCAGGGGGGCGTCGTGACACAACGCACTGACACCGAAATCGGCCCCTTCACGAATAAAGTAAAGCAGGCTAGGAAACTTGAAGCACCCTGCGTGTGGGATCCGGGTCTTCCAACCACGCTTCTATTGCCGTGATGGCGTCGGTTGGCGCCGAGGTCCGCGAGATTTGCACCACCAGGTCGAAGTTGGGCGAACCAGCGAGCGCAACTTGGACCCAACGGTGCGCGCCCAGTTTGTGGACACCGTACACCTCCAGGTGCCAGGTCGACGCATCGGTCCTTACTGACGCGCCGTCTAGCTGCTGAAAGAGGTCCTCGTATGAGCACTCAAGTGTCGACGCGCGTTGCGTAAGAAGGTGGAATTTGTAATCATTCTGACAGCCTTGGAGCACGCCCTCCGAGGCCGAACCCTTGAAATCGCTCTGAAAAATGGCATTTTTAGTTAGGACGTGGTTGCGCACGCCAGACGCGGAGCAAGAAGCAGGCCGCCTATCTAATCTTGGCGCTCAGCCCACCGCAGCCATCGGTTCGAGCGCCCTTTCGATCGTGTATGGCGATCCGAGTCTGTGCACATGCAGGTGTCTGCCCTTAATCGCATTCCTCGTATCGATGACCAAAGGCGCGGAAGTGATGATCGTTGCCCAGTCGAAGTTGGAATGGTCGGTCAAGATGGCCACACAGTCGGCTGATCTGAAAGTTTTCGGGTCGGCCCGTTCTGACGCGAGATCCCGTCCTCCAGCCCAGTCGCCCTTGCGAAGCTGCGGGACAAACGGATCCACATAGGCGACTTTTGCACCCTTCTCGTGCAGAAGTCCCATGACGTCGAGCGCTGGCGATTCGCGGATGTCGTCAACATCGCGCTTGTACGTGATACCCGCAATGAGAACCCGCGACCCGTTCAGCGCCTTCTTCTGGCTGTTGAGAGCCTGCGCAATCTTTTCGACGACGGCGTGCGGCATCGCCGAATTGATCTGACCCGCGAGCTCGATCAGCCGCGGTTCAAAGCCGGTCTGTTTGGCCTTCCATGTCAAGTAGAAGGGGTCGATTGGAATGCAGTGCCCCCCGAGGCCGGGCCCGGGATAGAACGGCATGAACCCGAACGGCTTGGTCTTGGCAGCGTCCACAACCTCCCACACATCGATGCCGAGTTTCTCGCACATCAGCGCAATCTCGTTAACGAGTCCGATATTCACCGCCCGAAATGTATTTTCGAGCAGCTTCACCATCTCGGCGACGCGAGGCGAGCTGACAGGAATGACGGTCTCGATCGCCGCTCCGTAGAGCGCCTGGGCGAGCTCGGAACACGTCGGGGTCATTCCTCCGACGATCTTCGGAACGTTGTGTGTGTTGAAGGTCTTGTTGCCCGGATCCACGCGCTCAGGGGAGAACGCGAGAAAGAAATCGACACCGGCCTTGAGGCCCCCGTATTCCAGAATCGGCTGGACAACCTCCTCTGTCGTACCGGGGTAGGTCGTCGACTCGAGCACGATCAGCATTCCCGGATGGAGATGATCGGCGACGGCTTGAACTGCGGACACGATGTAGGACATGTCAGGGTCCTTCGTCTTCCGCAACGGCGTGGGGACGCAGATGTTGATCGTGTCGAGCTCGGACACCACGGCGAAATCAGCGGTCGCGCGCAGCCGGCCGGCCGCGGTCAGCGCCTCGACAGCGGCGCTCGAGGTGTCGGGGATATAAGAAGTCCCGCGGTTGATCGCCGCAATTTTCTTGGGATCGAGGTCGATGCCGACCGACTCGAATCCGCTGCGTGCGAGCTCGACGACCAGCGGAAGCCCCACGTATCCGAGGCCCACAACGCCCACGCGGGCGGATCGCTTCTGAATCCTATCCAGGAGTTGAGCAGACAGTGCGGACATTAGCGGCCCTCTTAGATTGGTGCGGATCCGACGGCTCGCCACGCGAAGTCGCTGATGTCGGCGCGGGCAGGGGGTTGCGTCCGGGCAGCGTTTGCCGCCGCATGGGACAGGACGACGCGAACGGTGCGCAGCAGGTCGGGTCCGGAGACGACCAGGTCGCGCAGCACGTCCTTCGCCAGCGGCGTGAGCCATTGTTCGCCGGCTGGCGTGAGTGAGATGAGAAAGCGACGACGGTCAGCTTTGTCGCGCGTGCGTGCGACGAAGCCCCGGCGCACGAGGTCATCGAGAAGCTCGACGACCTCGCTGCGGTTCCATCGGAGAGCGTCCACCAGCTGGCCAATCGTCGCCGGAATGCCGGGAGGCTGCCGCCGCAGCGCGACGAGCAACATGAACGTCAGAGGCTGCAGGCCTGCCTGGCGCGTGCGAGTCGTGGTGGATTCGATCGTTTGCTGCAGCTGATCGTGGAAAGCCGCGAGCGCGGTGTATTCGGCGAATCCGAGATCGTCGGTCATGACTGCATGATCCGCAAGATGTCCGCCAGCTCGGCGACCATGGTCATCTCATAGCGCGACTAAGGGTGCGGCCGACGGCAAGGCCCGCATTGGCAACGAGTTGTTCCGTTCGACTGATCGCTGGAGGCGGAACGGAAGTCCAGGTGGCAGCGCTCAAAAGTCAATTCTACGAAGGACAAAAATCCCGTCCGAATCGGATTTGTAATTGCCGTGCGGCTCATTCGTTCGGTCCGGCACGCGGTTGGGGCGCGCATCTTGTCCGCCCCCAAACCGACTTCCTCGTCCTCCAGCCAAGTGCGCACCGGTTTTTGCCCAATTCTGAAGGATTCCGAGTGGCATTCGAGTTGCCCTGTGGATGCCCATGTCACATCAGGACGAGCAGGAACAGCGCGTCTATAGGCCGTCAGCTTCAATCGATTACGCGCGCGTCCTGCTGATTGTGGAAGCAGAGGAGCGCCCGAGGAACCTGCATCAGAGCGTGCTGGAGCAGGCGGGGTACGAAGTCATCGTTGCGCCCTACGAGGAGGCGGGGGCGGCGTCCCGCACGTCCGGTCCGGCGTTAATCATTCTTCAACTCGTTGACCCTGCAGTCTCGGGACTGAGCCTGGTCCGTGAGCTCAGGACGCAGGCCGACACTCGCGGTACGCCCGTGATCGCTCTGACGCGGTTCGATGACGCTTACACGCGGGAACAGATCGTTCGGGCGGGTGCCACCGCGATCCTCATCGAGCCCGTGAAGCCGCCGATGCTACTACGTCAGCTTCGCCGGCTTCTTTCCCGAACCATCATGGGCGCCGACTCCGCCGCGGCGCGTGGCGAAAAGCTGATGGTGACGCCGGTCCCTTGAGCGCGCTCGCGACGGATGGCCTCGGTCTCGATCGAGATCTGCGAGATGAGCTCGACCTCCACATCCGTGTCTTCGGTGCGCAAGAGTCGATGGAGGAGCGTGCGAAGGCGTTCGATGTGCTCAGCGGTCGTTGTGTTGGCTGTTGTCATGGGTATGCATCCGTCCTTGAGTGTGGGACCGTAGCGCATCGGCGGGGCGGCTGCCATCGAAAAACAGATCGCCGATGTAGGTGTATCCGAATTGGACCTGCACGTTGCGTATGGAATACAAGTCTCATGCCCAAATCGTCTTATCTCGTGACTGGCGGCGCTGGTTTCATCTGCCGACCGATTGCGCAGTTTGCGACGGCTCTCCTTGAGGATCGATCGCCGATCATCTACGGCGACGGAGAGCAGACGCGCGACTTCACATACGTCGCCAACGTCGTTGATGGAGTGCTGAGAGCGTGCGAGGCGCCGGCGGCGGCCGGCGCGGTTGTCAATGTGGCGACCGGGGGCCGTGTGTCGTTGAACGAGCTCCTGCGGATGATGAACCAGATCGTCGGGACCGCGCTGCAGCCGGTCTATAGAGGGCCGCGAACTGGAGACGTCCGCGATTCGCAGGCCGACATCGGGAAGGCCAGGGCATTGCTCGGGTACAGCCCATCGGTGACCTGCGAAGAAGGGCTGCAGCGGACACTCGGCTGGTATCGCGAACAATCGAGGATCCCGCTGTCGGTGCTCGCGACCATTTAGCCGATCATAGCCTGGCGGCCGGCTCGTTCGAGCTCGTCACGCCTGTGATTGTTTCGATACAACTGAAGAATCAGGATTGAGATCGCCGCGCGACCATGGGACAGTGCGGCGAAACATCGGACGAGAGGCCTTCTTAGAGAGGTGTCATGAGCAGCATCAACTTGCAGCTGACCGCCACCGGTCGTCACTTCAGCCTGAGCCCGCTCCCCGGCCACCTGTACGCGGATTGCACGGCGGATGAGCCGTGCGGCGCCCGCGCCAGCCATCGGCTGCTGTTACGCCGAACGGCGTCGGTCCGGTTGTTGTGCGACACGCACACCGTGGAGTGGGCCAGAGATCACGGCGTCCTTTCCGCAGCGCCGGCGGCCGATTCGCGCGGCGCGGCTGTTGAACCAGGAGTCCCGATGCACGACTGATCACATCATCGGCCTGATCACCGCGTCGTTCTTCGGTGCGACTCCCTCACGCGCGCCTGAGCATTTCAGCCTATTCGTTCGGTGCCGGCGCTCGACGTCTCAAAGGGCGGAACAGGATGACCTCGGTGTTGTCGGGACGTCGCTTGGCGGCGCACTTCTTACACAGGCCGCCGATGTCGGGGTCCGGCGCGTCGCCACCACACGCGATGCAGGCATCTCGAATTGCCGCGAGCGTCCGCGCCTGTCCGAATTCCGCATTGGTATACGAGTCGAGGCGGTGCAGCCAATCCGTCAGGTTCGGGTTTCTCATCACAAGCGTCGCGTGCACGAGACATGATACCGATATGCGCGCGCTCGGGCCGAACTATTTTCCAGCCTTTTGTCCGCGTGGACAGGCAGACTTCGGCGAACCTGGAAGTCTGCGCGCTGACAGGTTCACCGCGTGCAATGCGAACAGTCGCGGTCGAGCTGGCGCGTCAACGGAAGGTCCGTCCGAGCAGGCGGAAATGGCTGCGATGTTGGTGGCCGATGCATGTCTGATCGACGCTCTCCCGCGTCGCCTTCGTGATCGATGTCTTCGCGCGCCGGATCGTCGGCTGGCGCGTCTCCTCGTCCCCGGCCACCGACTTCGTGCTCGACGCGCTCGAACAAGCCATCTACGACCGCTGTGGCTCGACCACGACCGGGCTGGTCCATCACAGCGATCGCGGCACGCAGTATCTCTCGATGTGCTACACCGATCGGCTCGTCGAGGCCGGGATCGCGCCGTCGGTCGGGAGCCGCGGCGATTCGTACGACAATGCGTTGGCCGAGTCGATCATCGGCCTCTACAAGACGGAGGTGATTCACCGCAAAGGCCCGTGGCGGCATCTCGAGGCGGTTGAATTCGCGACGCTCGACTGGATCGACTGGTTTAACACGCGCCGGTTGCTCGAACCCATTGGCTACGTACCACCGGCCGAGTACGAAGCGCGCTATGATGCGCCATCGGCAGTGGCCTAACGTCCATGACCGTGCGACTTCAACCCGCCGCCGAGCAGGCCGCCCACCCCAAGAGCGGCCCGCGCAGGCGGCCTCACGAGTTACCCGGATCGCGTACGACCGACGGAGATTCCGGAAGGCCGATTCACGTTAACCGCCCTCCGACATTCCCGGTACGATTCACCGTGTGCTGGGGCTGACGGATTTGGTCGCCACCCGCGCGAAATGTGATCGGGCGCTGAGCAGTCGCACGCCATCCCGTAATGCAGCGTGAAATGGCGGGCACGACGCCTGCGGAATGGCATTTGCCTCAGGTACGAAAGCCAGAACAACTTTCGACAGCATCTGCCAAGAAAGAGGAGCCCATGGCCAACCTGAAGGCGACCGCCGTCAACCGCCCGAAAACGAAGTGGGAACGGCCGGTCCAGGATGAATGGGGTTTGTACGATCCCGAACAAGCCGGCATGCGTGCCACCCTCAGGGCGCTGGGCGGAATGTTGGCCGGAGCAAGCCCTGCGGTCGTCGAAGCGCGCGAGGAAGATACAATCGACACGCGTCCGAGACGGGTTGGAATTACTTCTTGAGCGGGCGCGTCAGGGCCTCGATACTCTGCACGTCGATGGTCGCCCAAGTCCTGATCGCGTCCTTGAGACTCAGCGCAAGCCCATGGCTCGAGCCACGTCGACAAGCGTCTCATGCTGGTTCGTACACACGTAGAATGCCATCCCATCCGAATTTACATTCGCCAGTTCAGCCATCCGATCGCACATCTCGCATCGTCTCGCGGGTGGCACGGCTCGCTCGGTCGGTTGGTTGGCAAGCGCAATCGCTTGGGCCCAGTTCGATACAGCCATCGTCCCTCCTGACTCGGAGGGCCAGTGCAACGGCAGCGCCATCCCTAACGTGCCGAATTCCAGTAAATGTCTGAATATTCGTCTGTGATGATCCCCGCGTGGGCGACTATTGTTCGCACTCCGAAATTTGTAATCGGGCGTTCCAGACGGAACCCGGTTGTGGTTGATTCGACGGGAACTGCCCGCTAGCCGTCTTGAGTTCCAAAACTTGCACCAAATGGGTCAAGTTTTCAGTCAAGACGGCTAGCCCCCGCGGAGCGGGGCTGTAATAAAGGTGGAACTAGTGAGGCTGCGCCGGGATCGTCATGTTTCTCGTTGGTCTGAGGCGCGGCCTCGCTAGGATCTCTGACACCTGCTGCGATGACTCGCGTCAACAACTCAACGCACGGCGACACGTCCGGGCGGCTTGCGCCGCCGCTGATAGGAGAGTGTGCGCCGATCCAAACCCTCCGCGCCGACATCGACTTGGCCGCGCGCTCGACGGCGAAAGTGCTGATCACGGGAGAAACCGGCACGGGAAAGGAAGTCATCTCGCGCCTGATTCACCACGGCAGTGCCCGCCGGGCCGAGGCGTTCGTCACCATCAACTGCGCCGGCGTTCCCGACACGTTGCTCGAAACCGAATTCTTTGGCCACGCGCGAGGCAGTTTCACCGGCGCGTACCGCGACAGTCCGGGCCTCCTCAGGCAGGCAAGCGGCGGCACGGTATTTCTCGACGAAGTGGGCGAGATGAGCCTGCGGATGCAGGCACTCTTCCTCCGGTTTCTCGAGACAGGGGAGATCCAGTCGGTCGGCGGCGGAGCAAGCACGTACAGCGATGTCCGGGTCGTCACGGCGACCAACCGCAATCTGCTGGAAGCGGTCGCGGCGCACGAATTCCGCGAGGATCTGTACTACCGGTTGAATGTCCTCCACCTGCACATTCCACCGCTCCGCGAACGATCGACCGATATCGTGCTGCTGCTCGAGCACTATGGGAGGATCTTCGCCCTGCAGCATCAGCGGCCCGTCCCGGTATTTTCGGCTGCGGCGATCGGCCTCCTGGTCAACTACGACTGGCCGGGGAACATTCGCGAGCTGCGAAACGTCATCGAGCGGACTGTGGCGCGCGTCAGCGCGGCGGTGATCGAGGCGGCTCATCTTCCGCCCGAAGTCGTCGCCGCAGGCGCGCGTGCGGACGAGCATCTGGCGGCCGCCTCCGCGTTCGCCGTGTCCGATGCAAACAGGGTCGCCGCATTGCTCGAACGGCTGCTGGTGCAGAGGGAATCGTTCTGGACGACGGCATACGCCGCGTTCATGGGACGCGACATTACCAGGGACGACCTCCGTCACATCATCGCGACCGGGCTGGAACAAACACACGGCAGCTATCGTCTGCTGGTGGGCCTCTTCAACATGTCCGCGGACGATTACAAACGCCTTCTCGGCTTCCTGAACCAGCACGACTGCCACGTTCCGTTTCGCCCGTTCCGAATGGCGCGAGCCCAGCTCTCCACGGCTGCCGAGCGCGCGTCAGCGGCCAGGCTCGCCTAGACATCTTCTAAGGCCGGAATCGTGACAGATGAACGCAGACACGCTCCTAGGCTCTTCCCGGGACGTCATCGTCAGCGCGGTCGAGCAGGTGCAACACCCGCCGCACTTCGGTCAGCATCGTCTCGAGCGGAAACGGCTTGATGAGCAGGCCGGCCGCGTGCGTCGCGGGCTCCATGAAGTCAGTCGTCATGACGATCATTGGAATCCCGGCCTCACGAATCGACGGCAGAAACGACCGTGCGGCCGGGAGCGCCGCGTCCACCAGAACGATGCGCGGCCGCATCATCATGATGGCGGAAGCTGCCTCGACGCCACCGTTCGCCTCGTCGACCAGGAACCCGCGGCGGATGAGGTACCGGACGCACGGCCGCCGCGCGCCGTGGTCAGCATCGGCCACGAGCACGATCGGATGCCGCCCTGGCGTGTCGGTCTGGCGGCGCCCTCCGCGGGGAGCTCGGCGCCGGTCGCTGGACCGCTCAGCAGCGCGGCGTTCAGTGGTCGTCACATGTCACGTTCCCCCCCCACAGGTACACCATACACGTAACGCAAGTTCGGCGCGAGCCTCCTTCAACCTCGAGGGTCAGGGGACTCGTTCAGGAATTCCAGATCCTGTTCAGGGATCAAGAACCCGTTGAGGGTCTCGTCCCTGCGCCACTCCAGATACAGTGCCTGGCCGGCAAACGGCTGACCGGTGGCGGCCATGCCGGCAAATCCGACTTCGACAACTCTACCCGCCGCGTCGCGCAGAACGTCAGGAAGCTTCCGGACATCACGCGGTCGGAAACGTGCCCGGCCCGCATAGGTGCCTGGTACTCGCAGCGCGGAGTTTGGGCTCGAAATTCGAGGTTTCACCGGATGCCAGGGGAGGATCGCCATGGTGTGGAAACGGCAATTCGAGTGCCACTCGATCTGGTGAGGCAGTTCCGGCAACTCTGCCGCGATCGATCGAAACGGCCCCTGTAAGTCGCGCCGGGGGCAGAGAAGTGGCTGCGGGGAATCGCACTTGCTGGCCGGCGGCGCTCGCCACGTATGTCGTCGTTCAGGAAACGTTGTCTTGTTACTGGTCGACAAATCGCTACAGGCGTCGTCGTTTTGGAGACGGCATCCACCTGCCGTTGGTCTCGGTGGCGGATGATGAGTATGGTAGGACCCATGTGCGGGATTATTGGATATATCGGTCCGAAGAAGGTCGTGCCGGTGCTCATCGAGGGGCTGCGGCGGCTCGAGTACCGCGGCTACGACTCAGCCGGCGTGGCCGTCGTGCGCCACGGCGCGGTCGATCTGCGCCGAAGCGCCGGCAAGCTGTCGAACCTGGAGGATGCGATCGCCGCCGACCCCATCGCGGGTGACTACGGCGTCGGCCACACGCGCTGGGCGACCCACGGACGGCCGACCGAAGAGAACGCGCACCCGCACCGCGACTGCACCGGCAAGATCGTCGTCGTGCACAACGGGATCATCGAGAACTATCTCGATCTGAAGCAGGAGCTGCAGTGCCAGGGCCACACGTTCGTCACGGAGACCGACACCGAAATCGTCGCACATCTGGTCGAGCGCGAGATGAAGGACGACGGGCTCGAACACGCGGTGCGGCGCGCGCTGCTGCAGATGCGCGGGCTGTTCGCCCTCGTGCTGATCTCGGCCGACGATCCCGATAAAATCGTCGCCGTCCGGAACGGCCCGCCGATCGTTGTCGGCCTGGGCGACGGCGAGTTCTTCGTCGCGTCGGACATCCCCGCGATTCTCAGCCACACGCGCGACGTCGTGTTCCTCGGCGACGAGGAGATGGCGATCATCACGAAGACCGGCGTCGTGTTCACCGATGTCTTCGGGCGGCCGGTCTCGAAGGCCACGCAGCGCGTGCTGTGGGATCCGGTCATGGCGGAGAAGGCCGGCTACAAGCACTTCATGCTCAAGGAAATCTTCGAGCAGCCGACCGCCGCGCGCGAGACGATTCTGGGCCGCGTCTCGCAGGATTCCGGGAAAGTGTTTCTCGAAGAGATGCAGATCAGCGACGCTGAGCTCCGCGCGATCGATCGCGTCACGATCCTCGCGTGCGGGACGTCGTGGCACGCCGGGCTCGTCGGCAAGTTCATGATCGAGCAGCTCGCGCGCGTCCACGTCGACGTCGATTACGGCTCCGAGTACCGCTACCGGAAGCCGATCGTCACCAGGAACACGCTGGCGGTCGTCATCACGCAGTCGGGCGAGACCGCCGATACGCTTGCCGCGCTGCGCGAGGCAAAGCGTGAGGGGGCGACCAGCCTCGCCATCTGCAACGTCGTGGGAAGCATGGCGACGCGCGAGACCGACGGCACGATCTACACCCACGCGGGCCCGGAAATCGGCGTGGCCTCGACCAAAGCGTTCACGTCGCAGCTCGTGGCGCTCTACCTTCTCGGTCTCCGGCTCGGTCAGGTGCGCGGCGCGCTCTCTCCGGAGGCCTCGAAGCCGCACGTCGACGCGCTGCTGCAGCTGCCGCTGCTGATCGAACAGACGCTCAAGATGGCGCCTGAAATCGAGGAGATCGCCGGCCGTTTTCACACGCGGACCGACTTCTTGTACCTGGGCCGCGGCGTCAACTACCCGATCGCCCTCGAAGGCGCCCTGAAGCTCAAGGAAATCTCCTACATCCACGCCGAAGGCTATCCGGCCGGCGAGATGAAGCACGGGCCGATCGCGCTCATCGACGAGCGCATGCCGGTCGTCACGATCGCGCCGCAGGACGATGTCTTCGAAAAGATGATCGGGAACATGCAGGAGGTGAAGGCGCGCGGTGGATCCGTGATCGCGCTGACCACGCGGGGCGACAACAAGCTCGCGTCGATTCTCGACGCCGCGAACGACTGCGTAATCGAGCTTCCGCCGTCGCCCGATCTGCTGACGCCGATTCTGATGGTCGTCCCGCTGCAGTTGCTCGCCTACGACGTCGCCGTGCGCCGCGGCTGCGACGTCGATCAACCGCGCAATCTCGCCAAGTCGGTGACAGTGGAATGAGGCGACGCAGGTCCATTCACGAGGCGATGGGGTCGGGCAGGTTCTTGAACCATATCGGGTTTCACGCTTGGTTTCCGTCTGGCATCCCATAGTCTCCCCAGGAGGAGAGATCGCGTGCCCCTCCGGCCCCCTTGCCACCGCCAATACTGAAGAAATCTCCGCCGAGGCGCGGCAACGTTCGTGCAGCTATCACATGCGGCTCCATGGAAAGCTCCAGACCAAGCCACAGTCGCCGCCTGTCAGACTTGGACGACAGCGGCGTATCGCCCGGATCTACGAGTAGCGATAGTAGCCCTCCGCCGGCCGTTCGAACGTTGGAGGGGCTGGATCGGACGAGCGGTCCGCCGCTGACGACCACTGAGCTCGCGCGAATGATCGGAACCAGTCCGACCTTCATTCGAGAAGAGATCCGTGGTGGTTATCTGCGGGCGGTGCGGATCGGTCGCGGACGCAAGAGCGTGTTTCGAATCCAGCGGAGCGAAGCCCGCCGGTATGCACGAGCGCTCGGCCTTCTCTGACAAGATGATGCGCGCCATGCACGCCATGCGCGCGGTCGAGTCTACCTCATAGACTTCCCAAAGAAATCAATAGTTATCGCCGGCTCGCTCGCCCAACGACCGGGCCGTGGCGGCCACACCTGGGTCTTTCTCCAGTACCTCCTCGGTTTCAGGAAGCTTGGATGGGACGTCCTGTTTCTCGATCGACTCGAGCGCGAGATGTGCATCAGTGAAACGGGTGCGCCCGCAACGATCGAAAACTCGTGGAACACTCGTTACTTCCTCGACGCCATCCGCTGCTTCGGACTCGAGGGGAGCTACGGACTCTTGTGCAACGGCGGCACGAGCACGATCGGTCTCAGCCGCACGGACATCATTGAGCGGATCGCGGCCTCGGCGGCGCTCATCAACGTCATGGGCTTCCTGGACGACGAGGAAATCGTCGCGGCCGCACCAAAGCGGGTGTTTCTCGACATCGATCCTGGATTCGGGCAGATGTGGCAGGCGCTGGGACTACACGACACGTTCCGCGGCCACGATGCGTTCGTGACGATTGCCGAGAACATCGGCAAACCAGATTGCAGCATTCCCACCTGCGGCCTGGAGTGGATCACGACCCGGCAGCCTGTCGTGCTCGACCAATGGCCGGCGGCCACCGCCACGAACGGCTCGAGCGGAGCGGTGACGACGGTGGCGAGCTGGCGGGGCGCGTACGGACCGATCGCGTACCAAGGGACGATGTACGGGCTGCGTGCGCACGAATTCCGGAAATTCGCCGCGTTGCCTCGTCTGACGGCCAGCCGCTTCGAGGTCGCTCTGGACATCCATCCGGCAGACGTGAAGGACGTGGAGCTGCTCGACGACAACGGTGGTCGTTAGTGGCGCCGTGCCGGGCTGCGGGCAATCCCTGGTGCTATCGCGACTACATCCGTGGCTCGGCGGCCGAACTGATGATCGCCAAGGGCATGTACGTGCAGACGCGAAGCGGCTGGTTCAGCGACCGCAGCATCTGCTACCTGGCCAGCGGCAGGCCGGTCTCGCGCAGGACACCGGCCTTGAGGATCTGTTACCGACCGGCGACGGGCTCATGACGTTCGCGACCCTCGGAGAGGCCGCCGAGGCCACACGCGCGATCGAGCGCGACTACAGGCGACATGCCCTCGCGGCACGACGTCTCGCCGAGGATGCGTTCGACTCGTCGAAAGTCCTCGGGGCGCTCGCGCGGAAGCTGGATCTGTGCTGAGGGCGGCGTGTCCTTAATCATTGTCAGCGGCGCACTGGCGAACAAGCCTGGAAACGGCGGTGCAGCATGGACGCGTCTGAGCTGGGCACTCGGGCTCGAGCGGCTGGGACACGACGTGTATTTCGTCGAGCAAATCGCGCCGGATGTGTGCACCGATGCGTCGGGAGCGAGGTGCGACCTCGATCGATCAACCTCGCATACTTCAAAGACGTGACGGGACGCTTCGGCCTTGCCAGCCGATCGGCCCTGGTTTCGGAGGCGGACCAGTGCAGCGTCGGCTTGAGCTGGCAGGATCTCGTCCGGGTGGCGGACGCCGCCGACCTGCTCGTGAACATCAGCGGACATCTCGCGCTCGCGACGCTCAAATCGAGGTTCCGGAAACGCGTGTTCATCGACCTCGACCCCGGCTACACGCAGCACTGGCACCGGGCGGGACTGGCCGAGGACAAGCTGCAGGATCATGGTTATTACTTCACGGTGGGCGAGAACGTTGGAAGGCCCGGCTGCACGGTTCTCACCAGCGATATCCCGTGGCGTCCAATTCGTCAGCCGGTGGTGTTGGATGAGTGGCCGGTCTCCACGGATGCGGCCCATCCACGCTTCACGACGGTGGCGAGCTGGCGTGGGCCGTACGGGCGCGTGACGCACGGAAGACCCCGGGCGCATTCCGGATGATTTCTGGGTGGACCTTGACTGCTGCCGCCTGCACCTCACGCTCAGGATGCTCGGGTGGTCTGATGACTGGCTGTCCCCGCCGCAGCACTCGCTTGACTGGCTGAACGAGGCTGAGCGGATTGCGGATCGGCTCCACCGCTGACATGGGAACCGCTTCTCCCCACGGGTCCCAGGCGCGGCGGCTGATCGTGAACGCAGACGACTTCGGGCAAAGCGCCGGCGTCAACGAAGGCATCATCCACTGCCACGAACACGGCATCGTCACGAGCGCCAGCCTCATGGTCCGTTGGCCGTCGGCCGCCGCAGCCGCCGAGTACGCGCGGGCCAAACGAGCCTTGAGTGTCGGCCTGCACATTGACCTCGGTGAATGGACGTGCCGGAACGGCGAATGGGTGCCGCTATACCAGGTGGTGGCAGCCGGCGATCTGGCCGCGATCCAGGCCGAGATCGTCAGGCAGCTCGACGCGTTTCGACGGTTGATGCACTGCGATCCGACGCATATCGATTCGCACCAGCACGTGCATCACTGGGGCGGGGTCGCCGCGCTGGTAAGAGAGATCGCCGATGAGATCGGCACGCCGGTACGGGAATGCAGCGCAGACGTCCAGTACAACGGCGCGTTTTACGGGCAGGGCCCGAAGGGACAGATCCTTGCCGGCGCGATCAGCATCGAGCACCTCATTCGGATCCTGATGACGTTGCCGGAGGGCACGACGGAGCTCGGCTGTCATCCTGGCGTGGGACGCGAAATGGAGGGTCTCTATGTCGCCGAGCGTGAACAGGAGCTGCAGGCGCTCTGCGATCCGCGGGTGGGGGAGACGCTCGCGGCCGAGGGCATCGAGTTGATGTCGTTTCGCGACATCGGGACTCCGAGAGTGGCCTCTTGATGGCACGCGCGCGCTCCGTCACTGCCGGCCGCGCCGACCCGCGCCTGTAGAACCGCCCGGGCTTTCGCCAACGCCGTAGCGCGTCTCGCGCGCCACGGCGTTTTTTTATGGTGGTGGGCCATGGAGGTTCGCGTCGCTTCGACCCTGTGTCTAGGCAACTTTCGATTTGCGACCGACGACGACCTGAACTCGGACACCGGCATGGCCCAGCATGGCGACCAGGGTATCGATACTGAAGCGGTCGATCTTTCCTCGGACAAGGTCGCTGATCCTTGGCTGAGTCACATCAAACAGGCTTGCAGCCTGAGCTTGCGTGAGCCGCCGAGTCTCAATCAGCTTGCTGAGCCGAATCATCAGGTTTGTCCGAATCCTGAGATTCTCAGCTTCTTCCTTCGAGAATCCGAGGTCGCGGAATACATTGCCGGTGGAGCGTCGAACTTTGATTGTCACCGAGCCTCCTTCTTCTTCTGCCCGCGGAGACCCAGGAAATCGGCGACGCGCTTGCGCGCCAGGGCGATGTCGGCCTCTCTGGTCTGGGGCGTGCGTTTTTCGAACGCATGGATGACGTAGACGGCGTCTTCGTATTTCGCGACATAGAACACGCGGTGTTCGAGCCGTGTGTGTATCCGGATCTCGTACACGCCGGCGCCTACGGTTGTCATCGGTTTCCAATCATCGGGCATAACAGCCCGTGGTGAAAGTCTGGCGTCGCACCGAGACGGGCGAGGCGCCTCGCTGGCAAGGCGCGACGACCGAGAATATCGGGAATATTTGAAGGAGGAGCAACGCCGCCGGCGAGGATG
>JAHFUI010000287.1 GCA_023265175.1 Acidobacteriota bacterium
CGCAACGCCTTGCGGTCCGGCGGCGCCGTCGTCGCGGCGGTCGAGGTCGAGGCGGCCGTCTCGGTTTTCGATCCGCACGCGCCGGCAAGCGTGGCGAGGACGCACACGGCCACGGGAAATGCACAACGCACAATGCACAATGCTTGGCGCCCCTGCATTGTGCATTCGTCATTGTGCATTGCGACCCGTCCCCTGCTTGAGCGTCGTGTAGCGATTGATCGGGACGTCAGTCCAGTCTTCCGTGCGGCCGTCCGGCCAGACGACGTGGACACGAGGCATTTCCGATGACCCTCCGAGCCCGGCCAGCACACGCGGATCGTTGGCGGACGCGTAACTGCCGTCAGCTCGCGCTCGACGCCAGAGCGTGGGGCCGCCGCCGCGCACGATTCCCACGCGTGCGCCAACCATATCCCGTGAGGTTTGCGCTCCAACGAGCCGGAGCCCGATCCAGTTGAAACGGTTGCCAACCTCGTTGATCAGCAGCTCGGCCGGTCCGTTGTCGTTGGCGACGACCACGTCGACATCGCCGTCGTTGTCGATGTCGCCGAAGGCGGCCCCGCGGCCGACATGTGACGTCTGAAACACCGCCCCAGCCTGACTCGTGACATCGTCGAACTGTCCGTTGCCCAGATTGCGCAGCAGCTGTTTTCGCTGGGACAGCGGAAAGGGATCGTTCGCCCGCGCGAGCTCTTCGATGCCCGTCACGGCGCCGTTGACGCTCAGGATGTCGAGCCAGCCGTCGTTGTCGAAGTCGAGCCAGGCCGCGCCGAAACCGGTGAACGGCAGACTCTTGAAGCGAAGGCCCGAACGCGCGCTCTGGTCGACGAACACACCGGCTCCGTCGTTGACGTACAGATCGCTTCCCTGTCCCGTCAACTCCATGACGATCAGATCCTCGTCGCCGTCGTTGTCGAAATCACCGGCGTCGACGCCCATGCTCGATTTCGCCTCGCCTTCCGCGCTCAGCGCCGTCCCCGAGAGGAGGCCCATGTTCTTGAAGGTGCCGTCGTGCTGATTGATCCACAACAGGTTCGGCTGGCCATCGTTGGCGACGTAGATGTCCATCCACCCATCGCCGTTGAAGTCCGCCGTGACGACGCCGAGCGCCGGGCCGAACTCGCGCGACATGCCGGCGGCCGCCGTGACGTCGGTGAACGTGCCGTCACGGTTGTTGTGGAACAGGTGACTGGGCTGCGGCGAGTAGACGTGCGGTGGGCAGTAATCCGGTTTCCCGACGACGCTGTAACAGCGGATGTTCGTGTCCGTGCTGTAGTTCAGATAGTGGCCGACGAACAGATCGAGCCAGCCGTCGCGGTCGTAGTCGACGAACGCCGCCGAGCTGCTCCAGCCGGAATCATCCGTGCCGCTCGCCTTGGAGACGTCGGTGAACGTTCCGTTGCAGTTGTTCCGAAACAGCTGGTTCCGGCCGAGCGTGGTCACATAGAGGTCGACGCAGCCGTCGTTGTTGTAGTCGCCCGTCGCCACGCCCATGCCGTACTCGTTCGCATTGATGCCGCTGGCGTCGGTGACGTCGGTGAAGTGCAGGGACCGCGCTCCATCCGCGCGCACCTGGAGATCGTTGCGGAACAGCCGGCCCTTCGGCGGCAGCGGTCCCTTCGGTGGGAACAGAGCCTGGCTGATCGTCTTGCCAGCCCCGAGCATCTGTCCCTGCGTGATGAACACGTCGAGGTCGCCATCGTTGTCGTAATCGAACAAGGCGACGCCCGGGCCCATGTGCTCGGCATAGTAGAGCGCGCCCGACATGCCGTTGAAGTGAACGAAGTCCAGACCGGCATCCGCCGCGCGTTCGACGAACCAGTCGGCCGGGGGGGTGGGCGCGGATCGCGTCTGGGGTGGCGTAGACGACCCCGAACACGCGGCAGCGACGCCGGCCGCAGCCAGCACAGCCCCGAAGCACACTCCGCGAGATGTCATACCGGACGATTGTAGTTGGATTGCTGTCATCACTGGAGTTTCCGCGCGTCACCGGCCAGCGTGCGGACCGAGCCTGGCCGCCAGCGTCGCGGCCAAGCTCTTTTCACGCAGCCAACCATTTCGGACCGGAGCTGCGATTTCGTCGTGCTAAACTCCGGCCCTCCCGTGAGATCGGAGTACCGTCGGACCGCCGCGGCCGCCGTGCATGGCCGTGTGCACGAACATCCGGTCTAATTTGGACAGTCTGCAAATCAAGACAATCTTCTCAGATGGCTAGAGGCCTCTTAGAGGGTGCCGATCATGGACGCATCCCTCATTGCCTCCAGCGTGCTCTTCGGCCGCCTTCTGATAACGGTCAAAGGCTTCCGTGTGCGGAGCAGGGGGAGGGCTGAATCAGTATCAAGCGCGTGAACCCGACGGCAGGCGGTGAGCTCGCGGCGCACAGTCGAGGTACGTGCTCGCCTGCCGCGGGTTACGCGGAGCGTTATGCCGATGAAGACTTGCCGAACTGAGCGGTAGAATGCACAAGTGGAATACAACTTCGAATGGGAGCCGCGAAAGGCGGAATCGAATCTCAAGAAGCACGGTGTCTCATTTGAGGAGGCGATCACGGCGTTCGGCGACCCGTTGTCGATGAACATGTCGGATCCGGATCACTCGGAAGGCGAGCAACGCTTTGTCGTGCTCGGCACCTCGGCGCGCTTACGGCCGGTGGTCGTTTCGTACACCGAACGCCCGCCACGAACGCGAATCATCAGTGCTCGCCTCGCCACTCAGCAGGAAAGACATCAATATGAAGAACAGTAGCCACAGGAAGCGCCACCAAGACGAAGACACGATGCGGCCGGAGTATGACTTTTCCAAGGCCGTCCGTGGCGTCACGGCAGCCCGCTACGCACAGGGCACCAACGTCGTGTTGCTCGATCCTGACGTCGCAGCAGTCTTTCCGGACACTCGTGCGGTTAACGAAGCCCTGCGCACGTTCGCCAGGCTTACCCGTGCGGCTTCCAAACCGCGAAGTCGAAAGCGGACGGCATAACAACTGGAGCCGACGCGCCAGATGGTCTGTGCGATCATGAGGCCGCGGCCCGCGGCTCAGTTGGAACGTAGGCGGGCGAATGTCACAACGACCGGTTCAACCATCATTACGGTTGGAGAGCTCATGAGCAGCTGCCGACTTCGGCTCGTCGCATTTCCGCTCCTGTCGTTCGTGCTCGGAGTCACTCTGTCGGCGTCCTCGGGACTGGTACTCCAGCGGTAAGCGTCGACCGATTCAGTGCCTGCATTCAAGACATGATCACGCACATCGTCCAGGCGTATCAGTTCGATATCAAGGCTCGGGTGGCAAATGGACGGACGGCTCCAGTGATCAATGTCAAGGAAATCGCGTCAGGAGTTGTCTTCGAACAAGACGGCGTTGTAGTCCGCGCGTTCGACGTCGACCACGGAGACATCGCTCCAGCTTTTGGGTATCGGGTCGATACCGCGGGATACTCGGTAGTTCTCTCCGGCGATACCAGATTTTCGGAGAACCTCATTCGCGTTGCCGCGGGAACCGATGTCCAAGACGGCAGATCACTGCGGCGGCACTTCAGGCAGCGGACGTAAGGACCAGTAGGTGTGCTCAACGCGGCATGGCGAACTGGACTCTACGACCCTTGGCACTCAGCTCTGTTTACCCGACCGGCTTCTTGTTGACCGCGGGCGGAATGACTTCGCAGGGTGTCGGATTCCATTTGGACGCATCCGCTTCTTTCTTGAACTGCGAACTGACGATGTAGGGCTGCGTCATGTAGCGCGGGTCCTCGACGATCGTCTTGATGATCAGCCACTGTTCGCCGGTAGGCGAGGTCACGACGTCGAAGTAATCGGTGACCACGGCATTCTCACTGACGGGCACGCCGTTCCTGCGCAAGTACTGTTCGCGCAGATGCGTCGTCACGACCTTCAAACCGCCTGGCGGCGCCGC
>JAHFUI010000023.1:0-12728 GCA_023265175.1 Acidobacteriota bacterium
GCCGGAGGCAGGGGACTTGATTGTCACCGCGCTCGAAAAGTCCCTGGCGGAGAGAGGGGACGTCTCGCCGGCGGTCGACGGACGGATCGCGATCGTCCGCTGATTCTCGGGAACGGGACACTAATCTTAAGAGGCGGCGGCTCGACGTGCGCGACGTGCGGGGACCGACGCGCGCGCGCGCGCCCACCACACGATCCGGAATACGAGCAATGCGCCCACGGCGACCGCATACGTCTGCGGACCACGAAGGTCAGCTTTCACCGACCACCAGTAGTGCACGACGCCGGCGATCGCCGCCACGTATACGAGCCGATGGAGCCGCTGCCATCGCTTTCCGCCAAGCCAGCGGATCATGCCGGCCGTCGACGTCGCGGCGAGCGCGAGCATGCAGACCCACGCCGTGAATCCAACGGTGATGTAAGGCCGCTTGTAGATCTCGCCGCCGATGGACGCCGCCAGATCACGGAAGGTCTGCCAGGCGGCGAGCGGCGGAAAGCCGAGCCCGGCCAGGCGATCGGCGACGATGAAGATGAGCAGGTGGACGGTGCCGTAGAAAAACGCGAACAGCCCGAGCATGCGGCGGAAACGCACAGCGCCGTTCCACTTGCTGAGCCGCCGCAGCGGCGTGACGGTGAGCGTGATACAGAGAAACCGGAGCGTCCAGAGTCCGGTTCCGGTCGTGATCTCCTTGAGGGGATCCGCGCCCAGGTTCCCGGCCAGCAGGCCCCGAACCAGCAGGCCAAAGGGAACCAGCGCGGCGAGAAAAACGGCGGGCTTGAGAACCCAGCGGATCGCCTGGTTCGACGTCACGACCTGAGCTAGAAGTTTTTCTTCAGATCCATGCCGGTGTACATGCTCGCCACCTGATCGCCATAGCCGTTGAACAGCTCGGTCGGACGGTTCTGAAAGATGCTCGGCAGGCGCCGCTCACGCGCCTGGGTCCAGCGCGGGTGATCCACCTTCGGGTTGACGTTGGAATAGAAGCCGTACTCGTTGGGCGCGGTCTTCTGCCACGTGCTGACCGGCTGCTTCTCGACGAAGCGGATTTTCACGATCGACTTGATCCCCTTGAAGCCGTACTTCCAGGGCACGACGGTCCGCAACGGCGCCCCATCCTGGCTCGGAAGCACCTCGCCGTATAAACCGACGCCGAGGATCGTGAGCGGATGCATCGCCTCGTCCATCCGCAGTCCTTCCACGTACGGCCAGTCCAACACCGGGAGGCGCTGACCGGGGAACTGCCGCGGATCGAGCAACGTCGTGAACTCGACGAACTTCGCTTTCGAGGTCGGCTGACAGCGATTGATGAAATTTCCGAGCGGGAACCCGACCCACGGAATCACCATCGACCACGCTTCGACGCAGCGGTGGCGATAGATGCGGTCTTCGAGGGTTTCGCCCTTGAGGATGTCCTCGAGGTTGATCTTCCCGACCTTGGCGCACTCCCCCTCGACGGAAACGGTCCACGGCTCGGCCGGCTTGAAGCTCTTGGCCAACCGCGACGGTCCATTGCCCGCTCCCGGCTCCAACTCGTAGAAGTTGTTGTAGGTGGTGATGTGCTCCCACGTGTTTGGCGTCTCTTTGGTGCTGAGCGGGCTGCTCTTGGTGACCAGTTTCCGTCCGTGCGGCGCGGGCTGCTGCGCTCCCAGCAGCTTTTCCGTCGCGATCACGCCGGCCCCGGCGGCCAGTGCGGTCCCCGCCGCGGTGCGTATGAACTGCCGTCGATTGAGGTACACCTTCTTGTCCGTGATTTCCGAGCTCGGAATGTCCGCTGGAGGCTTGATCAGCATAAAAATCACCTGCCCAAAGAGGCTCGTCTCTCAATTATAGGTGCATTCGGGAGCGGACCGGCCAAAATCGATCTCGAGGGTCAGCGCACGTCGCGCCAGGACTTGCCCTGCTCAATCTGCCGCGTGAAACAGGATTGGGCCCGGGCGTAGGCGTTCGTGAGCGCGCCGGCCGACACCGGGCGTCGCAATTCCGCCTCGGCCGGACACGGCGGAATGGGCCGCCGCGCCTCGGCGCCCGCGCGTGGCTCGCCGGGAATCGCCGGTTCACCCGCGAAGTACATCGCCGCTCCCTCGCGGACCCACAACGGCCGTCCCGCCATCGTCTGGTCGGTCATCACGTGCACCAGCTCGTGGCGGACGGTTCGTTCCAGCACGCCGCGATCCCTCAACACGGTCAGCGGCGGAAAATGCGCCTCGCCGTTGACCATCGCACCGGATGTGAACCATGGCTGGCCCGTCGCATCCTCATAGGTATCGATCGTCGGGTGAAATCGAAGGACGATTCGCGGCGGCGGCAGCCCGAGCGTTCGCGACAGCTCTACACTCGCGCGCGACGCCAGATCGGCGATGACTCCCCGCTCACCTTCATCGCCGTCGGGCAGCGCAATCAAGATCTCGGGAACGGCCGTGGCCGCAGATGCGGCGGCGGTGGTCTCCCCGCTTGCGCGTGAAGCCGGCGCCGGTCGGGCCGCACCGCGCGTGTCGGTAGCCGCCGCCGCGACGATGGCAGGCGTCCCAATGGTCAGGCCTGGATAGTACCGATTGAGAATATCGGCAGCGCTCTGTCCGGCCGCCGCCAGCCGCACCGACCCAATCACGCACAGGCCGACGCCGTGGCCCGAACCATGTCCACTGAATCGATAGCTGGTACCAACTCGTTTCACATCGAACGCGGTGCTCTTGATGTGCTGCCACCCCAACGTGCGTCCGACCACCACGCGGAGATCCTGGCCGGAGATCTTCTCGGGCGTCAGACCGTCGAGGCGCAGGACGGCCACACGCCCGGACGCGTTGCGTGAGGCAATCCGCACGTCGCGCAGACGAGCGCCGCGGAAGCCGCCGGCGCGCAACGCCCGGAGCAGATCGCTGGCGGCCAGATCGGCGGTCCACAGGGGCATTCCGCCGCAGGCATCATCACGCCGCGACGGCAGAAACGGGGGATTCTCGGCGCCCGGCCACACTTTCGACGGAAGCTCCGTCCGTCCACCACACGAGGCACTGTAATAGACCGACGCGGGAACGCCGCCGCGCAGCAGGACGAACCCCGCCGTCGCGGCTGCGGCGCGCTCGGTCGCCGGCGTGGCGCTTCGCATCACCTGGCAATGCGTCTCGTCGCACAGATCGAAGCCGTCCGCGCGATGGCGCCCGCGGTTGGCGAGCGCAAAGGTGCGGATCGTGATCGCCAGCGCTTCGAGCGCCGCGGGCTGGCTGTCGCGCGCGGCTTCGCCGGCCAGCACGCGCGCGACATATGTCTCGAGCGGAATGGCCGTCACGGTGTGACCTCCCCCTGGTCGCGCGATGCCGATTCGGAGTTGGAGCCCGGCATTCGAGAGCGCGGCGGGGGCTTGCGCGTTGGCAGCCCTGAAGGCCTGCACTACGAGGGATGTCGTGCGTGCCTTTGGGCGCGCCGCCGGCCGCGACGCCGATGCCCCAATCAAAGCGAGCGCGGCGATCGCCACCATGACAGATCTCACGTCAACTCCAGGAAGGCCGCCACGTCGGTCCAGATCCGCGGCAGGCTCGCGATCAACTGATGATCGTCGTCCAGCAGCGTGAGCGTGACGTTCGGCCGCGTCGCCGCGTATTGTTCCACGACTCGATAGTCGACCGCTTCGTCACGGCGCCCCTGAAAAATGAGTATCGGCTGCCGCACGTCCGCCGCGAGGGCATCGTACTGCTGGCCGTCCTCGTAAAAGGCGTAGTTGAGCGGCCGCTTACTGCCGTACCCGAAGTGAAAGACATCGAGCGTGCCGTCCCGCTGCCACGCCCGGAACCGGTCGACACCCAGCACCTTCTCCGCGTCCTTCGGAAACATCACCGCGGGCGCGAGCAGGACCAAGCGGTCGACCCGGTCGGCCATCCGCGCCGCCGTGTGAATGGCGGCCACGGCGCCGAGACTCGACCCAATCAGCGCGATCGGCTGCGGGGCGATCGTCGCGATGTCGGCCGCCAACCGGTCGAGCATCCGCGTCATCGTCAGCGACGGGAAATCCGGCTCGTTGAAATCGGGGCATCGGAGCGTGACGCCATGCGCGCGCAGTCGTTCGGCGAAATACGCGGCCTTCTTCGACTGCGCCGACGAGGCGAACCCGTGCAGGTAAAAGAGCTGCATCTTGCCCTGAGCTTGTCGAAGGGTCACAGAAACCGCTGACAGCCAGGACGGCACCGGCACTTGATCAGGCCTTCGCCGTCGGTGTTGTAGTCGTAGGTCAGCTCCTCGCCTTTTCGAATCGGGCGGGCCGCGCGGATCCAGATCACGCCGTCCTTGATGTCGATATAACAGTTCGGGCGGCAGGAGTGATTGATGAAGCGGGCGACATTGCCGCCGACGCCCGCGTCAATCACCGTCCGATTCGTGAGCTTGAAGCACCAGATGTGGCCGTTCCTGATGTACCGGCGCTCGCGCTTGAGACTCTCGCGGTTCGAGATCTTCTCGCCGGCGTAATGGATGATGCGCGTGTTCTTGGAAATCGACCGGGTGGCATAGACGCCTGCACCATGGATGCGGGACCGCCATTTTACGATCATGGGTACCTACTACGATATATAATTTCCTGATTCCATGGGTCTTCTGACGTCGGTCCAACGCAAAGCGCGATCGGTGCGCGAGCTCGTCCGCGGCCTCGCGGACACGGCGCACCCGCTGCTGGCGCAGATCATTCCAATCCGCCGCTGCAACATCGACTGCGGCTACTGCAACGAGTACGACAAAGTGTCGCCGCCGGTGCCCACCGACATCATGCGCCGGCGCATCGACACGCTGGCGCAGCTCGGCACGTCGGTCGTCGCCTTCAGCGGCGGCGAGCCGATGCTGCACCGGGACCTGGACGAGCTCATCTCTCACATCCGCGCACGCGGCATGATGGCAGGCCTGATCACGAATGGGTACTTTCTGGTGCCCAAACGGATTCACGAGCTGAACGACGCCGGACTGGACTTCCTCCAAATCAGCATCGACAACGTCGAGCCCGACGAAGTGTCCAAGAAGAGCCTGCGCGTGCTCGACAGGAAACTGCAGGATTTGCGCGATCACGCCGCGTTCGACGTGAACATCAACTCGGTGCTCGGCGGGGGCATCAAGAATCCGGAGGATGCGCGCACGATCAACTCGCGGGCGCGTCAGCTCGGGTTTTCAACCTCAATCGGCATCATCCATGACGGGTCGGGGCGATTGAAGCCGCTTGGTGGCGTCGAGCGACAGCTGTTCGACGAGGTGTCTGCGGGCATCAACGGCCCGTGGCAGCTGTTCAAAAATCTCTATTCGGGGATCACCAACTTTCAGGACAACCTGGCGGACGGCAAACCGAACGAATGGCGCTGCCGCGCCGGAGCCCGCTATCTGTACATTTGTGAAGACGGGTTCGTGCACTACTGTTCGCAGCAACGCGGATATCCTGGCGTGCCGCTCGACTCTTACACGATCAGCCACATCCACCGTGAGTTCAACACGCCCAAATCGTGCGCGCCCTACTGCACGGTCGGCTGCGTGCATCGCGTGTCGACCATGGATTTCTGGAGATCGCCGCAGCGACAGTCGCCAGTCGTCAGTCGCCAGTCGTCAGTCGCCAGTCGTCAGTCGCCAGTCGTCAGTCAACAGTCGTCAGTCAACAGTCGTCAGTCGTCAGTCAACAGTCAACAGTCAACAGTCAACAGTCAACAGTCGACAGTCGACAGTCGACAGTCGACAGTCGACAGTCGACAGTCAGTCAACAGTCACGAGGTAAGGACCGGTCTTCGGACCGGTCCTGGGACGGCTGTCGACAGTCAGCAGTCGACGGTCAACAGTCGACGGTCAGCAGTCAACAGTCTACAGTCGTATGGACTGACGACTGACGACTGACGACTGACGACTGACGACTGTCCTATTTCCCAGCGAAACGAATCCGGACGCCGACGTTCACGAGCCGCGGCGTGCCAATCGTCGACGGGTTGGTCTGGACGAAATATATCTTGTCGAACAGGTTCTGCGCGCCGACGAAGACTTGAAGGTTAGGTCCGATGTCGCGCGATGCCGTGAGATCGACGACCGCATACCCGGGCAGCCCCGCCGGGGTCGAGTCGTCGTATCCCGCGGCGGTCAACGTGGCCACCGGTATGAAATTGACGTTGAGATCGTCGTTGAACTGCGCGCCGACCAGCTGCACGCCGAGTGCCACGTTCACGTACTTCGGATTCGAATACGCCACCTGCACCGAGCCCCGGTGCTTGGGCACCTGCGCCAGGTACTTCCCCACGAGCGCGGCGTTCGCAACGCCGCCATCGGTGACCTTGGCCTCGTCGTACAGATACGCGCCGGACACTCTCCAGGCCGACGCGAAGTGGTACTCCACGTCGGTCTGAACGCCCCAGACGCGCGTCGTGCCGAGGTTCCGCTTCTGCGCGAGGGTCGCCGTGAGCGTCACGTTCGACACTGGATTGCTGATGCGATTGTCGAACCAGGTCACGCGGGCCGTGACGTTGCGCGCCGGCGCGACGCTGATCCCCAATTCCCCACCCACGAGACGCTCGGGCCCCAGTTGATCGTTCGGACGCGTGGTGACCGCGCCCACCGAGAACTGCCGGTAGAGCTCGGTCAGCGTCGGGGCGCGGAATCCCGAATTCGCGGCGCCCCAGGCGGCGACGCGATCCGACACGTGGTACAGCGCGGCGAGACGCGGGCTGACCACCGTGTCGCTCCGCTCTGGAATGGAGTCCCGGTTATTGGCCGTGGGCAGGCCGGTTGCCACCGTGGTCTCCAGATTGTGGCCGTCGTAGTTCCGCCAGCGGTCCACGCGGGCGCTGAGCGTGACGACGAGCTTCGGCGCCGGCGTGAAGATGTCCTGGACGAACGCGCCGAGACTCTGCTGGGTTCCTCCCGACACGCGCTTGACCGACAGGGTTGCCGCCTGCGTGACGCCGGACACGACCGTGGGGACCGCAGCCACGAACGCATCTTCCTGGCTGTCGCCGTCGACGCGACGCCAATCGACGCCCGCGCTGAAGAGATTGCTGCCGCGGACCGCTTTGGACCACTGCGCCCCGACGCCCACGCCGTTGGTCGGCACGTGCTGATCGGTCGCCAGTCGGACGATGTTTCGTGTCGTGGCCGCGTTGGTCACGGCCAGGAAGTTGAAGTGGGACCGCTCGACGTCGACGAACACGCGCGCCTGCAGGTCGCTGTTATCCGGCATTCGCGCCCGGATTCCACCGTTCACGGTTGTCCACCGGGTGTCGTTGACTTCGCCGATCTTTCCGTTGACCCGATCCTCGGTGAAGTACGAGGCCCGGGCAAACGCGTTGACGCGGTCTGACGGTGTGTAGTCGAACTTGGCGCTGATGTTCCGGTAGTCGACGTTGGCGTTGTTGTCGATCGATCCACGCTCCCGCTCCGCGACAATCGGAAAGCCGTCGGTGTTGAAGAAGCTGCCTTCGACGGCCGCTCCCACTTTGTTCCATCGGTCGCTGGCGAAAAAATCGACCTTGGGAGTCGCGCGGTTGCCATACTGAGGCTTGATCTCGAGCGTCCGCCGCGTGGGTCCACTCGTGACGATGTTGATCACGCCGCCCATCGCGTAGTTGCCGTACAGGCTGGACGTCGTGCCCTCGGTGACCTCGATACGATCCACGCTGAGGAGCGGGACGCGCGTCCAGTACACCCAGCCGCCGAAGGGATCGTTGAACGGGATCCCGTCGAGCAGGACCAGCGTGCGGCTCTGCCCGCTCGGTCCGATTCCGCGTAGTGACACGCCCTGCGTGGTCGGCTGGGCGGCGATGGCGCTCGTGCGGCGGAAGAGGCTGAAGGTCGGAATCTGCCGCAGCACATCGTCGGCGATGACCGCGGGCGAGGCCTGGATCTCTTCTTTCGTCAGGACTTGCACGCTCGCGGGCACGTCGCCCAGGCGCTGCTCGGTCCGTGTGGCCGTGACGACGACGGTTTCGAGCAGCGTGGCCGGCGCCAGCACGACGACAAGATCTCGGGCGGCCGCGGTCGACAGACGCTGCTGGTGCTCCGCGAACCCGCCGGCACGGACGATCAGCACGACGTCGCCCTGCGCCTCTATCTCGAGTCTGAACTGCCCGTCCGGCCCGGTGAGCGTCTGCAGCTCGGCTCGCGCGGTGCGCCGCACGAGGACCACGGCACCGGACACGGCGCCTCCGGTCGAGTCGCGGACGACGCCCGCGACCGTTGCACGGTTCGTCGAGGGCTGCGACGCTTGCGGCGCGCCGGCATCGGCGGCGGCCGGGGCCGCCGCCAGCAAGAAGCACACAGAAAATATGTTGAGCATCATGGTGGCGGAATTATAAGCGCATCAATAGAAATCGTGCGCGTCGAAGTCGACGTCGACGCCCCGCAGCCCCTGCACCTGCTCCGCGCGCACCGAGGTCACGCCGTCCTGATTCTGCAGCACGCCGTCCACAATCAGAAACGGCTCTTCGACGATGACGAGGCGATCGCGCGCGAAGAGATCGGGCCGCACGATGATGTTGGCGATGCCGGTCTCGTCCTCGAGCGTGAGGAACACGAACCCTCTCGCCGTTCCGGGCCGTTGACGCGTGATGACCATGCCGGCGACGCGCACGCGGCGGTCCTGCCGCGCGGTGCGCAGGTCGCAGGCGCGCAGGATGCCGCGGGCCGCAAGCTCCGCGCGCCGAAGCGCCATCGGATGACGGCCGACCGTCAACCCGGTCCCCGCGTAATCGGCGACGAGCCGCTCGGCCTCTGTCATCGGTTTGAGGGGACACGGGTCGGCTTGGGGCAATTCATAATTCTGAATTCCTAATTCTGAATTCTCGAAGAGCTCCCCCGCCGGCCTGACTGCGCGCTCCGCCTGCCAGAGCGCCGACCGGCGATCGTAGCCGAACCGATTGAGCGCGCCGATGTCGGCGAGCGTGACGAGCTCGTCACGCCGGAGACCGGTTCGGGCCACCAGATCGTCGACCGAGATGAATCTTCCTTTACTTCGCGTGGGGCCCAACCCCCACGCGCCCGCCATGCTTCGCTGGTCGTCCGTCACAGCTCGCAGGGCCCCACCCCCGCTCGCCTCGCTCGCGCCTCCGCGCTCGCGAGAGCCGCCGGCGCTACCTTCGAGCGTAGACTCTCGGCCTCGGGTGAAGGCTGCGGACGTTTCGTGTGAGCAGACGTTGCAGAACACACCGCCCTCGCCGGTCGGTTCGAGCATCGATTCATCGTCGCAGCCGCATTTGGGACAGGCTGGGCCGGAGGCTGGAAGCTGGGGGCTGGGGGCTGGGGACTGACGACTGTCGACTGTCGACCGACGACTCTGCGCGATCGCGCGGCCGACGTGTTCGCGAAGGCCGCTGACATAGCGCAGTCCCAGGCGGATGGCGCCGTCGACCTCAATGGTGCAGTCCCAGCCGGAGAGCTGCACATCGATCGGATGGAACCGCACGCCACGGCGTTGCGCGTCCTTGACGAGCGTCGATGGATAGTAGAACCCCATCGGCTGGTTGTTGAGCAGCGCCGTGTAGAACGCCGCCGGATAGTGCGCCTTGAGATACGCGCTCGCATATGCCAGGAGAGCGAAGCTCGCCGCGTGCGACTCGGGGAAGCCGTAGAGCGCGAACGACGTGATCGACGTGATGATCTCCTCCGCCGCGTCCCCGGTGATCCCTTGCCGCGTCATGCCGTCGCGCAACTGCACCGCGACTTGCTTCATCCGCCGTTCGGACCGCTTGAATCCGAATGCCCGCCGGAGCTCTTCGGCTTGTCCGCCGGTGAATCCCGCCGCCACCATCGCCATGCGCAGCAACTGCTCCTGGAACAACGGCACGCCGAGCGTGCGCGCGAGAATCGGCTCGAGCGAGGGATGCGGGTACCGGATCGGCTCGCGGCCGGCGCGGCGATTGAGATAGGGATGCACCATCTGCCCGACGATAGGGCCCGGGCGAATGATGGCCACCTGCACGACGATGTCGTAGAAGCACGCGGGCTTGAGGCGCGGCAGCGTCGCCATCTGCGCGCGCGACTCGACCTGGAACACGCCGATCGTGTCGGCCTCCTGGAGCATCTTGTAGACGGCGGGATCATTCTCGGGCAAGTGCGCCAGATCGATCGTGATGCTCGGTGCTGGGTGCTGGGTGCTCGGTGCGTTGACCAGCGCCAACGCGTCCTGAATCACGGCCATCATGCCGAGGCCGAGGAGATCCACCTTGACGATGCCCATGTCGGCGCAGTCGTCCTTGTCCCACTGGACGACGACGCGGCCGGGCATGCTGGCGTTTTCGAGCGGCGCGACCGCGTCGAGCTGACCCTGACAGATCACCATCCCGCCGGAATGCTGACCGAGGTGGCGCGGCAAATCCTGTATTTCACCCCACAGGCGCGCGAACAGCCGGACGCGATCCGAATTCACATCGAGGCCGACCGACGAGAGATGGCGCGGCAGCGTATCGGCCGGATCGGTGAGCTCGAAGTTGTTCATCGCCTTCGCAAGGCGATCGATCTGGACCGGCTCGAATCCGAGCGCCTTCCCGACTTCGCGCGCGGCGCTTCGCCCCCGATACGTGATGACGTTGGCGGTCATTGCCGCACCCAACCGGCCGTACTTCTCGTACACGTGCTGGATGACGCGCTCGCGGCGATCGCCGCTCGGCAGATCGAGATCGATGTCGGGCCACTCGCCCCGTTCCTCCGAGAGGAACCGCTCGAACAGCAGGTCCATTCCGACCGGATCGACCGCCGTGATGCCGAGGCTGTAACACACGGCGCTGTTGGCCGCCGACCCCCGTCCCTGCACGAGGATGTCGTGCTGCCGGCAGAAATTGACGATGTCCCACACGATCAGGAAGTAGCCGGCGAGGTTGAGCGTCTCGATGAGGTCGAGCTCGCGCGTGATTTGCGCGCGCGCGCGATCGGCATACGGGCGATACCGTTCACGCGCGCCGACCTCGGCGATCTTTCGGAGAAACGTCGCCTGCGTCTCGCCGCGCGGCACCGGGTAATCGGGAAACCGGTAACCCAGATCGGCCATCGTGAACTGCAGGCGGTCGGCGAGCGCCGACGTGCGCTGAACCGCGCCGGGCATATCGGCAAACAGCGCCGCCATGTCGGCCGGCGATTTCAGATACCGTTCCGCGTTCGGCGCCAGCCTTCTTCCCGCGTGCGCCAGATCCGTGCGGTGGTGAATGCAGGTGAGCACGTCGAAGAGCGGCCGCTCGGCGGGCGTCGCGAAACGGACGCCGCCGGTCGCGATGACCGGCACGCCAAAGGCCGACGCCAGGCTGATGAGGCTCTGAGTATCGGCTTCTTCCTCCCGCCGGAAATGACGCTGGAGCTCGACGAAGACCGAGTCGCGGCCGAAGAGCCCGATGGTGCGATCGAGCAACCCGCCCACGCCGTACCGCCGGCCGTCGAGCGCCGCGCGCCCGGCAAGCGCAACCAGGCCGCGCGTCGATCCTTCCAGCTCCTCGAACGCAAGCGCGCCCTCGCCTTTCGGCGCGCGAAGCTTCATGCGGGTGATCAGCCGGCACAGATTGCGGTAGCCGTCCTGGGATTCGCACAGGACGGGCAGCACGAATTCTGAATTTCGAATTTTGAATTCTGAATTCGTGATCGTGAGCTCCGCGCCGATGATGGGTTTGATGCCCGCCGCGCGCGCTGCCTTGTGAAAACGCGGCGCGCCATACACACCGTCACGATCGAGGAGGGCCAGCGCCGGGTAGCCGAGATCGGCGGCGCGATCTACCAGTGCTTCGGGCAGCGACGCGCCTTGGAGAAAGCTGAAGGCGGAGGCGGCGTGGAGCTCGATGTAGGAGGACACGGTGGAAAAACGTTCACCACAAGCAGGACAAGGACACAAAGGTCAAGGCGGGTTAATCAGCGATGGCGTCGATGAACCACCCGTCGGTGACACGATCCTTGAAAATGCGGTAGACCGCGCCGTCGCTGAGCGTGACATCCCACTCATCTCGATTCCAGTTCTTACTCGCGTGGGGCCCCACCCCCACGCGCTGGCATGGCTTCGCTGTCCCTCGCGCTCGAGCGTAGACTCTCGCGCTCGGGTAGTCCTCGTGGGGCCCCACCCCCACGCGCTCGCCCAGCCCCGCAGTCCCTCGGCCTCGAGCGTAGACTCTCGGCCTCGGGTGAGGGCCGTCGGCTCCCGGCTGATCGCCAACAACTGACGACTGTCGACTGACGACTGTCGACTGTTCCCACCAGTGGCCGGATGTCCGCCACGGCCCCGCGCACGCCAGCACGCGCCCACCCGCGAACCCACGGCGATCGGTGGTGACAGCAACCGGCCGGCCGTCGGCAACCGCAACCCGCGCCGGAACGGGCTGGCGGCAGCGGCGGAGAACTGAGACGAGGGACGCAGAGGAAGCCGAGGACGCAGAGTGACCCGCAGAGACTGAGGGCTCCCTTCTGCCTTCGTCTCTGCGTCCTCCGCTTCCTCTGCGTCCTCCAGAATCGTGCTCGGTTTTGAACGCCATCATCTCGAAGGCGCCTGGCCGATACGAATCGACGCGCGCGGGGCGGCCGATGCGGTCCTGCCCCATCAGCGCCGTCAGCCGCGCGATGAGCGTCGACAGCTGCTCGGGCGTTGGATGCGCGCGCGTGAACAACGTGTGCTGCAGCACGCGGCCCGGCGTCGGATCGATGAGGACGGCGACGCGTTCGATGGCCGCCGGCGGCGGATGGGATTCGAGATCGAGCAGGATGAGCGTCCTGAGCGTCCGCACGTCGCGCATCGGCGCAGGGAGCTGCAGCGTGCGCGTGTA
>JAHFUI010000023.1:12828-41276 GCA_023265175.1 Acidobacteriota bacterium
GAGCGCCGCGGCGCCGCGGTCGCGGCGCTCCAGGCGCGTGGACAGCGGTTCGAGCAGGCGCGTCAGCACGAACGACAACGGATCGAGCCCCTCGATCGGCCACTCCAATTCGATAGACGATTCGAAGCGCTCTTCGGGAAGCGTCGGAACGAGCGGACGGACATCCTGGCCGCGAGCGAGGATCTGCCACACGAGGCCGTGTTGTCCGAGTCGAGCGGCCAACTCGGCCGCCGGAAGCGCGGCGAGCTCGCCGAGCGTTTTCACCCCCCACCGTTTCAATGCAGAAACCGCGGCGGTCGCCCTCTGCGTTCCATCGTCGTACACTTTTTCGAGAATGCCGATCGGAATGGGCGCGAGCGCGGCCGCTTCGCCGCCCCGGCCGACGACCGTCAACCCCTGACGCGCGCGCGCCAGCACCATCGCGGCCGCCCGCGTCGCCGCCAGTGCCACCTGCACGCGCAGTCCGCGCGTCGTCGCGGACCGACGCAGCTCTTCGCCAATGGCGCGCGGATCGCCGAGCAGGCGATCGAGCCCGCTGACGTCGATCGTCACCACATCGCCCATGCTTTCGAAGCGGGGCGAAAAGTCCCGGGCCAATGCGACAAGAGCGTTTGTGTTGCCGGGTTGTGGATTCTCCCGAGGGCGAGAGTCTACGCTCGAGCCCGAGGTCTTCAGCGCGCGGCAGCCTTGAGCCGTTGCGAAGCGCAAATGCGCTGAGCAACAGCGGCGGGGGTGGGGTCCCCGCCGCGATACGTGTTGGTGGGGTCCCACGCACCATGAAGAATGCTGATAGAGACACGCGTACAAGGGCAAAGGGCTGAGAGCAAAGGGCCAAGAGTGCGACTCAGACATACGCGGCCACGCGTGTGGTCAATGCCACGCGGCTGTCCTCCTGCATCCGCGCTCGAGCACGGATGACTTGGAGCTCGAGATCGAGTCCTGGGAACAACCGGCCCGCCCATCCGGCCTCTCCCGCCCGTCCTGCCCTTGCAACACGCACCGTGAGTCCCGCCGAGCTTCGCGCCATCGGCTCAGTACTCACGAGCACACAGGCGGTCTGGCTCCCTTCGATGACGCGCTGCAGCCGCAGCCACGTCGTGAACGGCAGCCGCCGGATGGCACCCTCTGGCGCTTCGCCCATGTCGAACGCGACGATGCCGAAATCGCCCGCCTGCAGGATCAGCATCAGCGCTTTGACCGCCTGCTCGACGGCACGCTGGTTGATGTCGCTGCACAGGCCGGGATTGGTCACCACGTGACCGCGAACCCAGAGGACACGTTCGAGATCGACGCCGGCCGCCGACGCGGACGCGGGGTCGAACATGTCGAGCGCATCGACCAGCGCCACCAACTCGCCCCGAGCGGTCGCCGCAGCCAGCGTCTGCAGCAGCACGCTGGTTCGTCCCGACGACCGCTGACCGACCAGCTCGGAGAGATGGCCGCGCGGGAATCCACCACCCAATCGCGCATCGACGGCAGCGAGATCGGTCGTGGCGACCGCGCGCGCATCGCGTTCAACGTGCGGGGGAAGCGCGCTGGTGAGCGTGCGATCGAGCTTCCGCGCGCGAAGCAGCGATTCGAGGTCAGCCCGTGCAAGAAGCGACATGTTTCGCCTTTTATTCGCCTTTCTATGTGCACTATAACTCACCACTTGCACGCGATCAAGAGGGGTCGACGTGCGATAAGATTTCAACGGTAAACGCTTGCACCCCAACTATCTAGGACCTCTTGGCCGAATCTGTTCACGCTAAAGACAATCCGACCGCAGACGCGGTGGCGGCGCCGACTCCGATGCTGGGCTCGAAAATGCTGCAGCGGATGCTGGCCGCGTTCACGTACCGCGATTTCCGCGTCCAGTGGTTCGGCGCGTGCACGTCGAGCGTCGGCACCTGGACGCAGACCTCCGCGCAGAACTGGATGGTGCTGTCGCTCACGGGCTCGGCCTTTTTCCTCGGCCTCGACGCCTTCCTTCAGCAACTGCCGATCATGCTCTTCACGCTGATTGGCGGCGTGCTGGCGGATCGGCGCGACCGTCGGCGCACGCTCCTGGCGTCGCAGTACATTCAGATGACGACGGCGGCGGCGCTCGCGCTGCTCGTCTATCTCGGCGTCGTTCAGATCTGGCACATCCTCGTGCTGTCGTTCGCAACCGGCTTCGCGCAGGCGTTCGGCGGCCCCGCGTATCAGTCGCTCATCCCGTCGCTGGTCGACAAGAAGGACCTGCCGAATGCCGTGGCGCTCAACTCCATCCAGTTCAACGTCGCGCGCGTCATCGGCCCGCTGGTGTTCGGCGCGACGATCTTCGCGTTCGCGCAGTGGCGCTACAGCGACGCCCAGGGGATGGCGGCGTGCTTCGCGCTCAATGCCGTCTCGTTCCTCGTGGTGATCTACGCGCTGATGTCGCTTCGCATCAAACACATCCCATCGACGACGGTCGCGAGCATGCGCGCCGAGCTGCGGGGCGGCCTCTCGTATGTGCGGCACCACCACAGCCTGGTGGCGCTCATCGTGCTCGCGGCCGCGACGACATTCCTGGGCTTTGCGGTGCTCACCTTCCTGCCGCTCTTCGCCCAGGGAGTGTTTCACGGAGGGGCCGGCATCTACAGTCACCTGCTCGCCTTCTCCGGCGCCGGCTCAATCGTCGGCGCGCTCGTGGTCGCGTGGCTCGGGAAATTCAAGCGGATGGGGTTGACGGCGCTGCTCGTGCAGGCGGTGTACGGCGTCCTGATTCTGGCGTTCTCGATGTCGCGGGTGCTCTGGGTGAGCGAAGTGCTGCTGTTCCTGACGGGGGCGGCGCTGATGGTGGTCTTCTCGACGGTGACGTCGCTGATTCAGCTCATCGCCCCCAACGAGATGCGCGGCCGCGTGATGAGCATCTACATGGTGGCGTTCCGCGGCGGAATGCCGCTCGGCAGCCTGGCGAGCGGCTATCTCGCGACGTTCCTCGGGGCGCCGCGCGTCATCGGCATCAACGGCGTCCTGCTCGTCATCGTCGCGGCCTACTTCCTTCTGATCCGCGGCCACGGTCTCAGGGAAGCGTGACATTGCAGATGCAGACTGCAGATTGCAGAGTGCAGATTTCGGACGTCGTGACGGTTACGCTCGTCCAGGCCTGTACAACAGCACTTCCGCGCGCTCGAGCGTAATCAAGCCGTCACCCACCATCGCTTCGAGATCCGGCATGAACGCCTCGATTCTGTCGGCGGCATCGACGATCTCGATCACGATCGGCAGGTCCTGCGAGAGCTCGAGCAGCTTGGCGGTGTGCACGCGGCTGTGGGCGCCGAATCCCATGAACCCTTTGATGACGGTCGCTCCCGCGAGACCGCGCCGTCGCGCCTCGAGCACGATCGCCTCGTAGAGCGGCTTGCCATGCCAATGATCGGCTTCACCGATGAAGATGCGCAGCAGCTTCCCTTCAGTTGGAATGGTCATGGATCACCCGCTGACGAGAAACCCGACCCAGATGCCGACAAGGCCTCCCACGATCTGGCCGATGATGTTGATCGCCGCGGCGAAGAACTGTCCGTCCCTGAGCAGCGCGAAGCTTTCGTACGCGTAGGCGGAGAACGTCGTGAACCCTCCGAGCACGCCGACGAGCAGAAACGCCCGCGTCTCCGGCGACAGCACGAACCGCTGCTGCGCCGCGCCGATGATGCCGCCGAAGACAACGCAGCCGACGACGTTGACGGCGAAGGTGCCGAGGGGAAAGAGCGAACCGGACGTGCGCAGCACGAACAGGGAGAACAGATAGCGCGCGACCGAACCGAACGCGCCGCCAATCGCAATCAGTAGGAGATTCACGTAGAATAACGGCCGATTCTCGGCATTATGCCATTACTGGAGCTCGTCACCAGCGCCGGCCTCGGGTCGCTGCTCGGCATGCGACACGCGCTCGAGCCCGATCATCTCGCCGCCGTATCGACGCTCGTCACCGGCGAGCGCGGCAGCGCCAGGGCCGCGTGGCTCGGCGCGTGCTGGGGGCTGGGGCACACGTTGACGCTGGTGGCGGCCGGCGCGGTGCTCGTGGTCCTGCGCGCGGAAATGCCGGCGCCCGCATCCGACGCGTTCGAATTCTGCGTGTCGCTGATGCTGGTCGGTCTCGGCGTGCGGGCGATCTATCTCGCGGCGCGTCAGGGTCCTGACGGCCCCGCGCACCTGCACCATCACGGCCGGCTGGTGCACGCGCATCCGGGCGCGCCCGCGCACGTGCACATCGGCCGGTGGACGCTCGCGCGGCGTCCCCTGCTCGTCGGCGCCGTGCACGGCCTCGCCGGCAGCGGAGCGCTCACGGCGCTCGTCGTGGCCACGCTGCCGTCAACGGCCGCGCGGCTCACCTACATGGCGCTGTTTGGCATGGGATCGACAGTCGGCATGGCCGCGCTGTCCGGGATCCTCGGATGGCCGCTCGGTCAACTGGCCAGGCATCACGCGATCGCGCGCGGGGTGTCGCTGACGGTCGGCTGCGTCTCCACCGCGCTCGGTCTGTTCTGGGGATATCCGTTGGTGGGACGGCTCTTCTAAAGTTTGAAGTCAAAAGGCGATCACCATCGCCGTCTTCGCCCAGTCACCAACAGTAGAATGGACCGCGATGGCCGCCACCCGCATCCTCGTCGTCGAAGACGATCAGGACATCGCTGATCTGATCGCCCGCTATCTTGGCAAGGCCGGCTTCACCACGGAAGTGCTCTCCTCGGGACGCGAGGCGTTGAAGGCCATCGCCGCTCGCCCGCCCGAGCTCATCGTCCTCGATCTCATGCTGCCGCAGATCGACGGCCTCGATATCTGCCGCGCGGTTCGCAGCCATGAGAAAACGGCGGCGATTCCCATCATCATGCTGACCGCGCGCGCGGAAGAATCGGACCGCATCGTTGGTCTCGAGATCGGCGCGGACGATTACGTCGCCAAGCCGTTCAGCCCGAATGAGCTGGTCGCGCGCGTGCGGGCGCTGCTTCGCCGCACCGAGCGCGCCACCGTGTCGCGCGGCGGCCGTCTCAGCTACGGCACGATCGTCCTCGATCCGGACACGCACACGGTGTCGGCGGACGATCACGCGGTCGCGTTGACCGCGAAGGAATTCCTCCTGCTCGAGTACCTGCTGCAGCACCGCGGCCGCGTGCTGTCGCGTGACGTCCTGCTGACCGACGTGTGGGGCTATCGCTATACCGGAGGCACGCGCACGGTCGACGTACACGTGCGCCGCTTACGCGAGAAGCTGCCGTTGCTCGCCGACGCGCTCGTCACCGTCAAGCAGTTCGGGTACAAGCTGATTGAACCGGCGCCGCAGCCCTCGTTCGTCGGCAGTCGTCGGTCACCAGTCAAATGAGCCCTTCCGCCCAGGGACGGTCTCAAGACCGTCCCCGACAACCGGTGTCACGTAGGACAATCGGTGTCAGGTAAGGAACGGCCTTCAGGCCGTTCCACGGCTGTCGACTGAAAGATGGCGACTGCGAGCTTTCGCACGAAGCTGTTCCTGGGCGCGCTGTCGACCGCCGTCATCGCGCTCGTGGTCGCCGGCGTGCTGTTTGCCGAGTCGATGCGCGTACGCGCCGACGAGCGGCTCGAGCAGACTCTCGTGGCCCAAGCCCGTCTCGCCTCAGAGCTGCTGTCGCGAAGCGCGGTGGTCACAGCCGATTCTCCGTTGCCGGTGCTCGACGATCAGGCGGACCGCATGGGTCGGCTGCTCGATGCGCGCGTCACGTTGATCGCGGCAGACGGTCGGGTGGTCGGCGACTCGGCGGAAACGCTCGAAGGTGTGGCGGCCCTGGAAAACCACGGCACGCGGCCGGAGGTGCTCGAGGCAAAGGCCGCCGGCGTCGGACGATCGCGCCGCCACAGCGACACGCTCAAGATCGACATGCTCTACGTCGCGGTGCCGGTTCAGAATCGGGCGATCGCGTTCGTGCGCATCGCACTCCCGCTTACCGGTATCCGTCAGCAACTGCGGCCCATCTTCAACTTGACGCTACTGGCGCTCGGGGTGGCGCTCGTGAGCGCATCGGCAATCGCGTGGATCATTTCCGGACGGCTGGGACAACGCGTTCACCGGATCGCGGAGGTCGCGCAACGCTACCGCGCCGGCGACCTGCGCCCCCCCCTGCTCGACTACGGCGACGATGAGCTCGGCATGGTCGCTCGCGCGCTGGACGGGTCGGTGCAGGAGTTGGGGCGGCGGCTGGAGGAGCTGGCGCGGGACCGCGCGCAGATAGAAGCCATTCTGGCCGGAATGATCGAAGGCGTCATCGTGGTCGATCCGCAAGGCCGGGTGCAGCTCGCCAACGACGCCGCGCGCCGCATGCTGCGTCTCGACGAGCTCGTGCCAGGACGCCATTACGTCGAAAGCATTCGACACCCCGCCATCGCGGCATTGGTCGCCGCGGCGCTCGCGGGCCGGGCGCCGGACGGCCTTCAGCTCTCGCCGCCGCGCGACGCGTCGCGCACGCTCGTGGCGCGCGCCGCGCCGGTCGTTTCGGCCGGATCGCACGGCGCCGTGCTGGTGCTTCACGACATCACCGACCTCCGGCGCGCCGATCAGATCCGGCGCGATTTCGTCGCCAACGTGTCGCACGAGCTGCGCACGCCGCTGACCGCCATTCGGGGGTACGTCGAAGCGCTCTCGGAGGGTGACATCACGGCCGCCGAGCGCCAGCGGTTCCTCGAGATCGTGGCGCGTCAGACGATGGGCATGGAGCGCCTCGTCAGGGATCTGCTCCGGCTGGCCCGGCTCGACGCCGGCCAGGAGACGCTCGATGTCGGGCCGTGCGATGTCCGCGGCATCCTCCGCGGCGTCGTCGACGATCTGACGGCCATGCTCGACGAACGCCGCCAGCGCGTCGAGGTGGCCGTGGCAGGTGACGCAGCAGCACTGCAGGGCGATGCCGCAAAGCTCCATGACGTCGTGCGCAACCTGGTGGCCAACGCCGCCACGTACGCGTCCGAGCAGACGATGATTCGCGTCGATGCGTCGCGCGCGGGTAACCGTGTGGCCATCACGGTGTCGGATGAAGGGCCGGGAATTCCTGAAGGGGATTTGTCGCGTGTGTTCGAACGCTTCTACCGGGTGGACAAGTCGCGGGCGCGCGATCCTGGCGGCACCGGGCTCGGACTGTCTATCGTCAAGCACCTGGTCGAACTGCACGGCGGCGAGGTGCGCGCGGAGAACCGCGCCGAGGGCGGCGCACGGTTCACGATCACGTTACCGGCCCCTTTGTAAATTGTAAATTGTAAATATTGTAAATTGTAAATTGCGCGTCAGCGCGCGCCGGCGAGGCGCAGCAGCAAATACGCGGCGGCGGCGATCGTAAACGCGGCGGGAATCGTCAGCACCCAGGCCCACACGATCCGGCCGGCCACGCCCCATCTCACCGCCGACATCCGTCTCGTCGCGCCCACGCCGACGATCGCGCCGGTGATCGCGTGCGTCGTGCTCACCGGCACGCCGATCAGCGTCGCGATCAGCAGCGCGAACGCCGCACCGGTTTCCGCCGCGAACCCGCTGACCGGCTGCAGCTTCGTGATCTTCGATCCCATCGTGTGGATGATGCGCCATCCGCCTGCCAGCGTGCCGAGGCCGATCGCCGCATGCGCGATCAGGATGACCCCGTAGGGGATATAGAACGTCTGGATGTACCCCGCCGTATACAGCACGCCGGCAATAATGCCCATCGTCTTCTGCGCATCGTTGGCGCCGTGGTTGAGGCTGAAGAAGGCCGCCGACAGCAGCTGCAGGCGGCGGAACCAGCGATCGACCCGGGACGGCGGCGTCCAGCGGAACAGCCAGAAGATTGCCGTCATCAGCCCCAACCCGAACACCAGGCCGATGACCGGCGACAGCACGATGAAGACGAGCGTCTTCGTCCACCCGCTCGGAATGATGGCGACGAAGCCGGCTTTCGCCACCGCGGCTCCGGCATAGCCGCCGATGAGGGCGTGGGACGAGCTCGTCGGCAGGCCGAAGTACCACGTGATGAGATCCCAGATGATCGCCCCGGCCAGGCCGGCGAGGATGACGGCGAATGTGACGAGGTGAATGTCGATCATGTCGGCACCGACGGTCTTGGCGACCGCCGTGCCGAAGGTGAACGCGGCGACGAAGTTGAAGAAGGCCGCCCAGATGACCGCTTTCCCCGGCGAGAGCACCCGGGTGGACACGACCGTGGCAATCGAGTTGGCCGCGTCGTGAAAGCCGTTGATGAAATCAAAGAGGAGCGCGACCGCAATCAGGCCGGCCACGAGGAAGAACGTCGGCGTCATCCGTGCTTGACCATCACGCCCTCGAGGACGTTGGCGACGTCCTCGCACCGGTCGGTCGCGTCCTCGAGAAAATCCAGCGTCTCCTTCCACTTTATGACGGTCAGTGGATCGCGCTCATCATCGAAGAGCCGGCTGACGGCCTGCTGATGGATGCGGTCGGCCTCGTTCTCCAGGCGGTTGATCTCGACCGCGTGGCCGAGCATCCCCTTCTGGTGCTCGAGCGCGTCGAGGGCGAGCCGCACCTGATGGGTGCAGGAGGTGATGATCTGCGTCAGTTCGCGCGCGCCGAACCGTACGTTTTCGAGCCGGTACAGGCGGATGAGCGTGGCGGCGTCGTCGATCGAATCCATCACATCGTCGAGCGACCGCGCCAGCGCGTGAATGTCTTCCCGATCGAGCGGCGTGACGAAGGTCCGGTTGAGGCGCTGAATGATGCCGTGGGTGAGGAAGTCGCACTTGTGCTCGACCTCCTTGATCTCGTCCGCCTTGTCCCAGACCGGATGGTCGGGCTGCAGCATCGACTCGAGCAACGCCGCGCCGATCTTCAGCTCGTCGGCGAGCGCCTGGAAATCGTTGAAGAACTTCTCTTCGCGCGGAATCAGTCGCCATGCCACGGTGCGGCCCCTACAGGCTCCGTCGGTCGGAGCCCAAAACCCGAGGATTGTACCCGATCCGTTTACACGGCCGTTACATGTCGCGGTGCGAACGATTGCGGCGCAGCCTGTCGTCATCGCGGACGCCTCCGCGATGGGGATCTTCCGATTCGGCCGCGGCGGGCAGATCGTCGCGTTCGGGGAAACTCGTGCTTGTTTCGCGGGTACTGGGCGGACGTCGCTACCGTCGATTCGTTCTACGAATCGAGGAGCCGATCGGATGCGGTTCTTGTGCGAAGGCGGAACTGGCAGGTGCCCACGCGCCGAGGACGACGACGGCTCGCGCTGCGACCAAGCGAACACTCACGGTCGGTGATGTCACTCGAATCGGAGGCTTCGATCGGGTCGAGACTCGCCGCTTGACGCGCCGGGTAATAGGCGAAGAAGACGCTAATGGCTGCCCTTTGATCTTCTTCATCACGGTCGTGTAGGGCATCAGGAAGTTGTCGTCCTGATCCTGGCCGATCGCCGATTGTCCTTTCACCCCGAGGACGCCCACCACGACGCACGGCTGATCTTTCACGCGGATCGTTTCGCCGATGGGATCCGATCTCCGCCTCGTGATTCCGGCCCTCGTCGTCGCGGAAACGACCTATCTGGTGGGGAGCCGTCTTGGCGCGAGGATCGAGGCGCGGTTTCTTCGCAGTCTTCGCGATGTCGATGTCGAGGCTCCTAACGCGGACGACTGGGTTCGAATCGGAGAGTTGGTCGAACGCTACGCCGACCTTCCCCTCGGCGGAACCGATGCGTCGGTCGTCGCCCTTGCCGAGCGACTCGAGGCCGAGGTGGTGTTCACGCTCGATCGGAGACACTTCGCGGCTGTGCGGCCAAAGCACGTGAAATCACTCCGTTTGCTGCCGTAAACACCTCACCCCTACTTCCACGTGACTTCCATCGCGAAGAAGTGAGCGAAAACTTTCCTGGCCAACAAGGTGGCCTCTTGCCTGGTGTCCTTCGTGCAAACCCGCTCCCGTCAGCGCCACGGCGCCGCCAGCAACGTTCATCGTCGTCCGCCGAAGGTGCTCCCGAGCTTCCGCCTCGGTTTCTCCTTCGCCGTGCCCGCAGAACGAAAGCGTCCAGTCACGCGCACCGCTACCCGTTAAAGCAACGGAATTGCATGGGTCGGACGTGATGGTCGTCCTTGTGCCTCCGAATGCAGGATGACACGAGTTTCGCGTCGCCTGAGGCTGCACGGAGGCAGGTTCCCCGCCACAAGAGTCGGGCGCTCAATGGTCTCGATTGCGAAACGCCCAGCCCTTCGCTCCACGCAACGATGCGCGAGTGACTGGCGATCAAACAGAAACTGCGGCGCCGCCTGTCTCTCGTAGGCTCGACGGTGAGTCCGTCGGAAAGGCCTCAGCCGAAATGACGGGAGTCGCAAGTGATTCATCACTGGATCGTTGAGTATTCGTTACAAGCAAGGAGAAATTGCACGTTCTGGCGTGCGGCCGGCGCGTTCATACCCATTGCGCTTCCGTCCGAGTTGCCCTGAGCTGTTGCCCGGCGCGACCGCGGTTCGGCGAGGTATCGCTGGAACTCACCAGGCAGCTTGACCTGCCGGTCCACGGCTTTCGACACGACACTAATTTAGCGGGCGTGCATCGATTCGAGCCGCCGCGTGGCGACGCGCGCGAGGATCGAGCACAGCAGCACGATCGTCACGAGCACGAGCGCGCCGGCCCATGCCTGACGCTGCCAGTCGGCGTAGGGAGAGCTGGCGTAGGTGTACACCTGCACGGTGAGCGACGAGATCGGTTGCCGCAGGCTGGTGGTGAAGAACCGGTTGTTGAAGGCCGTGAACAGCAGCGGCGCCGTCTCTCCCGAGATGCGCGCGAGAGCGAGCACGATGCCGGTGATGATACCGGGCAGCGCCGCCGGGAGCACCACCGTGAAGACGGCGCGCGCCCGCGTCGCGCCCAGGGCCAACGCGCCCTCGCGCATCGTGCCGGGCACGAGCAGCAGCAGTTCTTCCGTGGTGCGGGCGATGATCGGAATCATCATGATGCCGAGCGCGATGCCGCCGGCCAGCGCGCTGAACTGTTTGAACGGCAGCACCGCGATGCCGTACACCAACACGCCGATGACGATCGACGGGACGCCGTTCAACGTGTCGGCGGCGAACCGGATCAGCGACGCGATCCGCGTCCCCGCATACTCGGACGCGTAGATCCCGCTCAGCACGCCGATCGGCACGGCCATCAGCGATCCGAGGCCCGCGAGCATCAGCGTGCCGACGATCGCGTTCGCCATCCCGCCGCCGGGTTCGCCGACCGGCTTGGGCATCTGCGTGAAGAAATCGACGTTGATCGCCCTGATGCCCTGGCTCACGACGAAAGACAGCACGAGCGCCAGCGGCACCAGTGCAATCAAGACCGACAGCGCACAAAAGCCGACAAACGCCGACGACAACGCCTTGCGACGGGTGGTGCGGTTCATGTGGCCGCCAGCTTCGCGGGCGCCGCCGCGTCGACGCCCGGCCCTTGCGCGCCCGGCGCCATGCTCCAGATGAGCAGGCGCGATAGCACATTCACGATCAGCGTCATCGCGAACAGGACCAGCCCGATCTCGACGAGCGCGCTCAGATGCAGCGGGTCGGCCGCTTCCGTGAACTCGTTCGCGATCACGGCGGCCATGGTGTACTGCGGGGCGAAGATCGACGCGGTCACTGTCGGCTGGTTCCCAATCACCATCGTCACCGCCATCGTCTCGCCCAGCGCGCGGCCGAAGCCGAGCATCACCGCGCCGACGATTCCCGTGCGAGCGTAGAAGAGCGCGGCCCGAATGGCCTCGAAACGCGTCGCTCCGAGCGCGTAGGCGCCTTCGCGCTGGGCGGCCGGCACCGATTTGAGCACCTCGCGCGCCACCGACGAGGTGAATGGAATGACCATGATGGCGAGGATCAGGCCGGCGGACAGCATCCCGACGCCGAGCCGTGGACCGCTGAACAGCGGGAGCTGCCGCAGGACCGGCGGCGCCCACTCTTCGAGGGCGCGCACCGCCGGCACGAGCACGAAGATGCCCCACAAGCCGTACACGATCGACGGAATCGATGCCAGGAGCTCGGTCAGAAAAATCAGCGGGCGCTGGATCGGCTCAGGGCACAGTTCGGCGGTGAAGATCGCGATCCCGAGCGCGATGGGCGCAGCGAGCAGAAGGGCCAGGATGGACGAGTAGATCGTTCCCCAGATGAACGGCAGCGCGCCGAAATCGCCGGCGACCGGGTCCCACGTCTGCGTGCGCCAGAAGTTGAGCCCGAACTTCTGGATCGTCGGCATCGACTCCCGCGTCAGCTCGAAGCCGATCGCGACGACGATGGCGATGAGGACGAGGCCGAACAGCCCCGTCCCGACGCGGAATCCCAGATCGCCGCGCACCAGATCTACCCGACCGTTACTTTCGCGAGCGCGGCCATCTCCAGCGTGACGACGCCTTCGGGCAGCGGCGCGTAGCCCAGCGAGGCGGCGAATCTCTGGCCGTCGGTCAGCGCCCACTTCATGAAATCGACCATGATCTTCGCCTGCGCCTTGTCCTTCGGGCTTTCATACAGGAGCAGCCAGGTGAACGACGAGATCGGGTAGACGCCTTTTCCTGGCGCGTTCGTGATCGACACGCGGAAGTCCGGCGGCATCTTCGCCGCGGCCGCAGCGGCGGCGGCGGTCACCGACTCGACCGATGCCTTCACGAACTCCGCGTCCATGTTCTGGACCGGGCCGTAGCTGATCTTGTTCTGCAGCGCGTAAATCAGCTCGACGTAGCCGATCGACCCCGGCGACTGCGTCACCAGACCCGCCACGCCCTCGTTGCCCTTGCCGCCGACGCCGGTCGGCCAGTTGACGGACGTGTTCACGCCGACCTTGCTCTTGAACTCGGGCGATACCTTGGCCAGGTAGTCCACCCAGATGTAGGTCGTGCCAGATCCATCGGAGCGATGAACGACGGTGATGTCGGTGTTCGGCAGGGTGACGCCGGCATTCAGCTTCGCGATCGCCTGATCGTTCCACCTGGCGATCTTGCCGAGAAAGATGTCGGCCAGGACCTGGCCGGTGAATTTCAGCTCGGAGCGGACGTTGGGAACATTGTACACGGGCACGACGGCGCCCAGCACCGTGGGGAAATGCAGAATCTTCCCGGGCGCAGCCTGCAACTGCTCATTCGTCATCGGACCATCGGTGGCGCCGAAGAAGACGGTCTGATTCGAGACTTGACGGATGCCGGCGCCCGAGCCGACGGACTGATAGTTGATGCGGACGTTCGGATGCAGTTTGTTGTACTCGTCGAACCACTTCGAATAGATCGGGTTCGGGAACGTGGCGCCTGCGCCGTTGATCTGCGCGTTCTGCGCGGCGACCGCGGTCACGAGCGCGGCGGCGCAGACCGCCGCGGCGACGATGTGACGAGCGAGCTGCATGGTCATCCTCCGCCTAGAAATTCACCAGCGCGTGCACGGCGATCTTACGCTGGGCCGGCTGCGCCGGCGTCACGTTCTCGAACGTCTGGCCGTCGTAATCGAGCAGCAGAGCCGTCGACACGCTGCCCTGATGCGGGAACCAGTACGCCACGCCGGCAATCGTGCGGTTCCGCGTCTGCAGGTCCGACGCGGTGTTGGGCGTCAGATGGTCGAAGCGCAACAGCCCTTCCCAGCCCTTCGGCGACCTCGGCGTCGCCCAGACCGAGTACCCCGAACCGGTCCCCTCCGGCTTGGTGATCGACGTCTGATCGGTGGCCTTCAGATAATCGACGCCAGCGTTCAGGTACGCATGTTCAACGGTAACGCTGCCGACAAACCGTTTGCGGTCCGCATTCCGGACGTAGTGATCGGCGTCGTAGAAGACATGGGCGCGAAGCCCGCGCCAGACCGGGGCGCCGCCCGCCAGCGGCCGCACGCTCGCGCGGATCTGAAACGCCTTCTGGTCGTTGACCTCGGCCTTGTTGTAGTTCTCCCCGTTGTAGAGCCCGACATGGACGTCGCCGTAATTGGACGGGAAGTTGTAGTGAAACGACGCCCCAGCGTCCGACGAGGACAGGAAGTTTTCGCGCTCGGAGAACACAGTGCCTTGAAACCGATAGCGATAGATCCCTTCCTCGAAGTCGACCCAGGGCGTCTGCTGGATGCCCAGGCGCGCCCACGAGCCCTTCGTGATCCAGTCGTCGAGGTTGAACTGCGCGAACGCGTATTTGATGCGGAATTCCAGGCTGCCGCTCAGCGGGCTGGCCGGGTTGGTCTCGCGCGCGACGTCGGGCGTGATCCGGAACGCGACGAGGTGCGAGATGTCTCCGGTGATGTTGATGTAGCTGCGGCGCACGCTGAACTCGCTCGGGTTGATCAGGTTGCCGTCGGAATCCGGCGTCTGCGGGCTCTGTGTGTAGGTGTAATCGCCGAACAGCGTCGCGCCCACGCGGATCGACGGCGTGTCGTCAGGGGGCGTATAGGGGGCGGCCTGCGTGATTTGGGCCGACGCGGAACCGGCGCCGCATGCGATCGCAGCGAACATGAAGGACACACACACCGGAGCCAGTCGTCGACGTCCCACACTCACCTCCTCTTCGAGCGCCGTTGCCCGCAAGAGCAGTGTGCGCTGAAGCGACGCGGCGTGTGTGTCCTGAGTACTTCACGCGTGTTACATCGGTGTAAATTCGGACGCCGGTTCAGTTCCTCCTGACCTCGACCACCGCGACGCGGTTCACTCCGCTCTCGGCCAGTACGAGGTTGCCCGTCGACGTGGTCATCATGTTTCGAACCACGCCTCCGCCCGCCGGGATTATCCACGTCTGGAACTTCTCCGTCCCAGGCTCGAATCGCACGAGCGTATTCGGTCTCACCGCCGATTCGCTGTACCAAATCGCGCCGCCCGCGACCGTGATGCCATACGGCTGAGACTGCCGCCCTCCAGGAGACGGCCATTCGCGGACCGCGCCGGTGACGGGATCGAACCGGCCCAAATAACCGCGGGCATAGTCCGTATACCAGACCATGTCGTCGGAGGTCAGGGCGATGCGCCGAGGACGCGCGTCGGGATTCGGGAGCGTGTATTCCTTAATCTGCATCGTCACCGGATCGACGCTGCCGACCCTGTTGCCGCGGAAATCGACGTACCAGGGCACACCTTTCGAATTCACCTGGATGCCGTACGGATACGTGTTCATGCTGGGCGTCGCGACGACTTTCATCTCGCCGGTCTGTGGAACGAGCCGGCCCACCATGCCGGATTGGATCGTGAACCACAGCGTGCCTTTCTGATCGAAGATCGGCGTGTGAGGACCGCGGGGGCCTTCGGGCAGCGGGTATTCGGTCACACCTCCCGTCTTCGGATCGAGCTTGCCGATGTAGTTCTTGTTGATGCCGGTGAACCAGACGTTGCCGGCTTTGTCCTCCACCAGGCCGTGCGGCCCGGAGTCCGGCGTCTTTAGAGGATATTCCTTCATCGCGCCGGTCTTGGGATCGAGCCGTCCCAGCCTGCTGGCAAATTGTCCCGTCCACCACACGGAGCCGTCCGCCGCCGCCAGCGGGTCGTGGGGCCGTGAGCCAAGCGTGGGCACCAGCCATTCCTTGAACGATACGTTCGCGGTGCCCGGGATCACCACGGCTTCCGGCGCCGGCTTCACGGGGAAGTTGGTGGCCAGGTATTGCGACATCACCGCAGCCTGATCCTTCGGCAACTCGACCATCGAGCTGAAGAGATCCTGCCATCCCTCGCGGGTATTCCCCCACGAGTTGGTAATCATGTTGAGAGCATGACACTTGGCACAGGTCGTCTGGACGAGCTCCTTGCCATTCCCGTCGGGCAACTGGACCTGTTGGCCCCGTTGACCCTGAGCCGGCTCGTTAAGAACGAACCAGAGCAAGGCAGCCGCCATCGAGGTTACGAGTGCTCGCTGTCGCATGGTTCTTACCTCACCAAAAAAACAGTTGACGCTCCCGGCGTGAAAGACGTTGCACCCGCCTCGCATACTCTACCACCGTCCCGACACCGACTGACCACGGGCTGCTAGAAGCCTTGACTGAAAACTTGACCCGTTTGGTGCAAGTCGTAGGAGTCGAGACGGCTAGGGCGGGCACGAGAAGAAGCGGATCTCCTTCATGGGATAGTGCTTTTTGTTGAGCGTCCACAGCTGCCGGCCGCTCGAGGACGCCGACGCGGCAATCAGGGCATCGCCGAGCTCCACGCCGTGCGACTTCGCGTAGGACTTGAGGTACTCCCCCGCCTTCCGGCCGACATCGGTCGTGAGCGGCAGGGCCTCGAGCAGGAGGAACAGGTCGGCGATCGCTTCGTCCTCACTCTTGCGCGATCCGGCGAGGATTTCGGCGATGGACACCGGGGTCCAGCACAGGTCCCCGTGCGCCTCGATCAACTGGACCATCTGCTGCGTGAACGGGGAATGGCCCCGAAGCCACTCGATGATGACGTCGGAATCGAGCAGGATCTTAGGCAAGCCTCAGCCTCCGGCGGCGGGTCCCCTTGCGGAGCCTCCGAACGAATCGGCCGGTGTCGCCAAGGTCGGTGCGGTCCTTCCAGATCCCGGCGAGCCGGCGGGCCATCGTCCCCTTGTCGAGCGCGCCTGTCTGTCCGAACTTCTCCCGCACGCACTCGCGCACCAGCTCCGAGATCGTGGCGCCTCGCTGGCGGCTGACGGTCGCGAGGACTCTGGCCATGTCGTCGTCCAGGTACAGCTGCGTCCGTTTCATGATGTATAGCATACATCATGGCGAAGCCCTTGACGAGGGACATGCCGCCCGAGGCGCAAAGCCATTGCCGGCCGAAGAGTGCACACGACGCTGATAAAGGGCCGCCCTACTTCGTCCGGGGCATCGACGGCGGATCAGTGTTGCACGGCGTGGGAGTCCACTTGGCGCCGTTCGGTTCCTTCTTGAACTGCGTGCTGAGGTACAGCGGCGCGGTGAGGTACGTCGGATCCTCGAGGATCGAGGAAACGACGAGCCACACATCGCCGTTGGGATGCGTGGGCAGGCGATCGAAGTGCTCGACGAGCGACGCGTTCTCGCTGTACGGCACGCCGTTGTTGCGCAGGTAGCCGTCGCGGAAGTTGGTCGTCGTCACCTTGAGCGCGCCGCCTTCGAACATCGTCGCGCTCCGTGGCGGTGCGCCGCGCAGGCCCGCGCCTCCGCCCCCAGGGACCGTGCCCACCTGATCGGCGATGCGCGGGTCGGCGACGCTGTTGCGTCCAGGCCTCACCCACTCCGCCACGGAATGGCCCTGCCAGGTCTTCGGACCCGCTGGCGCGGACGCCGCACCGAAGTGCAGCAGGCGCGTTTGCGTGCCCGCGTCGAACTCGAAGGTCAACGTGCTTTCGTCCTGCCACGTGATGTGGAGCCGGCCCGGCTGCCGCATGATGTTGCCGACGCCGTACGGCTTGCACTGCAGCCCGGCCGCCTCGTCCTTCGCGAGGTCCCACGCGTCGGCGGCTTTGCGCGCCGCCTGGTTGAGCGGCAGGCTCTGATAGTCGCCCCGCGGCGGCGTCGCCATGCGCCAGCGCCAGTCTTCGGTGACGACCGACACCCAGTAGCCGGTGAGATCGATCGGCGCGGCCTGCTGCGCCGAAAGCGGCGGCGGCTGCCCGCGGCCGCCGGTGCCGCGCTGCTGTCCCGACACAACCCCAAACGCAATCAGGGCAAAGGCAATCGACAACGTCGAACCGATGAACAGCCTTTTCATGACTACTGCTTCGCGCTCAGGTCGCGATAGATGAATTCGACGAACTTCGCTGTGGAGGCGGGACCGGACGCGGCCGCATAGCGCGGATCGTAGTCGCGGGTCAGCCGCGCCGCCTGGATCTGATCGAGCGTCATGCCCTTCGTGATCGCGTCTCTGATGCGATCGCGCACGATGACGATCATGTCGTGGTACTCGAGCACGTCCGCTTCGTCGCAGATGCGGCCGTGGCCGGGAACGATGTAGGTTCCGCCTTCTTCGAGGTGCTTCGGCACCGCGAGATCGAGAATCCTGTTCAACCCGTCGATGAAGCCCTGCGTGGTCCCGCCGTTCGCCATGTCAATCACCGGGTACGTCGTCGTCAGGAATGTCTCGCCCGCCGCGATGACGTCGGCACGACGGAAGTGGACGAGCACGTCGCCGTCGGTGTGGCCCGGCGAACGGTAGATGAAGATCGGATCGTCGTTGAAGTAGAGATCGCGCACATCGCCGAAGAACGTGTTGAGCGGGCGCGCGCTGACGGGCACGGGCACCGGCAGCTTCAGCATCCGGATCGGCAGCTTCTCGTGCGCGATGATCGCGGCCGGGTTGCCGTTGACCGTGCGTCCGGCGTTCGACATGCGCTCGTTGTTGCCCACGTGATCCGGGTCGAGCGTCGTGTTGACGATCCAGCGGATGGGCCGTTTCGACAGATCGCGGATCGCCGCCAGGATGCTGTCCGCGGCGGCGGCCGCGCCGGTGTCCACGACGAGGACGCCTTCGTCGCCCACCTGCACGACGATGTTCGCGCCGCCGCCGACGAGCACGTAGACGCCGCCCGAGACGTGGACGGTCTTGACCGGTCCGTTGACGCCGGCATCCTGAATTCCGCGGTTGACGTCGATGAACCGCTCCTGCGCGAGCGGGCGCGCGGCCAGAACAGCAAGCAGCACCAGAAGTAGCGCGGGGCTCCTGGCCCTGCGTCGGCGGTCCTGAAAGGGCCGCCCTGAGAGCACTGAGAAGCCAGGCGCGGCCATCACTTGGTCCCCTGCATCATCTGCCGCAGCTTCACGCGGTATTCCGGGTACATCGTCTCGGCGCCGCCGTGGACGGCCTCCTGCGGCAGGCCGACCTGATCGGCGAAGTACGTGAGGTTCGGATTCTGCCCCGGCAGGAAATGCGGGGCGTCGTGCTTCAGCCGCGGCACCTCTTCGGCGGTCTCGCAGTTGTAGACCCAGTTCGTGTTGCTGCGATCCATGACGACGAACTCTTCCGTGTTGATCATCGGCTCGGTGAGATACACCGGGTCGGTCGCAATCATGACGTGCGTGAGCACGTTGCCATGGCGGATGAAATGTTCGACGACAGTCAGGCGGTCGCTGAACGGAATGCCTTCGCGGCGGAGATATTCAGCCTTGATGTGCGAGGTCGTGACGACGAGGTCGTCGCCGTGCCATTCGCCGGTGGAAAATCCCATCCACGTGTGCGGCATGTAGTCGGCCGGATGCGAACGGCTGTCCAGCCAGATCGTGCGCCACTGCTCGTACGTGCCGAGGTACATCTTGAGCGCGATGACTTCCTGCGAATCGGGATCGCGCTCGTTCCACGCGCGGAACTGCAGCGGGCCGCGGAAGATGTGCGCGACGTTGTAGACCTGGCACTGGTGCTCGGGCACCGAGCCGCGTGAGACGTCCCAGCTGTCGGCGTAGAAGCGCGCGGCCTCGCTGATCGGAAGGCCCGTGTAGTCGCCCCAGTGGCCGCCGGGCACACGGTCCATCTGATCCTCGAGGTAGCGTCCCATCCACTCGCCTTCGATGCTGATCTGCGCGAAGACGGGCCGGCCGATCGTCATCGCGAACGCCAGCATGACGATCACGTTCTTCATGGTCGTTTTGCCCTCTCGTCCGGGGACATTATGGATCAACGCGTGGTGGAAATGCGCCCCATAGTAGCCCGTGGTGCAAATCCGACGGGCTGCGCACGGGCGTGGCCGGGCGCTTCGATATCGACCTCAGCTTCGCCGGCGTGAGGCGGAGGTTGACCGGAACAGAGTTCGTGACGTGAACCTCCCCCGCAGGGCTATACTTACGGGCCGACGGCGTGGGCGATCAGCGCAGGCCAGATCCGTCGCGGCAGTGAACAGCCGTTCAGGCGCAGGACACAACGGGGGCGAGCGATGTCGAGGTATGTGCGGTGGATCGTCGTCGGCGCAATGGTCATGGCCGCGGGAGTGGCGCGAGCGTCGGCACAATCGGCGTGCGACAGGGCCTGCCTCGGCACGATGCTGGACCAGTACCTCGCGGCGGTCGTCAAGCACGATCCGGCCGCTGTCCCGCTCGTCGTCGGGTTCCGTCAAACCGAGAACGCCATCAACGTGCGGCCTGGCAACGGCGTCTGGAAGACGGTGACCGGTCTGGGCAAAGTGCAGCGGCGGTATCTGGACACGGTCACCGGTCAGGCCGCGTACTACGGCACGGTGGAAGAGGGCAGCAACACGATCCTTGTGACGATGCGCGTGCGCGTCGAGAACCGGCAGCTCACCGAGGCAGAATGGTACCTGGCGCGTCCCGATGATCCCGGCCTGAACGGCCCGCGGCAGCCCGGCCGGCCACCGGCCAATCTCCTGAATCCGGACTACCTGGCGCAGAACCCGCCGCCCAGTCGCGTCGTCCCACGGAACCAGCGCGCCGACCGCGAGACGCTCGTCCGCATCGTCAACAGCTACTTTGACGCCATCACGTCGCACGACAACTCCGTCGCGCTGACCCACTCTGGCTGCGGCCGCGTGGAGAACGGAACGCCGACGCCGCCGGGGCGCTTCCTCCCGCCTGTTACGCCCGCCGCGCCGCCAGCGGGGCGAGCCGCCCCGGCGACCGCCGCGAACGACTGCGTATCGGGGCTGGCCAACTTCAACCTGCAGATGGTCGTCGCGCGCCGGATCCCGCTGGTGGACGAAGAGGCACAGGTAGTGCTGGGTTGCGCTGTCTTCATCCGCCGCCCCGGATCGCCGACACCGCGCAACGTCTTCAGCGAATGGTTTGTAATAGATGACGCGAAGATCCGGACGATCTACACGGCGATGTTCTACCCGCCGGCCGATCTTGCGGTACCGAACTGGCCACCGTTCGACGGCCACTGGCCGCTGCCGGCATCGACGGTGCCGACAGCGGCGGCACCCCGGCAGCCATAGCAGCGGCGGCGAAGCGGGGGCCGGCGAGCGAAGGTTGGTGGACCAGACCGGGATCGAACCGGTGACCTCATGAATGCCATTCATGCGCGCTCCCAACTGCGCTACTGGCCCACATATGCCCGCACGTCGTTTGGGTGAACTTCAATTCTAAGCCGCTGCACGCGGGTGGTCAACGCTCCGTCGTCGATGCGGTGTCTGACGCCGGCGTGGCCAACTCGAGATTTCTGTCCAGAAACGCCCAGACACGCTGCCAGGAGTCACGTTGCTCGGATGTGTTCTCCGGCTGCCACGTGCGTGAATCGACGCGCCGGTCGAACCGGTGGCCTCCGGGTGGGTTGTCGTACACCTTCGTTTCGGCGAGCTGCGGCTTGCGCGCCCGCAGCGCGTCGACCAGCTGCATGCTCTCCTCGATGTTCACGTCCTCGTCGTTGGTCGCGACCGTGACGAACAGCGGAATCTGCAGCCGATCGACGCCGAAGAGCGGTGATCGCTCTTTGTACACCGCATGCTTCTCGGCGGGCGGGCCGCCAAAGCGATTCTGCGGATCGATCAGCTGCCGCTGCCGCTCGACCCCTTTCCACGCAAGACGTTGAAACAGATTCGCCACCGGCACCAGCGCCGCCGCCGCCTTGAACAGCGTCGGGTTGCGAAACACCGACAGCAACGTGATCAACCCGCCGTGGCTCCAGCCGATGACACCGATGCGATTCGGATCGACGGCGGCATACCTCGTCCTGAGCACGTCGGCGGCCGTCACCACATCGTCGACCTCGGAGCCGCCGTAATCGATCGCATCGTAGAACGGCTGCCCGTACCCAATGCCGCCGCGGTACTCCGGCGCGATGACGATGTAGCCCTTTAAGGTGGCTTCGCGGATGTAAGGAATGTAATGCTCGTACAGGTGGCCCCGAACATCCTCATGAACCCAGACGATGGCGGGATGGCTGCGTGGGCCGCGCGTCTTCAGCGGCTGAAACACGAACGCGGGGACGTCCAGGCCATCGGCGCGGCTGCGATAGGTAATCTTGTTCATCTGCATCCGCCCGTCGCTCGCGGCACGCCATGCCCGGTCGGTCTCGGCCTGTTGCCGAGCCACAAGATCGAAATCCGGGCTTTTGGCTGTTTGAGAAGGCGCGGACTGCGGGTGCGCCAGCAGCGACGGGAACACGAGCCAGAAAGCAGCGACAGCGGCGACGAGGGACAGCGCAGCGGCTCGCCCGCTTGCCGAGGGGGCTGTCATCCCCTCATCCTATCCCTTGGCGTTACCCGCCGCGCGTTGGTGCGCGCGGTTCAGCCACGCGCTCAGGAGTCCCGCAGCTTCGTCCGGCGTGCTGCCGTAAAACGGCATCAGCGCGGTCGGCACGCCGGGAACCCGCACGATGTAGGCGCGCCACCGATCGGGCGAGACCGCCGCGACTTCGATGAGATAGGGACGTCCTGCGATGGACTGTTCGAAGCGGTGAACGACGTTTGTCACGAGTAGTGGTCGCGCTGTCGTGGGGGAGCGCACATTCTTGCGCGGCGGCGCGCCGCGATCAAGCGAAGCGCCAGACGAAGGCGCCTGCACAATTGGCGTCGCGCGGGGAAAAAAATTTTCGTGTCGTTAGGTCCACAGGATTTTCACCGAACATCAACAGGTTTTCCACAGGTCCGCACTTCTCCGGGCGTACGCGGATCGCTTGACGAGATCCGCACCGCACACTACGCTTGAATTTCCATGAAAAGCTGGACCTCCGCGGCTGCAGTGGCGATGCTGTGCCTGCTGACTGCGGTGCGTCCGTCGGTCGCCGCCGACGAAGCGACCTTGCTGCGCGTGTTCCTGTGGGACGGCACGTCGCTCGTGAGCTACGGCGAATTCGCCCGCGTCGCCGATCGCGTCGTGTTCTCGATGCCGACCGCCTCGGCACCCAATCCGGCGCTGCAACTGGTCAACATGCTCGCCAATCGCGTCGACTGGGAACGCACCAACCGATACGCCGACGCAGCCCGCGCCGCCCGTTACTTGGCCACGCAGGCTGAGAACGATTATGTCGCGCTCAGCAACGCGGTCGCCGCCGCACTGAACGACGTGGCATTCACGACCGATCCCGCCAGGCGCCTGGCCATCGTCGAATCTGCGAGGAAAACGCTCGCTGAATGGCCGCAGGATCACTTCAACTACCGGATCTCGGACGTACGCCAGATGCTCTCCGTGCTGGATGAGGCGATTGCCGATTTGCGCGCGTCGGCTGGCGGCAATCGCTTCGACCTGAGCCTGGTCGCACTGGCCGAGCCGCCGGCTCTCAGTGAGCCGTTGTTGCCGGTGCCGACGCCGAAGGAAGCGATCGAGCAGCTGCTCGCCGTGTCGCAGCTCACCGAATCAGCCGTGGACCGGCGATCGCTCCTCGCCGTGGTGCTGGTCGGGCTCGACCGCGACGCGGCCGCGCTGCCCGGCGGATGGGCCGATGCGATTCGGGCGAAGACCACGGCGGCGATTGATGCCGACCTCCGCGTCGAACGCTCGTATCAGTCGATGATTCGGCGATTGCTCAGTCAGGCGGATCAGCGTGCCCGCAACGGCGATGTGCTCGGCGTCAGACGCGTTCTCGAAGGCCTCCAACGGCACGACGCGGCGCTCGGCGCAAGACGACCGGACGCGATGATTGGCGCGATTGCCGTCGTGGAGGCACGGCTCGATGCAGCGCGCCGGCTTCGGCTCGCACGCGACCGTTGGGCGCTGCGTGCCCCGGTCTTGCGGCGCTACGGCACCGCGATAGCCACCGCGCTCGGCATCTTCCGCGGCCTTCAGGAGCCACTCGAGAACATCAAGGAATTGTCCGGCTCGACCCAGGGGGCACTGGCCCTCGTGCAGCGGCGGATCGAGCGCGTACTCGAGCTGATCAAAGAGATCGTGCCGCCGGAGGAGTGTCAGGCCGCGCACGCGATCCTGGCCAGCGCCGCGCACCTCGCGGATACTGCCGCGGAGATTCGTCGCGAAGCCACGCGGTCCGGCGACATCGCGCGTGCCTGGGACGCTTCGTCCGCCGCGGCCGGCGCGCTGATGCTCAGCGCCAGGGCCAAGACAGAAATCCAGTCGCTGCTCCGCCCGCCCCAATTGCAGTGATAACACCCCGCAGGACGCGGCTCGTACGCGTCCCCGATCTGCACGCCTTCCGCGACGCAATTGTCAGCTTGCTCAACAGCGCGGACAGGAGTTGTCTTCCTCTTGTCGTCGTCCCGACCGCTGGCGCGGCGAGACAGCTCGGTCGATCGATTCGGCAGCGGGGATTCGGCGAGACGTTGCCTGATCTCGTCACCCGCGAGGAGCTTTACGATCGGCTGCACAACGGTCTGACCAACCCTCTCCGCCGGCTGACGCCCTACGAGCGCGATGTGCTCGTGCAGGCGGCGGCACGCGAAGCCTCGACGAAGCTCGAGAGCTTCGCCTTTCACCTCCGACCCGGTCTCGTGGCGGAAATGCTTCGCTTCTACGATCAGTTGCGGCGTCAGCGACAGCAGGTCCAGCGGTTCGAGGAGCTGCTCGAGGGGACGTTGCAGCGTGACGCCGAATTCGATCGCGGCGCCCACCGGATGCTCCAGCAGACGCGCCTGATGGCAGCGACCTTTCGCGCCAACGAGCGCCGCGCCGCGGAGTCCGGCGGCTGTGACGAGCACATGTTGCGGGAACGGCTGCTCACCGACCGATCGTCGACGCTCCGCGAGGTGATCATCACCGTCGCCGACTGGATTGCCGATCCGGACGGCCTCTACGCCGCCGATTTCGATCTGCTGACACGATTGCCTGGACTGGCGACGATCGACCTGGTCGCCACCGACGCCGTCCTCGCCTCCGGTTTTCACCAGCGGATTCACGACTGGCTGCCCGGTCTGGAAGAGACCGAATGGGACGGCCCGGTCACACCGCGGCCGCTGCTGTCGGTGCCCGCGGCGCCGTCCGATCGGACGTGGTTCTCCAGTCGCGATCGCGAAGAAGAGCTGATCGGCATCGCACGCCGGCTGAAGGCGGACGGACGCGAACAGACGCGGGCCGGTCTGAGCGCTTTGCCGCTGGACCGTGTCGCTGTCGTCTACAAGCGCCCGTTGCCCTACTTGTATCTCGCGCGCAGCGTCCTGGACCGCGCGAGGATCCCGTTTCAAACATCGGACGCGCTGCCGCTCGCCGCCGAGCCGTTGGCTGCCGCACTCGATCTGGTCTTCGAGCTCGTCGCTTCGTCGTTTACACGCGGTGCCTTGATTGCGCTGCTTCGCTCTCCGCATTTCGCATTCGGGGACAAGACGCCGGTCGACCGCCGGGCTATTTCCGTGCTCGATCGCGCGTTGAGCGATGCCCGTTACCTCGGCGACTTCGATCGTCTGTCGCAGCTCGCCGTCGCCTGGCAGGCGGGCGGCCGGCATCGCGAGGCATGGCCGGCAGTCCGCGCGGCGGTGGGCGCGGCCGAGGAACTTCTACCGCTGCGCACGGCGGCTGCCAGGTCGACGCAGATTCGGCGGTTGCTTTCGTTTCTGGAGTCACACAGAGCGCAGGCCGTGCCTGTCAACGGTCCGCCTGAAAGCGGACACTGCGGCGAGCTCGCACGCGAGCTTCGCGCGCGTACGGCCATCGTCGACACACTGGAAGCGCTGGCCGCCGCAAGTCTCGCGCATGACGATGCCCCGGTGAACGTCGACGGCCTTGCATCGACGGTCCGGCGTTGGATTGAAGACCTCACGTTTTCGCCGGTGCCCTGGGATCAGGCGGGCGTGCATCTGGTCGACGAGCACGCGGCTCGGTACGGCGACTTCGATGAGATCGCAATTGTCGGTCTGATCGAAGGCGAGTGGCCCGAGAGCCCGCGGCGCAACATCTTCTATTCGCCGGCGCTTCTCAGTGCGCTCGGCTGGCCATCGGAGAAGGACTGGCGGGCCGCGGCCGAAGCGCGGTTCATTGATCTGCTTGGGTCGTCCGCGGGACGTGTCTCGCTGTCCACGATCACACTCGATGATGAAGCGCTGGTCGAACCGTCGACGCTCCTGGAAGACGTGCCTCGAGCCAGCCTCTCGACGGCCTCCCGTGAAGCGTCGCCGGAAGGGCGAATCTTCGTGGACGAGGCACTCTCACTGCATCCGGTCGCCCTTGATCCATTGGATCCCGAGACGCGCGACTGGACAGAGATGCGCCTCGCGCGCACGGCCGCAGCCGAACCGATGTTTCACGGGCAGGCCGACGCCCCGCCCGTCGGTCCATGGTCGGTCAGCGCGATCGAGGCGTACCTCCAATGTCCGTTCAAGTTTTTCGCGCAGCACGTGCTCCGGCTCGAAGAAGAACCCGACGATGAAGAGGTGATGGATCCGCGTCAGCAGGGTCAATTTGTCCACGAGGTCTTCGAGAAGTTCTTCGAAGAATGGCAAGCGGGCGGACATCAGGCGGTCGTCCCCGAAAATCTTGACGAGGCGCGTGCCCTGTTCGAGCAGGTCGTCGAGCGCAGCCTCGGTGCATTGTCCGACACCGAAGCAGGTCTGGAACGCACGCGTCTCCTCGGATCTTCGGCGGCGGTCGGTCTGGGCGAGGCCGTGCTGCGCATGGAAGTCGAGCGGCGGGTCGGCGTCGTCGAGAGGCTGCTCGAGCATCGGTTGGACGGCGATTTCACCTTCGAAACCTCCGAGGGTTCACGCGCCATTTCACTGAGAGGGAAAGCGGATCGCCTGGATCTGCTCGAGGACGGCACGTTCCGGCTGATCGATTACAAGCTCGGATGGCCGCCCAACCGTGCGCGCGCGCTGCAGCTGGCGATTTACGGTCTGTGCGCCGAGCAGCGGCTCAGCGGCTACCTGGGCAAGACGTGGACGATCGGAGAGGCCGCGTATCTCGCCTTCAAGGGTCCGAAACGGGTCGTCCCGCTGTTCTCGTCCACGGACCGCGACCGCGTGCTGCTCGAATCGCAGGACCGTCTCGTCGAGGCGGTTGATGCCATCGGGCGCGGCGAGTTCCCGCCACGTCCGCACGACGTGCATCAGTGCGAGATCTGCACGTACGCGGCAGTGTGCCGGAAGGATTACGTCGGTGAGGTCTGATCCCAAGCTGCCGTTCGACGACGACGCAGTCGACAGTCATCAGTCGTCAGTCGACAGTCATCAGTCGCCAGTCGACAGTCATCAGTCGTCAGTCGTCAGTCATCAGTCGCCAGTCGACAGTCATCAGTCGTCAGTCGTCAGTCGGAGCCCGACTGACGCTCGTCTGACGACCGACGACCGGCGACTGTCGACTGTCGACTGGAACGCCCGTACGTACGCCGTCAATCCCGCCGAGAACGTCGTCCTGGAAGCGTCCGCCGGCACTGGCAAGACGCGGGTCCTCGTCGAACGGTACGTCAACCTCCTGAGAGCCGGCGTCGATCCCGAACACATCCTCGCGATCACGTTTACGCGCAAGGCCGCCGCGGAAATGCGGCAGCGGATCGTGGAGCGATTGAAGGAAGCGAGCCGGACCTCCGCGCTCGACGCCGCGCGGTGGCGGGATCTCCGCGACCACCTTGGCGACATCGCGATCTCGACGATCGACGCCTTCTGCCTCGCGCTCCTCCGCGAGTTCCCGCTCGAGGCTGACGTCGATCCCGCGTTCGAGCTGGCCGACGACACCGAGGTCCCGCGACTGATTGCGGAAGCGCTCGACGGGGCGCTGCGCATCTGCCGGGCGCTGGCCAGAGATGATGATGATGTCGCGCTCGTGTTCGCGCAGTTGGGCGAACATCGCCTGCGCGTGGGTCTGGCGGCGCTCGTCGACCGCCGATTGGTCGCGCCGGACTTACTGCGTCGTTACCTCGCGGTTGGGCCCCGCGATCTCACCGCGGCGACGGCATGCCGTGCCGCGGCGGAGCGGCTTCGGCAATTGTTCACCGAAGCCCCCGGAGGTCTCGCGAAGTTTCTTGAATCGGGGCCGCTCGGGCACCCGCAGTTCGCGATGCTGGCGTCCGATATCGCCGCATTAGGCGGTGATCGTCAAACCGTCCCAAACGTGGCTGACTTCGACACCCGGGCGGGCCAGGCGGCGTTTCGTTCCTTCATCGATCGACTGCGCGGGTACTTCCTGACCCAGGAGGGAAAGCCTCGGGGCGAGCGCTTCGCCGGCACCCGTTTCAAGGGCACCGACTGCGAGTCGGAAGCCGCTTGGAGAAAGCATCGAGAGGCGGCGGCGGCGATCGCTCCCGCTGTCGCGGAGGCCATCCGCGCGTTTCGGCGGGATCTGAACGTCGTCCTGTCGCGCGGCGTGTGGCGCATGGCCACGATCGCAATCGCGCACTATCGGCGAACACTCGACGCCCGCGCGCTGCTCGACTTTTCCGGAGTGCTTGAACGGGCGGTCGATCTGCTGAGGCAGATGGACGAATTCGCGCGCAGTCGATTCCGGCTCGAGTCGCGATACCACCACGTGCTCGTCGACGAGTTTCAAGACACCAATCGCGTGCAATGGTCCCTGGTCGAGCAGCTCGTCCGAAGTTGGGGTGAAGGGTTGGGCGCGTCAGCCGACGCGCTGTCGCCCTCCATTTTCATCGTGGGCGATCGGAAGCAATCGATTTACGGATTCCGCGACGCCGACGTGGCGCTGCTCGACGAGGCCGCACGGTTCATCGCGAGCCTTCGACCCGAAGGCCAGCCCCGGCGCGCGCTCTCGGTCAGCTTTCGGTCGGCGCCGCGGCTGCTGGCGTTCGTCAACGACGTCTTCGGCGC
>JAHFUI010000138.1 GCA_023265175.1 Acidobacteriota bacterium
CACGCCGATGCCTCGCTGCGGCTTCGCATGGCCGCAGCTTCGGCATAGCCGCTGGCGCTCATCCCGCCGGCGCCGATGAGCACGACGATTTCGTACGAGCCGAGGCGAGTTCCGACTAGCAGCGGCATGGGCTCGGGGTCAATATTCTTTCACTGGCCGCGGGGCCCCACCCCCGCGGCGAACTCACGTCGATGCCTCGCTGCGGCTTCGCATGCAGACGCGCGCAAGCGCGAAGGCCTCCTGCCGCACGTCTCAGAATCGTCGTGGACGGCGCGGCCGGGAGAGTCGTATCGAGCGTCGGATAGCGTCCAATCAGGACCCAGTCCGAGGCTCGCGACGTTGACACATTCTGGTTATCTCTACAGTCCGAGCAACACCCGGAGTCGTTCGCGCACGTCGGTGACGATGTCGGCCGGAGCCTTCGCTTCAAATACAACTCGCCGCGCCTGCCAGTCGAGGTTTTTCACGTGGTCCGCAAGGACAACTCCAGAGATCGTGCCGCCGGGAGGCAACGGGACCTCGAACGGGTAACCCTTCACCTGGCTCGTAATCGGGCAGGCGATGGCGAGGCGTGCTTTCGAGTTGTAGATGCGCGGGGAGAGGATCAGCGCCGGCCGTCGACCGTGCTGCTCATGACCGGCTTGGGGATCGAATGTCAGCCACACCAGATCGCCGCCGTCTGGAATGTACGCGCGGGCTACCACACCTCGTGGCCGATCGGCCTGCCCCAGTGGCTCTCGTCGTGCCGATTCCGCGGCGTAATCTTGGCGACGAGTTGGTCAAGGGCATACGTCGGGCGACTTGACCGGATCACGATCGCGCCGTTCTTGACCGACACATCGACCCTATCGCCCTCATCGACCCGGGCCTCGAGCGCGACCGATTTCGGGAGACGTAGGCCCAAGCTGTTGCCCCACTTTGCAATCTGCGTCACTGTAGCCATGTATCTACATTGAATATACGCTGACCCCGGTCCGCTCTGTCAAGTGCAAATTGTTCGCTGTCGGCACAGCGAGGACGTATCCGTCCGACGAACCCCGTTGATTGAGGTGATGACGATCAATTCCCCACCTCGTGTCGTGCGCGCGATACACTTCGCCCATACCGCGTGGCCTGCAGCAGAATGAGCGCATCCGGCAAGCTGCCCGCGGTCATGACGCCGTAGCCCCGCCTGCCGCAGCAGCTCGCGGACGTAGGCCAGCACGTTGGCGGACCGATCGACGCATAACAGTCCGTCTTCAACGTTCCGCACGATGAGTTGTCCCATCAGGTTCTCCTCCGTGCCGGGCATCGATCAAGATGATAGCAATGATATCAATTGACAAGTTACACCATTCAACCAAATGATCGTTCCGCGATGGCCCTGAACATCAAGCATGCGGATGTCGAGCGGCTGGCGGCCGAGGTCGCGGTTTTGATCATCGGCCTGCTTCTCTGTGGCGCGAGCGGCGCCGCACAGGATCGCCTCCAGCCGCTTCGCCAGGCGGCTGAACGGGGAGACGCGCGCGCGCAGTACGACCTGGGCGTGGCGTACATCAGGGGCGAGGCTGTGCCGCGCGATCCGGCGCAGGCCATCCAGTGGTGGCGCAAGGCGGCGGACCAGGGGCTTGCGCGGGCGCAAGATTCGCTCGGCGTGATGTATCACGAGGGACGCGACGTGCCTCAGGACCTGCCGCAGGCGCTGCTGTGGTGGCGGAAGGCGGCCGCGCAGGGGTTTTCCCCGGCGGAAAACGCGCTCGGTGTCATGTACTTCAACGGGACCGGCGTCACGCTGGATTTCGCGCAGGCCGCGCAATGGTGGCGCAAGGCGGCCAATCACGGATTTGCCGAAGCGCAGAACTCCCTCGCCTTCATGTATGAGAGTGGCCAAGGCGTGAATCCGGATCTGGCGCAAGCTGTCCGGTGGTGGCGCAGAGCGGCGGCCCAGGGGCTCGCGGACGCTCAAAACACGCTCGGCATCCTGTACCTCAGCGGCCGCGGAGTGAAGCGCGACCCTCAAGAGGCGGTCCGGTGGTGGCGGAAGGCCGCGGCACAACGACACGCGACCGCGGAGGGCAACCTGGGCGTGGCCTATGCGACCGGCGACGGCGTTGCCCGGGACCCGGCCGAAGCCGTCCGGTGGTGGCGCAAGGCGGCGGCGGAGGGAGACGAAACCGCGCAACACAACCTCGGCGTGTCGTATGCGACCGGTATGGGCGTGGCGCAGGACGGGGCGCAGGCGGTGTACTGGTGGAGGCAGGCTGCTGATCAAGGATATGCGGCGGCTCAACACTCCCTGGGGCTGTCGTACTTCACGGGCGATGGTGGCACGCGGGATCTGGTCGAAGCCTACAAGTGGCTCGACATCGCTGCGGCGCGCGCGGCCGGCGAAGATCGGCAGCAGTTCGTCAACGATCGCGACGGGGTCGGCACGAACCTCACGCCCGCCCAACTCGCCGGCGCCGAGAAACGCGCGCGCGAGTGGCGGGACGCGTTCAAAGTCGTTGACACGATCAGGTAATGACGCGCGGGAGAGTCTGTATGCAGGAAACCGCGCGGCAGCGACCTTGAGGATCCGGGGTCTGCGTCCGCAAGAGTGCGAACGGCAGACCCCGGCACCCAGCCCTTCAGACGTCGATCAGAAATCGAACTGCACGGTGACCTTGGCGAAGCGGGCCAGCAGATTCGACGTCGGCTGCGGCGGCTGGCTGGCGCGCCAGGCGCCGAAGTTGTTATTGATCGTCAGGACCGAGTCCGCGTTGGCCACGTTGTAGAGGTCGAGGCTGACGTTCGCCCGGGAGCGCCCGACGTGGAGGATCTTCCCGAAGCGAAGGTCCACATAATTGCGCCGGTCGCCATACATCGTCTGGGGCTGGACCAAGCTCACCGCCATATTCGGCGACCCGCCCGCGATAGTCCGGCCGAGCGACGGGCTGACGACCGCGTTCGGCGCGTTGTAGACGGGATTGATCTCCGGCCCCGGGTAGCTGTAGAACGTTCCGGCGATCTGCACGTCCACCCGCGGGATCGTGTACACCGCGTACCCCTTGACCTGCGTGAGGAACGGCGACTCCTGGTGACAGAACTGCAGCGACTGCACCACGGACCCCGTCACGCCGGTCACCGTCACCCCTTGCATCTCGGGCAGCTTCGCCACGATCTCGCAGTTGTCCGTCATGGTCCGCCCCGTGCTGAACCCGCCCTGGACCAGCAAGCCGTTCTGGAGCCGCGCGCTCACGTTCAGATCGACGCCGTTCCAGTGCTCGGTCTGCTTGCCAATCGTGTCCGACAGCGTGTTGTAGTTCCGGGTCTGGCCGAACAGCGTCGGCGTCACGTCGCGCAGCCCGCTCAAGGTGGAGCCGCCGCCGTTGGGGAGATTCGCATTGGCCGGCGTCGTGATGCTGAAGTAGTTGAAGTCCGCCGGCCCGACCGCCAGATTGTCGGTCACCTGGAAATTGCCCCAGATGCGCCGGAAATACCCCAGGTCGACCGACACGCGCGGCAGAATCTCGTGCTGCACGGCGGTCGTGAACTCCCAGTTGTATTGGCGGTTTCCCCACCCGCCCAGCAGATTCGGATCGAAGGTGTCCTGCGGCACGGTCTTGCCGAAGCTCGTATTCGACCAGACACCGCAGAAGTCGCCCCCGCCGGCCCGCAGATCCTGCGCGGCGCCGTTCAGCAGGTTGCAGTCCGGCTTGAAGTTCCCATTCGCGTCGGTCCAGGTCCGCGTCGTGCTCAACGCCAGCGCGTTGAACGGGTTGGGGCTCGACCCGAGGCCGTTGAGCGTCTGCCCGAGCAGATACTTGCCGAGGGTCACCTTGACCGCCGTCTTCCCGTTCCCCCGCAGGTCGTACGACACCCCCGTCCGATACGTGATGTCCTTCCAGTGCAGGTTGTCCTGTGCCGGGAACGTGAGATCCCTGGTCGGCACGAGCGGCCCCGGCCCGAGGTGCTGCTCCGGGAAGCTCGTCCCGAAGTAGTCATACCGCAGCGCCAGGCTCACCGTCGCCCGGTTGACGGTCCACCGGTCCTGGGCGAAGAGCCCCATGTCGTTGTCCTCGTTGCTCAGCGCCGTGTAGGGCGTCGCGCGCTCCGTGAGCTGGTTCGGCACGCCCCCATTAGCTACCGGCCCGGTGACCCGGTAGCTGATGGGCTGGAAGTCATACGTCGTCATGTTGAGGTAGCCGTGCGTCATGTTCCAGCCGAACTTGAAGGCGTGCGCGCCGGGGACATACGACGCGGCCGCCCGGTAGGCGAAATTGGGCACCACCGCGTTGTTGAACGACGGCCGCATACGATAGAGCAGCCCGGTGGACTGTTCCGTCACCGCAATCATCAGCGGCTCCGCGGCCAGTTGCTTCGGGTCATGCAGCGACCCGGCGTCCTGCAGGTGCATGCGGCCCCACCGCTCGAACAGGTGCATCCCCACCACCTCGAGCATCAGCCGATTCGTCACCGGCGAGGTCCATTCCAGGTGCTCCTGCGTCAGCCGCGGGAACCGCCGGTCGTTGGACGCCTCGGGCGCCACCGTGGCGGTAATTTCGGTCGGACACCGGCACCACCATTCGCGTCGATAGGTCCCGGCGATCTTGTTCCGCGGCGTCGCCTGCCACGTCGTGCGCAGATTGCTGTTCCACCAGCGCCCGTTGTTGTCCCCCGGCTTGCTCGGGTCCGGCACGTAGGTCCACGCGGTCGGGTCCCATGCGTTCTTGTTTTCGAAGATCGGTGCAAAGTTGTCGACCCCCACATTCCGGATCGACATCCAGTACCAGACCCGGTCCTTGCGGATCGGCCCGCCAAACGCCGGATTCACATCCCAGTTCCGCCACATCTTGTCGGCCGACGGCAGCCCCGCGTCCTGCAGGCGCTGCGTGAGGTTGTCCCCCTGCAGGTTCTCGTGCGAGAAGGTCCCATAGATCGAGGCCTTGAACGTGTTGCCGCCGTCACGCGGCACGAAGTTGATCCGCATGCCGCCCGTCGCCAGCTCCGCCGAGACCGCGTTCGTATCGAGCGTCACTTCCTGGGTGGTCGACACGTCCGGGTTCGACCCGCCAATGGCGCCCCCCGCCTGCAGCGTCATCGTGCTGATTCCGTTGAGCGTGACCCGCACGTCCGTCGTCCGCGCGCCATGGAAGGTCAAGCTCGTCGTTTCGGAGCCCATCACCCCGCCTTGATCGGGGCTGCCGCTGGTGACGCCGGGCAGCAGCTTCGCCAGCCCCTCGTAGTTGCGCGAGGTCGGCACAGCGTCGATGACGACGTCCGACAGTACTTGCTGCCGCGTCACGCTCTGCACGTCGACAATCGGCGTCTCGCCCGACACGGTGATCGTTTCCTCGACGGCGCCCACCTTCAGGTCCGCGTCCACCACGACGACCGCCGATCCCGTCAGCACGATGCCGTCCCGCTTGACCGTCGCGAAGCCCGTCAGCGTGAACGTCACCGTATAGGCGCCGGGCCGCAGGTCGACAACCCGGTACCGGCCGGTCCCGTCGGTGACGACGGAGCGCACTTTCTCAATCAACGCCGGGCTGGCCGCTTCCACCGTCACACCCGGCAGCACGGCGCCCGACGTGTCCTTGACGATGCCCGCAATCTGCCCTTGGGCATAGGCCCAAGCTGGGAGCATGAACAGGATCAGAAGCGCCAACACAAACCGCCCAAACTTACTCATACAGATCCCCTCTTTGAATCGTGGCTGGCTGATTCGCGACCATCGCGACCGCTGTCTGTCAGCCGCATTATTGATCCGAAGCGTCGACCTTGCCGAAAAGCTGGCAAAGTAAGATGATCCCGATACTGGTGGCAATCCGCATGCCTTATCTCCTCCCAGCCTCCCTGGGCCGTGCGGGACCAGATCGAAGGTCATGCACGAACTCCCTGAGCAAACGGGCGTCATCGTCGTGGGTGCTGGCTTTGCGGGCGCCGCCACGGCTTGGGCACTGACGCGCTCGAACTGCGGGGCGGGCATCATCCTGGAACGCGAAGCGACGCTTGGCGCCCACGCGTCCGGGCGCAACGCCGGCCTCGCCCGTCAGGTCGAAAGCGATCCTGTCACCCTGGCGTTGTCCGTTCGATCGATGTCACATATCCGGCGGCTCGAACGCGAACGCGGCGAGCTCCTTCGGCCCACTGGCAGCCTCACTGTTGCGAGCGGCCACGGGGTGGCCTCGCTTGTCCAAGACCACGAGACCTGCCGGCAGGCGGGCGTTCCGACCCTCTTCATGTCAGCACGCGACGCGAAGGCACGCTTTCGGTTCCTCGAGCGGCTGCGGTTCGAAGCCGCCTTGTGGTGCCCCAGTGATGGCGTGATGGACATTCACGCGCTACTCGTACGGTACGTGAAGCTCGCCAGTGGTTTCACACTGCACGGCGGCCGCGCGGCCGACGAGCTGCTGATCGCAGGCGGCCGGGTCGTTGGCGTGCGATCCGGCACGAGCGAAGTACGCGCCGACGCCGTCGTGGATGCGTGCGGCGCCTGGGCCGGACAGTTGAGCCGCGAGCAGTCGCCGCTCCCTATTCAGCCGCTGCGGCGCCACCTGTTCGTCAGCGGGCCGCTCGATTACGTCGAGCGGGACTGGCCGTTCACCTGGTCGCTCGACGGCCCGTTCTACTTGCGGCCGGAAGGTGACGGCCTGTTACTGTCGCCGTGCGACGAAACGCTCTGCCCGGCCGGGGTGCCGCCGGCGGATCCGTCAGCGGCCCACCTGCTCGCGGAGAAACTGTCTCATCACGCGCCCGGGTTGATGGACGTCAGCTTGCGACGCACGTGGGCCTGCCTGCGCACGTTCGTTCCGGATCGGCGCCCGGTCATCGGCCCCGATGCCGTGCTGCCCGGGCTGTTCCACGCCTCGGCCCTCGGCGGGTTCGGCATGACGGCCAGTGCCGCGGTCGGCGAGCTCGCGGCGAGCTTCGTCGCCGGGACGAGGCCAGACTGGATCGATCCCGATCTCGTTGCCCCCGTACGATTCGGGCGGAGCACGAAACTCGCCGTCCCGTGGTGAGAGTCTGGCGTCGCACCGAGACGGGCGAGCCGCTGGCAGGCGCGACGAGTCGATTTCTTCCCGCTCCTCGCCGAGGCCCATGATCGCGTTGGCTGCGGCGGCAATCTCGCGGTGCGTGGCACCGGGAAAACGGCGTGTGAGGATCTCTTCGATTTCTATCGGTCAAGCATAGGCGCGCTGGGAACCCGGCGCTTATCTCGAGGGGCTGAAGCTCCCCCAGGGTATCAAGCGGCCCCAGTAGACGACTCCAAACCAGAGAAACAACGACAGGGCCGCGTTGACCTTCGCGACCATCGGCGCGTCCTTTCCCGCCCCCAGATTGTCGACTGCCTCGGACGCACCGGTCAGATAGAAGGCCAGCAGGTTCAGGCCAGCGAGGGCCATGAACAGCAGCTTCAACTGCAGGAAGCCGTCGTTCATCGCCACCACGTAGGGAGTGATCTCGACGTTGGCGTAAATGCCCGTCACGAACATCAGGCCGGTGATGAGCGTGATGAGGAATCCCAACACACCCCACGGGAGGAGCCGTCTCAAGGGGGCGACCGGCAACCCTTTCGCGAATCCCAGCAACCGCAAATCGAACATGCCGACGACACCCACCAGGAGGATCAGGCCGACGAAATGCATCGTCTCACAGAGGGGCCATCCCCAGCCATTATGCTGAAAGAAATGTTCGACCACGGGCCACCTGAGCCAGTAGGTAAGAAACTCTGCCATGGAGTCATCCCCTTTTCAGTAAGTCGTTGTGTCCGTTGTTGCCACGCGTTTCCGCTGCACCGCTCTTCGTTCCTACTGCGCCGAGTTGTCCACGGCGAACAGGCGAGGCATGAGGTACTTGAGCGCGAGCACCAATACGATCATCACGATCACAACAGCGACCGCGCTCTGCGTCTGGATGAAGGGGTCGTATGCCGACAAACGCCCCGCCGTGACGGCGACAGACCAACAGAAGAGCACGGCGCCGGCCAGCGTGCGGCCTTTGCTCGGGACGGGCCTCATGTCCGCAACCGCCGGATCGCGCAAGTAGGTCAGAAGCATCTGCGTCGTCGTCACGGCCCCCACGACGGCGAACATCTTAATCCAGTAGTCGTAGCTCGTGGCAAACTTCCGCCCGTCCTGGAAAAACAGCACCAGCCCCGTCCCGAGGTTGACGAAGAACCCGATCCACATCAGGGGGACGTACTTCCTCAGTGGCGTGATCGGCACGTCGGACGCCACGCCGAGCGTCCGCAGGGCGATCGCCGTACTGATGCCCACCACGAGGATCATGCCGAAGGTGTGAAAGGCGAGCACAGTCGCGTAGCCCAACACCGTGTTCGCGTCGCGCACCCACATGATCCAGCCAATGTCTTGGATGGAGTCCAGAAGCTCCAACATGTGATTATCCTTTCGCCCCGTTCACGGCCGGGCATTGTCTCATGAATTCGTTCGGCTTTTCAGCGCCAGCAAGAGGCGCGCCTGCCAAGAAACGTCCACGCAATGACGCGTACAGCAACGGAAATTCGTCAGGTTCTCAGCCGGAAACCCGGAGGCGCTGCCGGAAATCCAACTGCCGCTGTCATCTCCGCCGCGCCACGCGTTGCTGCTGCACCAAGTTGTCCACGGCGAACAGGCGAGGCATGAGGTACTTGAGCGCGAGCACCAATACGATCATCACGATCACAACAGCGACCGCGCTCTGCGTCTGGATGAAGGGGTCGTATGCCGACAAACGCCCCGCCGTGACGGCGACAGACCAACAGAAGAGCACGGCGCCGGCCAGCGTGCGGCCTTTGCTCGGGACGGGCCTCATGTCCGCAACCGCCGGATCGCGCAAGTAGGTCAGAAGCATCTGCGTCGTCGTCACGGCCCCCACGACGGCGAACATCTTAATCCAGTAGTCGTAGCTCGTGGCAAACTTCCGCCCGTCCTGGAAAAACAGCACCAGCCCCGTCCCGAGGTTGACGAAGAACCCGATCCACATCAGGGGGACGTACTTCCTCAGTGGCGTGATCGGCACGTCGGACGCCACGCCGAGCGTCCGCAGGGCGATCGCCGTACTGATGCCCACCACGAGGATCATGCCGAAGGTGTGAAAGGCGAGCACAGTCGCGTAGCCCAACACCGTGTTCGCGTCGCGCACCCACATGATCCAGCCAATGTCTTGGATGGAGTCCAGAAGCTCCAACATGTGATTATCCTTTCGCCCCGTTCACGGCCGGGCATTGTCTCATGAATTCGGTGCCATAGGCAAAATGGCGCCTGGCCACAACGTCGGTTCTCAGCACGATAGCGAGGATGGAGGGACTTCGCCAGGTTTTTCGCCGGAAGACCGCGGACCGCGAAGCCTCGCTTTGTAATAGGATTAACGCCATGGCTTACAAGCTCACCGTAAACGGCAAGCCCGCGACGGTTGATGTCGCAGCTGACACCCCGTTGCTGTGGGTGCTGCGGGACACCCTGAATCTGAAGGGCACGAAATTTGGCTGCGGCGCCGGTCAGTGCGGCGCGTGCACGGTGCACATTCGCGGCCGCGCGGTCCGTTCGTGCCAGACCCTCGTGTCGACGGTCGGCGAGGCGCCGATCACGACGCTCGAAGGTCTGTCCGCGACCGGCACGCACCCGCTGCAGGTCGCGTGGCAGGATGTCGACGTGCCCCAGTGCGGGTACTGCCAAGCCGGTCAGATCATGACCGCCGCCGCGATGCTGGCCCTCAATCCCAAGCCGACGGACGCCGACATCGACCAGGCGATGAACGGGAACCTGTGCCGGTGCGGCACGTATCTCCGCATTCGTCAGGCGATTCACCGCGCAGCGGCGATCGCCCGCCCGACGGGATTGGCGAACAATGATTAAAGGAGTGACCATGGCGCCCGCGCGAATCGATCGTCGCGTCTTTCTGAAGATCACCGCGGCCGCAGGCGGCGGATTGATGCTGGCCGCGTACCTTGACCCGGTCTCGGACGCGCTCGCACAGGGCCCCTTCGGCGGGGGCGCGCCGCTCTCGCCCAACGCCTTCATCAAGATCGCGCCCGACGGGATCGTCACGATCATGGCGAAGAACCCCGAGGTCGGCCAGGGCGTCAAGACCATGCTGCCGATGATCATCGCGGACGAGCTCGACGTCGACTGGAAGAACGTGCGGGTCGAACAGACCGACGCCGATCAGGCGAAGTACGGCATCCAGTTCGCCGGCGGCAGCCTCGCGACGCCGCTCAACTGGGATCCGATGCGCCAGCTCGGCGCGGCCGGCCGGCAGATGCTGATCTCGGCCGCGGCGCAGACGTGGAGCGTCTCCGACGCGGAATGTTCGACCGCGTCGGGCCGCGTCACGCACGCGGCGTCCAACCGCTCGCTGGGCTACGGCGAGTTGACCGCGAAAGCCTCCACGCTCCCGCCGCCCGATTTGCAGAAGGTGCGGCTCAAGGAACCGAAGGATTACAAGATCATCGGGAAGCCGACGCCCGGCGTGGACAACCGCGCGATTGTCACCGGCGAGCCGATCTACAGCATCGATTTCACGCTCCCGAACATGCTCTACGCCGTGTTCGAGAAGTGTCCGGTATTCGGCGGCAAAGTCGCGACGGCCAATCTCGACGAGATCAAGTCGTTGCCGGGTGTCCGCCACGCTTTCATCGTCGACGGCGGCGCGGATCTCACGGCGCTCGTGGGAGGCGTGGTGATCGCCGCCGACAGCTGGTGGCAGGCGCGTACGGCGCGGCAGAAGCTGGTTGTCACCTGGAACGAGGGGCCCACGGCGCAGCAGAGCAGCGCGGGGTTTGCGGCCCGCGCCTTGGACCTGTCGAAGCAGGAGCCGACCGGGACGCTGCGGAAGGACGGCGACGTCGGTGCCGCGCTGAAGGGCGCCGCGAAGACAGTCGAGGCAGCGTACTTCTACCCGTTCCTCTCGCACGCCCAGCTCGAGCCGCAGAATTGCTCCGCGCATTTCAAGGACGGCAAGCTCGAGATCTGGTCGCCGAGCCAGACGCCGCAGCAGGGGCTGGCGCAGGTCGCCGCCACGCTCGGCATCCAGCCGAAGGACATCACGCTGCACATGCTCCGGGCCGGCGGAGGCTTCGGGCGTCGTCTGACCAACGATTACATGGTCGAAGCCGCCTGGATCGCGAAGGTCGTCGGCGTGCCGGTGAAGTTGTTGTGGACCAGGGAAGACGATGTCCGTCACGATTTCTATCGACCCGCGGGGTTCCACTTCATGAAGGGCGGCGTGGACGCCGCGGGCACACTGGTCGCCTGGGCGGATCACTTCGTCTCGTTCGGCGAAGGCCAGGGATTTGCCGCCGCGGCCGAGATCGGCGCGGCCGAGTTCCCGGCGCGCTACGTCCCGAACTTCGCGCTGCAGACCTCGGTCATTCCGCTTGGCGTGCCGACCGGCGCGATGCGCGCGCCCGGCAGCAACGGTATTGCCTTCGTGATGCAGTCCTTCATCGACGAGCTGGCGTACGCCGCCGGCAAGGATCCGCTGGACTTTCGGCTCGCGCTGCTCGATGCGCCGCCGCTTCCTGTGCCGGCGCCCGCGGGGCGCGGTGGGTTCGCCTTTGGCCCCGGCTTCGACGCCGGCCGCATGAAGGGGGTGCTTCAGCTGGTTGCGGAAAAATCAGGATGGCGAGCGAAAAAGTCTCCGAAGGGAACGGCGATGGGCGTCGCGTTCCATTTCAGCCATCTTGGATACTTCGCCGAAGTCGTTGAAGTCCGCGTCGACGCGAACAAGCGGGTGAAGGTGAACAACGTGTGGGTGGCGGCCGACGTCGGGCGCCAGGTCATCAACCCCACCAACGCCATCAATCAGATGCAGGGGTCGGTGGTCGAAGGGCTCAGCCATGTCATGGGCTGGGAAATCACGTTCGAGCGCGGACGGGCGGTCCAGAGTAACTTCAACCAGTATCCGCCGGTGCGCATGCCGCAGGCGCCGCCCGAGATCGACGTGCACTTCCTCGCGACCGACAACGCCCCGACCGGAATGGGCGAGCCGGCACTCCCGCCGATTCCACCCGCCGTCTGCAACGCCATCTTCGCGGCGACCGGCACGCGGATCCGCTCGCTGCCGTTGTCGAAGCAGGGATATCGCTGGGGCTAGACGTCAGTTTTTTTGGAGATTTA
>JAHFUI010000139.1 GCA_023265175.1 Acidobacteriota bacterium
GCGCCGCAGCAGCGCGAGTTCGGCTGCCCGCCCGACTACGACGCGATCAACATGCTCCCCTTCGAAGAGGTCGTCAAGGTCCTGCAGGAAACTGATGTCGTAGAGGCTAGGGGCTAGAGGGGGCTAGAGGCTGGAAACTGGAGCACGGCTAGCCCCCGGCTGGCCCCTAGTCCCCAGCCTCCAGCCTCTTTTTGTTCGCCGCAGCCGCCTGCGCGTATCGCGACGGCAGCGGGTGATCCAGTCGCAAGGCGATGAACGCGGAGGCCTCGGACAACGCCGCCAGCGACACGCCAGTCACCGCACCCAAGCCATCCAGCATGTAGACGAGGTCTTCGGTGGCCAGATTTCCGGCCGCGCCCGGCGCGTACGGGCAGCCGCCCAGCCCGCCCGCCGACGCATCAAAGGTCGACACACCGTACGAGATCGCGGTGAGGACATTGGCGAGCGCCGTGCCGCGCGTGTCGTGAAAGTGCAGCGCGACCTGGTGGAGCGGGACGCGGGCGAGCACTGCATCGAGCACCACCGGCACCTGTCCCGGATGCGCGACACCGATCGTGTCGCTGATCGCCACCTCGAACGCGCCGAGCGCAATCAGCCGCGCGGCGACGTCGGCGGCCTTCTCCGGCGCGACGCCGCCCTCGTACGGGCAGCCGAACGCCGTCGACACGTACCCGCGCACGCGGACGCCCAGCGCGGCGGCCCGTTCGCAGACGTGCTGGTAGGTGGCGAGCGATTCGTCAATCGATTGGTTGATGTTCTTGCGGCTGAAGGTCTCGGTCGCCGCCGCGAACACGGCGATTTCAGTGGCGCCTGCCTGGACGGCCCGCTCGAGGCCGGTGACGTTGGGCACGAGCGCCGTGTAACGGATGCCGGCGGTTCGCGTGATGCCGGCGAATACATCAGTGGCATCCGCCATTTGCGGCACCCACTTCGGGCTCACGAACGCCGAGACCTCGATGACCGGCAGGTTCGCGACGCTCAAATGATCGATGAACGCGATTTTGTCAGCGGTGGAAATCGACACGCGCTCGTGTTGCAGACCGTCGCGCGGCCCAACTTCCACGATCGTGATCCGCCGGCCGCGAACGTTTGCGATATCCCCGATATCCCCGATATCCCCGATATCCCCGATATCCATGATGCGCAGTGTAGGCCGGATCCTTTTTGGACGCGGCGGATGCCCTACTCGAGCTCGACCAGGACCTGGTCCGCCTTGACGAGCTCACCCTCGTGGCAGTGGACCGCCGTGACCGTTCCATCCGACAGCGATCGTACCGGCAGCTCCATCTTCATCGCCTCGAGCAGGACGACGGCGTCGCCTTTTCTCACGCCGCCGCCAGGCGCGACGAGAACCCTCATCACCGTCGCGGGCATCGGCGCCGTCAGCGATTGCGCGAGCGGCGTGCGCGGAACACCGTCGCGTGTCGATGCCGGCTTCCCGATGCCAGCGGAGTGGAAGACGTGGCCGTTCCAAGAAGCCCAGCGATCGTCGGGGGGCCCAGCGACATAGACAATCTCGCGCGCACCGCCAACCTCGACCGAGAAAGCGCCGGTCCCGAACGGTGTGACAACGGGTTCCCCGGCCATCAACTGCGCCAGTCGCGCGACTGTTGCCATGGGTCCCAGCCTCGTCGCGAGTCGACAGCGCTCGGCTCACCTGAATTGTCCGCGGCAGCCATGACGGCCAGGACGAAGGCGGGCGGTTGCACGGGATCCGCGTCCGCGAGCGATGAGCCTTCGTTGTCCAGAAAAGCCGTATCGATGTCGCCGAAGAGAAACCGAGGATGCTCGAGAATGCGGAGCAGAAACGGAATGTTCGTGCGAACGCCGAGAATCGGAAAATCTCTCAGCGCCGCGATCAGACGCAGACGAGCGAGCTCGCGCGACTCGGCGGACGCGATCACCTTTGCCAGCAATGGATCGTAGTGAACCGACACGTCGGAACCTTCGGCGATGCCGGAATCGATCCGGATGCCAGGCGCACGCGGCTCGCGGTAGAGCAGCACGCGGCCGGCCTGCGGCAGAAATTCGCGCGCCGGATCTTCGGCGTAGACGCGCGCCTCGATCGCGTGGCCGCGTTGAGTCGGCGGATGCGTGTCCCACTGCAGCGGCTCGCCCGACGCGACGATCAATTGCGCCCGGACCAGGTCGAGTCCGGTCACCTCCTCGGTGACCGGATGTTCGACCTGCAGCCGCGTGTTCATCTCCAGGAAATGGAACGGCGTGCCGTCACCGGCCGGGGCGCTCGAGCGATCCAGCAGGAACTCAATCGTCCCCGCGTTGCGATATCCCACCGCGGTCGCCGCCTGGACGGCCGCGTCCGTCATGCGGCGCCGCAGTCCTGACGTGAGAATCGGCGACGGACTCTCTTCGATCACCTTCTGATACCGGCGCTGCACGGAACACTCGCGCTCGAACAGGTGCACGATGTGGCCGTGATGATCGGCGAGGATCTGCACCTCCACGTGATGGGGCCGCGCGATCAGCCGCTCGACGTACAGCGTGCCGTCGCCGAATGCCAACGCCGCCTCTCGCCGAGCGCCTTGCACGGCTTCCGCGATTTCGCTCGCGGCGACGATGCGGCGCATGCCTTTGCCGCCGCCGCCGGCAGACGCCTTGATGAGCGCGGGAAGACCGACCCGGTCGACCGCGCGGCGGAGGCCGTCATCGGACTGGTCATCGGGTGCTTCGCCGGGCACGACCGGGACGCCCGCCGATTGCATCAAGCGACGCGCCTCGATTTTCGATCCCATTCGCGCGATCACGCTCGACGGCGGACCGACGAAGATCAGACCCGCCTGTTCGCACGCCTCGGCAAAGGCGGGGTTTTCCGACAGGAACCCGTAGCCGGGGTGCACGGCATCTGCCTTCATCGTCCCGGCCGCGCGCACGATGTTGGAAATGGACAGGTAGCTGTCGCGAGCGGCGGCGGGTCCAATGCCAATCGCGCGATCGGCGGCCACCACATGCGGTGCGTGCTCGTCGGCGTCCGAATAGACGGCGACGCTCTCAACGCCAAGCTCGCGGCACGCGCGAGCGATGCGGACGGCAATCTCGCCGCGGTTGGCGATCAGGAGGCGTTTGATCATTCGTTGCGCTGAACCAACACAATGGACACAAAGGACACAGCGGTCAAATCGTGTGAGCTAGCTGGTATCTTCCTTTGTGTCCGTGGTGTCCTTTGTGTTGACCAAGCACCAGCTTGCGGTGCGCCTTTCCAGAAACGCCTTCAGCCCTTCCTGGCCCTCGGCCGACACGCGTCGCGCCGCGATCGCCGCCGCGGTGATGGGCCTGGCCTCATCGACCGCGCGTGCCGACACGCTCGCGATCAGCGCCTTCGCCGCGGCGATCGCTTCGGGCGCCGCGGTGAGAAGCTCTGCGACGTACTGCGAGACGGCGCCGTCGAGTCCGGCGGCTGAGACCACGGCGTGAACGAGTCCGATCTCGCGGGCTCGGGCCGCGGAGAATCGCGTGCCAGTCAGAAACAATTCGCGCGCGGCGGATCGTCCGATTTTTGCGATCGCGAACGGCGAGATGACGGCAGGCAGGATGCCGAGCTTCACCTCGGTGAATCCGAAGACGGTCTCCTGCTCGGCCACGACGATGTCGCAGACGGCGCAGAGGCCGGCGCCGCCGCCGATCGCCGCGCCGTGGACTTGTCCGATGAGCGGGACGGGGAGACTGTCGAGCGCCGCGAACATGCGCGAGGCCGCAGTGGCGTCCCGCAGGTTTTCGTCCTCGGTATAGCCGGCCGTCTTCGCCATCCACGTCAGGTCCGCGCCGGCGCAGAAGACTTTGCCTGCTCCAGCGAGCACCGCAACGCGGACGCCGTCGCGGCTCGCGCGTTCGGTCAGACGCGCGGCCCAATCGGTGAGCTCGAGGATGACGACTTCGTTGAAGGCGTTGCGAACGTCAGGGCGGTTCAAGGTCAAGTACTCGACCGGGCCGTCGCGCCTTGCTGATAAGTATCGATAGTTCATGGGCTGAATCACCACAATGGACACAAAGGACTCGAAGGAAATACGAATTCAACCTTTGTGTCCTTAGTGTCCTTTGTGGTTGCTCACATCCGCAAAACCCCGAACCTCGGCTCCAGGATCGGCGCATTGAACGCGGCGGACAGCCCCAGCGCGAGCGCCTGGCGCGTGTCGACGGGATCCAGAATCCCATCGTCCCAGAGACGGGCCGTCGAGTAGTAGGGCGATCCTTCGTGTTCGTATTTGTCGAGAATCGGCCGGCGAATCGCCTCTTCGTCCGCGGCAGCGAACGCTTTGCCTTCCCGCGCGAGCTGCTCGCGCTTGACCGAGGTCAGCACACCGGATGCCTGTTCGCCGCCCATGACCGAGATGCGCGCGTTCGGCCACATCCACAGCAGCCGGGGCTCGTACGCGCGGCCGCACATCCCGTAGTTCCCGGCGCCAAACGATCCGCCGATGATGACCGTGAATTTCGGCACCACCGAGTTCGCCACCGCGTGCACCATCTTCGCGCCGTCCTTGGCAATGCCGGCGCGTTCGTACTGCCGGCCGACGATGAAGCCGGTGATGTTCTGAAGAAAAACGATCGGCACGCCGCGCAGGTTGCACAGCTCGATGAAGTGCGTGGCCTTCAGGGCCGACTCCGAGAAGAGCACGCCGTTACTGGCGATGATGCCGACCAGGAAACCGTGCAGCCGCGCGAACCCGGTCACCAGCGTCGTGCCATACCGCTCCCTGAACTCGTCGAAGCGCGACCCATCGACGAGCCGCGCGATCACGTCGTGCACGTCGTAGGGTTTGCGAGCGTCCGCGTTGACGATGCCGTAGATCTCAGCCGGGTCGTACCGGGGATCCTCGGGCGCGACCATGTCGGCCGGCAGCGGCTTGACGGTATTGAGGGTCGAGATCACCGTTCGGCACAGCTCGAGGGCATGCGCATCGTTTTCGGCAAAGTAGTCGGCGACCCCGGAAAACCTGGTGTGCACGTCCGCACCGCCCAGCTCTTCGGCCGTGACCTCTTCGCCCGTCGCGGCCTTCACCAGCGGCGGACCGCCGAGAAAAATCGTCCCGGTCCCGTTGACGATGATCGTCTCATCCGACATCGCCGGCACGTAGGCGCCGCCTGCCGTGCATGAGCCCATCACCACGGCAATCTGCGGAATGCGGGCCGCGGACATCCGCGCCTGGTTGAAGAAAATCCGCCCGAAGTGATCGCGATCGGGAAACACTTCTGCCTGCAGCGGGAGAAACGCGCCGCCAGAATCCACCAGGTACACGCACGGCAGCCGGTTATCGATCGCAATCTGCTGCGCCCGCACGTGCTTCTTCACGGTGATCGGGTAGTACGTGCCGCCCTTCACGGTCGCGTCGTTGGCGACGATGAGCACCTCGCGGCCGGAGACGCGGCCGATGCCGGTGACGATGCCGGCGGCGGGGGCGTCGTTGTCGTACATGTCGAAGGCGGCAAGCGCGGACAGCTCGAGAAACGGCGACCCACGGTCCAGCAGCAGCTCGATGCGCTCACGAACCGGCAGCTTGCCCTGCTCGCGGTGGCGTTGCACGTATTTCGGGCCGCCGCCCTGGCGTACGACGGTCACGCGGTCGCGCAACTGCGTGACGAGTTGCTGCATGCGCTCGCGATTGGCCGTGAACGTCGCGTCGGTGGGATCGACGTGGGAGTCGAGTACGTCCATCTGGTTATCTGGTCATCTGGTTATCTAGTCATTTGGTTGTCCGGTCATCCGGTTGTCCGGTCATGTGACGTTTCAATGGCCAAATTAATGACCAGATGACCAGATGACCAGATGACCAGATTCACCATCAACATTTTACTGGCTGGAGCGCCCTCTCGGCGCGAGCCGACTGACATAATGTCGGCGTGACCTCTCTCCGCGCGATTGGCCGGCGCGTAAGCGACATCGCGCGGCTGACCGGTCTCTCGGCCTGGCGCGGCTTTCTCGGCTTCTATGACAGCGACAACCTGACATACGCGGCCTCCATCGCGTATTACGCGCTGCTGTCGCTCTTTCCCTTCTTCCTCCTCGCCTTCGCGCTGCTGGGACGTGCGACCGCCGACGCCGCCGACCGGGCCGCCGTCTTCGACTTCGTCCTGCAGTACTTCCCGACGCAGTTCGACTTCATCGCCAAGCAGCTCGATGCGTTCCGGACGAGCACGGTCAGTTTTGGCGTCGGCGGCTCGATCGCGTTGGTGTGGGGAGCGGTCGGGGTGTTTGGCGCGATCAGCACGGCCGTCAACTATGCGTGGGGCGTCGAGAAGCAGCGGGGCTTCTGGAAGCACAAGCTCTTTTCGTTCGTGATGCTGGGCGTCGCAGGGCTGATCCTGCTCGCCACCTTGCTGCTGGTCAGCGCCACAGCGATGGTGAGCGCGTCGTGGTTTGCGGTCATCCTGCCGGAATTTCCGGGTCTGATGGTGTTGCGGAGCTTCACCGTTCGCTCCGCCACGACGCTGCTCCTTATTCTCGTGGTGGGGCTCGTGTACTATTTCGTGCCGAACGCCAAAGTACGGTTTCGCGACGTCTGGATCGGTGCGTTGGTGACGGGACTGCTGTGGAAGGGAACGTTCGAAGGGTTCGCGTGGTACGTCGGCGACATGTCACGGTTCACGCGCGTCAACGGTTCGATCGGCGTCGTCGTCGTCTTTCTCGTGTGGGTGTACGTGCAGGCGGTGATTCTGTTGTACGGCGCGGAGCTCACAGCCGCGTACGCCAGGCTGCGACGAGGCCGGCCGGAGGAAGTGCCGGCTGCGCCAGCTCCCCGCGCCTGAAATGCACAATGCAGAATGCAAAATGGCCGAATGCATTGTGCATTGTGCATTTACGGAACGTGGATCCGTGAGAGCGCGCGGATGATCGCCTCGCTGAACAGCGGCACATCGTCCGGTTTGCGGGACGTGATGAGGTTGCCGTCTTCGACCACCGGCTTGTCGACGTAGAGGCCGCCGGCGTTCTTGACATCGATGGCGATTGAAGGCCAGCAGGTGAGCGTGCGTCCGCGAAGCGCGTTGGCCGAGATGAGCAGCTGCGGGCCGTGGCAGATGGCGGCGACCGGCTTGCCCGCTTCCATCGCGTCGCGCGCCAGATCAACCATCGCATGCCGCAGCCGCATTTTGTCTGGCGCGTGGCCGCCGGGAATGACCAGCGCGTCGAAGTCCTGCATGCGCGCCTGGCCGGCGGCCATGTCTGACGTCACCGTCGCCTCGCCCCGTTTGCCCCGAAACGACGCGCCCTTGGTCGGGCCGACGATCCGAACGTCCGCGCCGGCGGCGCGCAGCGCGTCGAGCGGTCCCGTGAGCTCGCGATCTTCGAACTCATCCTCGACGAGAACCGCGACACGTTTGCCCGCCAACGACGCCGAGGTGGCCATGTAACTCCTCCGCCGCGATTCTACACCTGAGCGACCGTCGATCGGTGCGCGCAAATCGACGATGATGGGTTGATGAACCGTCTGGCGCGGGAGCGCAGCCCATATCTCCTGCAACACGCACACAACCCGGTCGACTGGTTTGCGTGGGGCGACGAGGCCTTCACGAAAGCGGCATCGGAGGACAAGCCGATCTTTCTCTCAGTCGGGTACTCGACGTGCCATTGGTGCCACGTCATGGAGCACGAGTCGTTCGAGAATGACGCGGTGGCCGCCGTGCTCAACGAGCATTACGTGTCGATCAAGGTCGACCGCGAGGAGCGTCCGGACGTCGACCGCGTGTACATGTCGTTCGTGCAGGCGACGACCGGATCGGGCGGTTGGCCCATGAGCGTGTGGCTCACGCCGGAGCTGAAGCCGTTTTACGGCGGCACCTACTTTCCCCCGTCGTCGCGGTGGGGCAGGCCGGGATTCGTCGACATCCTCCAGGAGATCGCGCGCGTCTGGCACGTCGATCGCGACAAAGTGCTCACATCGGCCCAAGCGATGACCACGCAGTTGAAGCAGGTCGAGCAAACGGCCGCGGCGGCGACCGTCCCCGGCACCGATGCGCTGGCGCGCACGGTGGCGCAGTTCTGGGAGGCGTTCGATTGGCGGAACAGCGGCTTCGGCGACGCGCCCAAGTTTCCGCGTCCCTGCGAGCTGCTGTTTCTGCTCCGCGAGTACGCACGAACCGGCGCCGTCGACGCGCGGGACATGGCGCTCCGTACCCTGCGCGCGATGTCGCTCGGCGGCATGCGCGATCACATCGGCGGAGGATTTCATCGGTATTCGGTGGATGCGCAATGGCGCGTGCCACACTTCGAGAAGATGTTGTACGACCAGGCGCAGCTCACGCTGGCGTACATCGAGGCTGCGCAGGCCTCCGGCGATCGGTTCTATCTGGACGTCGCCGAAGACACGCTGCAGTACGTCATGCGCCAGATGACCGGCGAGGGCGGCGGGTTCTACTCTGCCGAGGATGCCGACAGCGTGCCGCCCGAGAACGCGGACGATCCTGCGGCGCATAAATCCGAGGGCGCGTTCTATCTCTGGCGCTCCGAGGAGGTGGACGCGCTGCTGGGCGCCGACGCCGACATCGTCAAAGCACGCTTCGGGATAGAGCTGCACGGCAACGCGCCGCAGGATCCGCAGCAGGAATTCACCGGCAAGAACCTCTTGTACGTGGCCCAATCGGTCGACGACCTCGCGCAGAAGTCACAGCGGACGGCCGAGGACATCGCGGCTCTCTTGGAGAGAGCAAGGCTGCGGATGTTTCAGGCGCGTCTGGACCGTCCCCGTCCGTACCTCGATGACAAGGTCCTCACGTCGTGGAACGGACTCATGATTGCGGCATTCGCGCGGATGGCGCGTGTCCTTCCTGGCCTCATGGAAAATGGGCAGGCGGCCGCCGTGCCGTACCTGCGAGCGGCGCAAGGCGCCGCCGGCTTCATTCGCGCGCGCCTGTGGCGTGCGGACAGCAAGACCTTGCTCCGCCGGTTCAGAGACGGTCACGCTGAGATTGACGCCTACGCCGAGGACCACGCGTATCTGATTTTTGGTCTCCTGGAGTTGTTTCAGGCCGACGGCGATTCCGCATGGCTCGAATGGGCTGTCACGCTCCAGCGGCGTCAGGACGAGTTGTTCTGGGACGAGGCGGACGGCGGTTGGTTCAGCACGACCGGCCGCGACAAGACCGTCCTGTTGCGAATGAAAGAGGATTACGACGGCGCGGAGCCGACCGCGAGCTCGGTGTCGGTGTTGAACCTGCTGATGCTGTCGCACCTGGTGGACAACCCCCAATGGAGCGAGCGAATCGAGCGGACGCTGCGGCTCTTCGGCGCCAGGCTCGAGCAGACCGGCCGCGCGGTCCCGATGATGGCGGCGGCCTTGTCGACCGCCGTCGCCGGCGTTCAGCAGATTGTCCTCGTCGGCGACGAGGCCGATCGTCAGCGGCTCGCCCGCGTCATCGCACGCCGATATGTGCCGTTCGCGATGACGATCGATGTCCGCGAGGAGCACCGCGATCGGCTGGCCGTGATGATGCCGTTCATGGCGGCCATGCGATCATCGCGAGGCGCCGCGGCTTACGTCTGTCGCAACTTCACGTGCCAGGCGCTGGTCAGCGCCCCTGAAATATTGGAAGGACTTCTCGCATGAGCGCGCAGGTGGACGTGTGGCTCCGTGGAAGCGATGTCGCGACGACCGCCACGCTCGATCGGGTGACGCGAGCGCCGGAGTCGTGGAACGACGATGACGTGAGGCTCGTGCTGGAAGAGATGCTGCGCGCGATGCACCGGCTCGATCACCCGTCGGAATCCGAATCGCCGATCGCACTGCGGGGGCTGAGCTGGATCGTCAATCCGTATGACGAGGGCGGCGTGGTGATCGCGATCGAGATCACGCTGGGCGCGGCGATCGCGGGCCCGTTCGACATCGATAAGACGGCGCTCGAGACCATGATCGCGCGGGTGCTAGCGCATCGTCCCGCCAGTTCGTCGACGATCTATTAGCCCGGACTATTCATGAATGGCGACACGATTCGGCGCATTCGCTTCGAACACCGAATTCCGCAGCCCGGAAAAACGCGGCTTCCACTCGCTGTCCTGCCGTCAGCGCGGCGGTCAGGGTTGTTGCGGCATCCGCGCACTGAAGAGCAGCGTTTTCGGCAACGTCCACCGTTCGTGCCGTAGCCTCGAGACCGCCGCGGAAGACTCGCTTCGCCGCATTTTTCGTGCGCCGCGACGGGCTGCTCCAACGGTGTTTTGCGCGAACGCGCCGAATCGGTTCATCTATTCGTGAATAATCCAGGTCAGAAGGTCTGGAGCTGGACCGAATCGTGCGCCCTGACAACTCCTGACGTCATCACGCGCGCGCACACGCGGCTCCAGCCCGGGTGCTTCTCTTGAGAAATGCGCGAGAAATCATCGTCGAGAAACGATCGCCGAATGGTCTCGCAGGGGCTCGCGTACCTGGTGACAAGCAGTACCGCCTCGCCGATGCGCAGGCCGACTCCCGGCACGATGTCGCGCCATTCGAGTCCCGAAATCGTCAGGTTCTCGCCCGTCGTCCCGACGCCGATCGGATGCCCTTCGCGCTGAAGGGCTTCAATGATGTCCAGCGAGAAGAGGACCGCCGCGCGGTCGGGTCCGCCATGAACGCGCCGATCCGCTTGCCGATCGCCATCCAGACCCGTTTCGGTCACGAGCGCCTCGAACACACTGGTTTTTGGTACGCCGCCCCGTGACAGATTGATCGACTCGACGCGGCCGGCAGCTTCCGGCATGTCCCACCCATTGTTGCACTACACTCGTCGGCGGAGGGACGTCATGTTCCGGACGATCGCGTTGTCCGTAGGATTGCTGATCTCAGCGGGATCCACGAACGCGTTCGCGTGGGGATGTGACGGACATCGCGCGATCGTGTTTGTCGCCGAGCAGCTGCTCAGCACCGCGACGATCAACGCGGTGAAGACGGTGCTGACCGCGTCGCCCGTCGATGCCGCGCTCAAGCGATTCTGCGATCCGGTCCCCTCTGACATCATCGCGGACGTCGCGTCGTGGGCCGACGATGAGCGCGACGTCAATCCGGTCACGGGCGCCTGGCATTTCATCAATGTTCCGCGGTCGGTCGGCGCAGCCCCATCGGCTTACGGGAAATACTGCCTGAACGGCGACTGCATCATCGACGCGATCGTCGCGCAGTTCAAGACGCTGAAGAAGACCTCCGTCGATCCCACGCGAAAGGCGGACGCGTTGCGGTTCATCATTCACTTGGTCGGCGACGTCCATCAGCCGCTGCATGCGATTACGAACGGCGATCGCGGCGCGAACTGTCTGCCGGTGACGTATTTCTCACAGGCGCCGCAGGAGGACGACAAAGGGAACTTCGCGCCGAATCTCCACCGCGTCTGGGACGCGGACTTGATCCGCACCTTGATGGCCGCGCAGCATTTGGCCGATGCCCGCGCGCTTGCGGCCTACATCGTCCAACACGGTTCGACGACCAGCGTGGTGGCGCAGGCGCCGACGACATCGCGCGTGAAATCGTGGGCGCGGGCATCAAACGCGCTGGCCCGCACCGTGGCGTACGGCCGCCTGCCGGTCAACCCGCCGCTCGAGCCGGCAGCGGCGATCACGTTGACGTCATGTGACGACAACAACCATGTCGGCCGGCGCATGGCCAAGCTTCACGAGCGCCTGGCGGACGGGTATGCGCAGGCGAGCACACCGGTGATCGTCAGACAGCTGCGGCTGGCGGGCGAGCGCCTCGCGGCGGCGCTTGAGGCGGCATTCCCCGCGCCGTGAGGGTAGGATCAGACGATGCAGGACGACGCCGACGTTCGAGACCGCGTCGCCCCGTCTCCAGTGGCTGGCGCGGCCGGTGTTCGTCGGTGCTGACGAGCGGCAGCCGTTGTCGGTCGTGATTCGCTTCTGGCGCGTCGAGTAACGACTGAGGATTGCCGACTGATGAATGGCGACTGACGACTGACGGCTGGTGACTGATTGGCCGGGGTGGCGGAACTGGCAGACGCACAGGACTTAAA
>JAHFUI010000024.1:0-31079 GCA_023265175.1 Acidobacteriota bacterium
CCCTCTGTCCAGCCGAGACCGTCATCGAAACTGCCATCGAAAGTTTACTCACTACTGCCTTTGTGCCGTCCACGTCACGGTGACCGTTGTTGCTGGGCACGCCGACGCTGCTATTTGAGTGAGCGTTACGCTGATGGTGCCGTTGGCCGTCGTGTCTGACGTGAAGGTGCCCGCCACGGTGATGTGGAAGCTCGTACTGCCATGCATAACCGGGCTATCGGTAGCGAATGAGAAGGCGTTCTCGCTAATCGTCGCCTTGCCCCCGATGGAGCCCAGGTCAAATCCGCCCGTTGATGTGGCGCACTCGACAGTTCCTCCTATCGCAAACGTGAAATTCGAGACTTGTGTGCCGCTGACAACAAACGTCACCGCTCTTGATGCAGAGGTGTGGCCGCTCCAATAGCTGGACAGTGACGCGTCCGTCTGGGTCAGCGCGGTGGGTGCGCCCGGTGACATGGTGCCGTCCGAGCAGCCAAGCGACATAACCGCGATCGCCGCGAGCGCAACTATGCTCCGCCTCATGTCCAGTTTCCGGCAAGGAAGCAGCCGACGAGCGTAGCCGCGCCGATCTTACAGGAGTCCGCAAGACGTACGGTGTCGTTCGTGCTGCTCTGATAGTGAGGCGCTGTCTTCCGCGGCTTGGCGGGTCGCGGAATTGGAAGCGCCGCTCAAGCCGTGATCCGGATACTCGTCGACGTCAACCTGTCTCCCTCCTGCCCTGCACGAGATCGACTACCTGCTGCTGGTGGATGATGAGGCGCGTCAGGGCGCGCTGCGCTTTGCCGAACGCGAGAGCGGACCGTTCTTAACCCAACAACGAGGATGACCACACAGCCTCTCTCGCACTGGCGATGGAGGTTGCCGGATATTTCGAACTCGATGTCGGCAAGGCCCGCGAAATAGCGGCACAGGTCGGGAAAACAAGCTCTCATTAAGAAACGTGTAGAAGACCACAGATTCGCCCCGTATTCAGAACCGCGCCGCGCTTTCCCTCATGCGGTCTTCTCAGGAAACAGTCCCGGCATCCAGCGCGGAGCCAGCGCGGCGGGAAAGGCTAGGAATAGGGGCGCCCTCGGACTCCCGGAGACGAGAACGCCGCGTTTCAGCAAAGCCGACATCACGCGCCGTGCTTGGCGGTCGCTCGTGCCCAGCAGGGCCGCCACATCGCCCCGCGGCAGCTCACCGCGGAAGAGAACCGCTTCCAGTGCCTGTCCGGCCTTGGCGGGCAGGTTGTTTGCCCGGATCTCCTCCTCCGCCCATAGCAGGATGCGGTCACGCAAACGGTTCGGCTGCACCAACTGCTCCATAAACCGGACCTGATCGAGACAGGTCTCGAGGAAAAAGCGCGTGAAGGCCGCCAGCGCCTCTTCGCTCAACGCACCCCGGCCATCCAGATCATTGCGGCGCAGCGCGTCGCAGCTCGCCAGGTGCGCCTTGTAGCTGTTCTCACTTCGAGCAAGGCCGCGGGCAACCGACCAGATGCCGCCGGTGTCCAGCGCGTCGAGCAGGACGGCATGCGACATGAGCCGCGCCACACGACCGTTGCCATCGAGGAACGGGTGAATCCATAGCAGCCGGTGATGGGCCGCGGCAGCCGCAAGAATCGTTTCCGATCTTCCCAGGCCGCCATAGACCTCCTCGAAGCGCACCAGAAAACGCGGCACCGCTCCGGGACTAATAGGGATATGTCGCCCGACCTTCACGTTGCGGCGACGCAGCTGACCGGGTATGACGATTACTGTCTCGCCCGTTTCCGGGTCGCTCACCTTCAGCAGTTCTTCGGGCAGCAGCTCGCCGAACCGCCGGTGAATCTCACAGATCGCATCCGCCGCAACGGCTCGCCCTGTCACGCCTCTGCCGTCGATCCAGCTCTGGACAGAAACATGCGCCTTGGCCTCGAGCTGTAGGTTGCGTTTCCGCGCATCGGCGCTGTAGTCGTTCTTCATCGCCCGCTCGATATCGACGGGGTGCGTATCGTGGCCCTCGATCAGGTTGGAGTAGTAACAGTTCATGGCCCGCACAAGATCGGCCAGAGCCTTCACCACGCCGGCTGGCAGACTGCGGCGAAACCCTGCTGAGGTGGCCGCCAGCTCGACGGCGGTGTCGTTGAGCGCAGGCCGGTGAGGAGACCCCTCCGATAGGAGCAACGGCTCCATTCCGCTGGGCCGCTCCCCGCGGTCAATGGCCTCTTTAGTGTCCGCTTCTATGTCCACACGAGATTCTTTAATAAACGTATATATAACAGTAGATTACATCATTTTGCGCAATCGTTTAGCCGCGTAATAGCCGCATGAATGGCCGCTTTATTGACAGAGCTTCAACGCCGCGCACGTCACGACCCAATCAGCGTCGGAATGGATGGTTATCGGCCACTGGCGCACACGGCGTTTGCGTCGTGGATGGCTGTCATCACTTCGCGTGGGGATACTCTGAGAGTCTCGGCGGCCCCGCGCGATATGTCCGTTGCAGCAAGGGCCTCAGCTGCCGGATGTCCTTCGTCTTCTCGAGCTCGAGCACGCGGTCGATCAGACGCGCGGCCGGTGCGGCACGCAGGACCGGCGCCATGAGGTCGCGGCATTTCGCGACCAGCTGTTCGCGGGTCATCGGGTTGGCGGCCGTGCCGAGGACGCCGGGGCCGACATTGTCTTGAGTGAGGCGTGCGCCGCCGGCGAGCGTGATCTGAATCAGCGGCGTCCGCGCGGCCGCGCCTCGAGCGCCTCCAGCAGCGCCAGGTTCCAGCCGCACCTTGGCCCGCAGACGGACGATCGCCGGATCCTGCATGCGCGCCTTGTCGTGAATCGACCGGAACGTGAGCGCCTTGTCGGTCAACATCACCGCCAGCGCGTGCTGGACGTTGATATCCGACGGCCCGCTGTTGTCGGTGATGGACCCAGGCGCATAGCGGACGATGAGCTCCTGCACCTGATTGGGGTCGATCGGCTGCCGCTTCAGCAGCGCCTCTAGGGCATCAAGCGGCGCGTGGATCGGTTGTCCCACGGTCCAGCGTTTGATGTTCGCGCGCGTCAGCTCGTAGCGCTCGCCAAGCTTGTCGATCAGCAACTCGGCGTTGCCCGTCGGGGCGTTGGCGAGAAGGAAGTTGTCGGGCCCCGACATGATGTCGTTCACGCCGTTCCACCCGGCGTGGACCAACAAGGCCGAGGTCACGCCGCTGCGGGCCCCCATGCCTCCGAAGATGAAGCCCTTCTCGATATGGTCGATGTCGCGAGGAAACGACTCGATGCCGGAACTTTGCTGCGCCGCATACGAGAGCACCCAGCGCATCCGCGTCGCGTCCAGACTCGCCGCGCAGCCGGCGGCCGCCGCGGCGCCGAAGACGCCTCCGATGCCGTACGTCAATTTATGGCTGTTCGCCATCCCCGGCTGCACGGCGGCCAGAATGCGCGTGCCGATGTCGTAGCCGAGCACCACGGCACGGAGGAACTGCGCGCCGCTCGTACCGAACTGTTCGCCGAGGGCCAGCGCCGCGGGCACGACGTTGCAGCCTGGATGCCACGGGCCCGGCGCCAGCGTGTCGTCGGTCTCGTCGGCGTGCGCCATCGTGCCGTTCGCAAGCGCCGCTTCGATCGGACCGCAGAGGACCGTATCGCCGACGACCGTTGCCACCGGCTTGCCGCCGTACGCGCGCGCGAACGCCATCGCCGCGCGGCCCGGCGCCAGCTCCGAGCCCGAGACGATCGCGGCAACGGTGTCGAGCACGTGCCACTTCGCCTTCTCGATCACTTCGTCCGGCAGCGCGCGGTCGCGCGCCTGGCTCATGTACGTGCTGAGCCGCGTCATGACGTCGCTGATCGGCAGGTCGGCGGCCGTTTGCTGGCCTGGCGCGACGGTTTGAGCGAGCGGCATGGTCCGCCTGAAGGCGGACCCCACGTACGACGGAACGGCCGCGGCCGCGGCGGCCAAGCCTGCGCGCTTCAAGACGCCGCGGCGGGTCAAGCGACGATCATCTGGCATTGGAACACCTCTCCTCAATTCTGCTTCACTTCCGCGCCGTCCAATGGCAGGATGTTGACGTGAAAACGTGGCTCCATGCGGCTGGATTGAGAGGCGACTTGAGATCGAAGAACTGATTCTCGCGGCGCGTGTCGATATCCTGAGAGAGAGGGCTGACATGAAAACGTTGCTCACCGCCGCTGGTTTGATCGCGATCGTCGCCGTCATCTCGCCGTCGCTTTCGGCGCAGTGGCCGGCTTATCCGACGCCTGGAGCTCCCAGAACGCCCGACGGAAAGGTGAATCTGACCGCGCCCACCCCGAGGACGCCCGACGGCAAGCCGGATCTGTCCGGACTCTGGACGAACGTTCGCATGGCCGCGGCTGGGCGGCGAGGCGGCGCGCCGCCGCCGCCCCCCGAGCCACCTCCCGGCACGCCTCCCGTCGCCACGTTCCGGGACGTCGGCGCGGGGTTCAAGGATGGTCTGCCGTTCACGCCGGCAGCGGCGGCGCTTCGGAAAGCGCGGATGGCGGAGAACCAGAAAGACAATCCCGACGCGCTCTGTCTGCCGATGGGCTTCATGCAATTCCACACACACGGGCAGCCCAGGAAGATCATCCAGACCCCGGGACTGATCCTCATCGTCTTCGAACCGAATTACGGCCTTCGGCAGATACTCACTGACGGCCGGCCACTGCCCAACAACGACCCGCAACCGTGGTGGTACGGCTACTCGGTCGGCAAGTGGGACGGGGACACGCTGGTGGTGGAGACGACCGGACTCCGGGACGGCGGCTGGCTCGACATCTGGGGCAGCCCGTTCGGGGACGCGACAAAAGTGACCGAACGGTTCCGGAGACCGAACTACGGGACGCTGGAGATCGACATCACGATCGAAGATTCGAAATTTTACACGAAGCCGTTCACGGTCAGGGTCAACCAGCAGCTTTCGGCCGACCAGGAGTTGATCGAGTTCATCTGCCTGGAAAACCAGAGATTCGATCAGTACCTGAGAGGTGACTTGAGACCGAAGCCATGAGCCTGCTGCATCTGCTGCTCAGCGGCGTCCTGCTGTGGTCGAGTCCGCAGACACGCGCCGACACACCGGCCGACACGGCGTTCCATGCGGTTTCATACGTCGAGGTGATGGCTTCGACCGAGCCGAAGGCGATCGCGGCGCTCAAGCAATACCGCGACGCGAGCCGCACCAAGGACGGCTCGATCCGCCTCGACCTCTTCGAGCAAATCGGCCGGCCCGGACATTTCGTCATCGTCGAGACGTGGCGCGATCAGCCGGCGTTCGACGCGCGCGGAGCGACCATCCGAAAGCCACTGCTGGACGCGCTCCAACCGATCCGCGTCAGCGCCTACGACGATCGTCCCTACAAGACGCTGACCGTCAGGTCGGCGTCAGCCGCCGTGAACAATCAGGCGGTCTCCGTTGTCACACACGTCGACGTCTCGCCTGATCCTCGCGTGGCCGGGTTGCTCGCACGACTGGCCGAGGCGAGCCGGCAGGAAGCGGGGAACGTCCGGTTCGACGTCCTGCAACATGCGATGCGCGCCAACCATTTCACCGTCATCGAAACCTGGCAAAGCCAGAAAGCGCTCGACGCTCACGCCGCTGCCGCCCACACGAAGCAGTACCGCGACGAGCTGCAGCCGATGACCGGCAGCCCCCTCGATGAGCGTGTGTACAGGGCCGTTCAGTAATTCGCCTGCGGCGCGCGGTTCCCGGACAACTGCGCGTGCGAGGCAACAGCGACGAGTGCGGTCAGCACGAGCGCCGACTTGGAGAGCGGCATGACTTCACCCCCTGCTGTCTACTGCCGGTTGAACCGGTGCACGCGGCCGAAGGCGTTGAATTCTGACACGAACAGATCGCCGTGTTCGTTGATCGCGACGCCATGCGGCGAGACCACCAAGCCGGTCTGCCACAGTTCCGGTTTGAGCTGGTTCGTGCCCACGCCTTCGCCGGCGTTGGTGCCGAGCCTCGCAACGACCCGGCCCGCTTTGTCGAGCACGCTGACCTGGCCCTTGAGCTCCCCGATGATGGCGTTATCGCCGGAGATGACCACGGCCGCCGGCAGCAGCAGGTCTTTGGCGACGACACCGAGGAAGTCGCCGTCCAGGGAGAGATGCACGACGCGATTGTTCGCGCGGTCGCACGCGATCAGGCGCACGGGCGTGAAGCGCGTGTCGATGGCGAGCTTGTGCAGCGTGTTGAAGTTGTACGGCTCCTTCTTGCCCCCGAACGACTTCATGTATCTTCCGGTGCGATCGAAGCGGTGGATGTAGTCGCTGGCATAGCCGTCGGTGACGTAGAGGTCGCCGTTGGGGGCCACGTCCAGGCCGGTCAGCGCAAGAGCCAGCTGGTTGCTCCGCGCATTTCTGACCTTGAATTCATCCGGAATGGCCGACGCGGGGATGGTCATCACGACCTGGCCGTCCAGCGTCATCTTGATCACGGTCTGCTCGCGCAGCCGCACGCCGAAAATGAATTCGCCGTCCGGCTGTTGGCGAATGACGAACCCATGGAAGTCGCTGGGCGCGTTAGGGACGTTGCGCAGGAATTTGCCATCAGGGGCGTACACCTGCAGGCCCGCTTGCGGATCCTGGACGCTGACGTAGACCTCGCCCTTCGAGCTGACGGCCACGTCGCCGTGCTGGTTGCCCAACTGAAGGCGGCCGTCCGGAAGCTTCAGCCAATCGGCGACCGCCTTGAATTCCAAACCGGCAGCGTTCACCAGCACAGTGGTGCTGGCGATGAGTGCGACGATCATCTTGTTCATGGTGCCGATTGTCGCCGTGGCGGTAGGCTTGTCAAGGAGATTTCAGCGCCGCCAGCTACGGCAGGCCTGAAGGCCTTCCCGTGGCTCGGATCGCATTCCGACCTGGGCCGGGTATACTGAACGGGGTGTGTCGATGTCCCGCTGTCCCGCCGTTCGGAGCCGACCGAGCCCGCTCGATCCTCTCCTTCGACTGCCAGCGTCATGATCGCGTTTGTTTTGAGCCCTCGAAGGGCAGGAGTCAACATGGGGCGCAAGCTGTTTGTCGGCAATCTCTCCTTCAACACCGATGAGCGTCGTCTGGAGGAGCTGTTTCAGTCGATCGGACCGGTGGACTCGGTCAACATCGTGCGCGATCAGATGACCGGACGCGCCCGCGGGTTTGCCTTCGTGGAGATGCAGTCGGACGAGGCGGCGCAGACCGCCATCCAGAAGTTGAATGAGACAGAGCTCGACGGCCGCAAGCTCGCCGTGAACGAAGCGCGTCCCAAACCGGCCGGCGGCGGCGGCGACCGCGGCGGCCGTTCCGGTGGACCGCGACGGCGCGAGCCGCGCTGGTAAGACGTTCTTTCATAATTGAGAACGCTGTCACAACTGTGGCGCGCGCGTTCGCCGACGTGCGCGGACCATCGCCACACGCGATTGTGAGGCACCGTGCAGAAATCCAGACCGACCCAGAACAAACGGGCGCGCGAACGGGCGCGCCAGGAAAAACAACAGCAGAAAGCGGCGCGCCGACTGCAGGCGAAGAGCCAGCGCCCAGGCACGCCGGCGGGCAGCGGCGGGGAAGATCCCGATATCGCCGGCATCGTGCCGGGGCCGCAACCCTCGCCGTGGGGAGATGAGGACGAGTCGACATAATCGGTTCGTCCGGGCGGACTCGTCGAAATCGAGTATGCTTGATCATCCGCTTTTTTGAGCTTCTGCGGCCGCGATGGCTTCAGCCCTCAGCGAAGCATTTTCATGAGGGCTCTGCATGCACCACCCGCCAGGGATGAACGGATTCGAGTTCGCCGTGATGTCGGGCCTTCGGGCGGCCCAGCTCATGCGCGGCTGCACGCCGCGCGTCGTCAGCACGCACAAGCTCATCGTGACCGCACAGCTCGAGGTGGCCGCCGGCCTGATTGGTCGCGCGCCCGACGAACTCCTCCCGGGCGCCGAAAAAGTTCGGCGCGTGTAGTCCGTAGCCCGAAGCCCGATACGCGTCATCCGCGAAATGGGCGCGAGCGCGTGTCTACTTCGCGCGGCGAATCGGCCGGATCCGCTGCGCCCGCGCGCCGCTCACCGAATCCTCGATCACGTCGAACTTCACCGGGGTGCCGATCTGCAGGTCGTTGTACGCCTTGTTCACCACGTCGCCCTTGTGGAAGAACACGTCGCGACCCAGATCGTCGCGAATGTAGCCGATGCCCTGCCCGCGCACGACGCTCTTGATCCGGCCCGTCATCAACTCATTGTCCCACAGCGCGGCTGAGCCGCAACCCACCAGTTGCTCATCCGCGCTTGACATCTTCTAAGGCCGGAATCGTGACAGATGAAGCAAGTGTGTGTCGGCGCGCCTGTGGACGCGCGATCCCCGGCAGGATTACGATGGAAGAGGGCTGAACCTCTTCAACAATGAACGCGGTCGACGGTCGGATCACGATGCCCACCACGAACGTGCCGATGCGGATCCTCGTCGTCGAAGACGAACAGAAAGTCGCCAGCGCCCTGCGGGAAGGGCTCGACAGTGAAGGCTACGACGTCGTGGTCGAGCACACCGGCGAAGGCGCGTTTTTTCGCCTGAACACCGAGGCGTTCGACGTCATCCTCCTGGACCTCATGCTGCCGGGCCGCGACGGCCTGCAGATTCTCAGAACGTTGCGTCAGCGCGGGGACAAGACGCCGGTGCTCGTGCTCACCGCGCGCGACACGCTGGAGGACCGGGTGACCGGCCTCGACAGCGGCGCCGACGATTACCTGGTCAAACCATTTGCGTTTGAGGAAGTGCTGGCGCGGCTGCGGGCGCTGCTGCGCCGCGGCCGGGTCGCCGAGCCGCTGCGTCTTCGCATCGGCGACCTGGAGATCGACGTCGTCACGCGCAAAGTCACGCGCGGCGGCCGCATCGTGGAGCTCACGGTCCGGGAATTCGAGCTGATTGAGTACCTGCTGCGGCATCAGGGTCAGATCGTGTCGCGTGGGACGCTGGCGCGCGACGTCTGGAAAGAGACCGCGCGCTCGACCTCGCTCGACAACGTCATCGACGTCCACATCGCGCGGCTGCGCCGCAAAGTGGATCTCGACCAGCCGATCAAGCTGATTCACACGGTCCGCGGCGTGGGGTTCATGCTGCGCGAGGGCGAGCCGTGATCCGGTGGTGGCGGTCGCACAGCGTCCGCGTGCAGCTCACGCTGTGGTACGTCGCGGCCATGGTCGTGGTGCTTGCCGTATATGCGGCCGCAGTGTTCGTGTCGGTCAGCCGCGGCCTGTCGGATTCGTTGAATCAGCGCCTGCGCGGCGATTTTCAGTGGGAAGCGGCGTTGGTCGATCAGCGGCCGGACGGCACCATCGCGTGGTTCGAGCCTGATGGTTTTGGGGACGAGGACCGGCCGTGGCTGCAGGTGTGGAGCCAGGACGGTGAGTTGCTGTATCAGAGCGCCGAAGCCAGTCGGCGTCCCGTTCCGGAGAGCGCCGCTCTCGCCAGGCAGGCCGTGCGGAAGGATGACCAAATCGCCCAGGTGCCAACCGACACGGTGCCGGTTCGCGTCCTCAGCCGGCGCGGGAAGATTATCCAGACCTCGAAGCCGGTCGTCATCCAGATCGCGCGCGGGGAAGGACCGATGCGCCAGCAACTCAATGAGCTGGCGCTCATCCTGATCCTGGGGTTGCCGCTCGGAGTGGCCGCGGCCGGTCTTGGTGGATACACTCTCGCCAAGCGGGCGCTGGCGCCCGTCGAGCGGATGACGGAGCGCGCGCGCACCATCACGGCCGAACGCCTGAACGACCGGCTGCCGGTCCACAATCCCGACAACGAAATGGGGCGGCTCGCGACCGTGTTCAACGAGACGCTCGCCAGGCTCGAGGCGTCGTTCGAGCAGATGCGGCGGTTCACCGGCGATGTCTCGCACGAGCTGCGGACGCCGTTGACCGCCATCCGAAGCGTGGGTGAAGTGGGCTTGCGCGAGCATCGCGACGAGCCGGCGTACCGCGCGATTATCGGCAGCATGCTCGAGGAGGTCGATCGGCTCTCGGGGCTCGTCGATCGTCTCTTGACGTTGTCGCGCGCCGAGAGCGGGCAGTCGAAGCTCTTGGTCGAGGTCGTCGATCTGCGCGAGCTGGCCGAGGACGTCGTGAGCTTCCTGTGCGTCCTCGCGGAAGAAAAGCGGCAGTCGCTGACCGTCGAAGGCGAGGGCGCGCCGCGCGGCGTGGGCGATCGGCTCGTGCTGCGGCAATCGCTGATCAACCTGGTGGAGAACGCGATCAAGTACACGCCGGCCGGCGGCGCGATCCGGATCCGCGTGGCCGATGCTCCATCCGGTCCCTCGATCGATGTGACCGACACCGGTCCCGGCATCGCTCCCGAGGTGCGGACGCGCATTTTCGACCGCTACGACCGCGGCGGGCATCAGCGGTCGGACGACATCAGCGGCTCCGGCCTCGGCCTCGCCATCGCAAAATGGGCGATCGAGGTCAACGGCGGCCAGCTCAGTCTGGAGAACACGAACGGCACCGGCAGCACGTTTCGCATCACGCTGCCGCGCGGCGGCTCCGCGAGGACCCATGACGCTCGCGCGCTTGCTCCTGCGGGCGGGTCACGATAGGGGCACGCCGATCGTTTCCGTTCTATGAAACAATAAACGTCGCTCGACGTATTACACAGGCAATGGGGGACATATGAGCAGCTTGGCGGCACGAATCGGTGGCGGAGCCCTGTTGGTGGCGTTGGCCGGCACGCCGGCGTTCGCCCAGGCCGATTTCACGGGCACCTGGGGCGCGCGCTATCAGGAGGACTTTCCGGAGCGGATTCCCGGTCCGGAGCTGGGAGATTATCTCGGCCTGCCGATCAACGCCTCGGCGCGGCAGTTTGCCGAGAGCTGGGATCCGTCCCGCATCACGCTCCCGGAAGAGCAGTGTCGCGTGCACGTGTCGCCCTATATTTATCGCGGCCCGCTCAACCTGCGCATCTGGGAAGACCGGGATCCCGACACGCAGGAGCTCATCGCGATCAAGCACCACATCAGTACATATGATCAGACGCGGACGATTTACATGGACGGCCGTCCGCATCCGCCCGAGATCGCGGTGCATACCTGGAAGGGATTTTCCACCGGCAAGTGGATAGGCGACATGCTGACCGTGACGACGACGCACATCAAGCAAGGGTGGATTCGGCGCAACGGTCTTCCCATGAGCGACAAAGCGACGCTGACCGAGTACTTCGTGCGCAACGGCGACACGTTGACGCGGATCAGCATCACCAAGGATCCGCTGTATCTCACCGAGCCGCTCGTCAAGAGCGAGGATTTCGTACTGGCCGGCCGCAGTCTGGGGGCGGGGAACTTTCTGTACGAGTGTCACCCGGTCGTCGAAGTCGCCAACCGTCCGAAGGGGGCGGTGCCGGCCTATCAGCTCGGCGAGAACACGTTCCCGAAAGAATTCCAGGATCGCTACAAGCTGCCTGAAATCGCCACCAGGGGCGGCGCGGAAACCATGTATCCCGAGTTCATCGACAAGATGAAGCAGGCCAAGTAGATGAAGATGAGAATCGCCACGCTCGCTGTCTCGGCCGTGCTCGCCTGTGGTGTCGCGCCAGACGTCTCCGGACAGGCGAGGCCGAACGCCGCGCCACCGGCGCAGAATCCTGGCCAGCAGAACTTCGACAACGTGCAGATGCAGGTGCTGCACGTGCAGGGCAACGTCTACATGATCGTCGGGGCCGGCGGGAACACGACGGTCCAGGCCGGCGACGGCGGCGTGCTGGTGGTCGACACGCAGTACCCGCAAGTCAGCGCCAAGCTTCTGGCCGCGATCCGGACGATCTCACCGAAGCCGATTCACTACATCATCAACACGCACATGCATGACGATCACATCGGCGGGAACGAATTCCTCGCCAAAGCCGGTCCGACCCGGCCGGATCGGGCGCCGATCGAAGCCGGTCTCGGCGGCAATGTGGGCGCGCAGACGACGATCATCGCCCACGAGAACGTCCTCAACCGGATGGTTGTCAATGGCCCCGAGGGAAAAGCGCCGGGGCTGTGGCCCAACGAGACGTACTTCGAAGACCAGACGGAAGTGTTCTTCAACGGCGAGGCCATTCAAATCCTGCACCAGCCGGCCGCGCACACCGACGGCGACAGCATCGTCTTCTTCCGGCGGTCGGACGTGATTGCGACCGGCGACGTGTTCACGACCACGATGTATCCGTTCATCGATTCAGCGCGAGGCGGCACAATCAACGGCATAGTCGACGCCCTGAACCGCATCATCGACATCGCGATCCCGGATCACAAGGTGCAGGAAGGCGGCACTATGATCATTCCGGGCCACGGGCGGTTGTGCGACGAGCAGGACGTCATCGAGTACCGGGACATGGTCACGATCATCCGAGACCGCATCCAGTACATGATCAAGAAAGGCATGACGCTGGATCAAGTGAAGGCGGCCAAGCCGACGCTCGATTTCGACCCGCGGTACGGCACCGACTCCGGCTTCTGGACGACGTCGATGTTCATCGAGACCATTTACCGGGACCTGAGCAAGAAAAAGTAGGGAGAAACGCATGAAGCAGAAGGGCATCGCGCTGATCGCCGCGCTCGCGTGCGCGCTGGTCGTTGCGACAGGCAGTCAAGTGGCCGCGCAGCGCGGACGTGGTGGGCCCGGCGGACCGCCGCCGTCGGCGCGCGCCGCGGCGCCGGTCGATCTCACCGGCTACTGGGTCTCGGTGGTGACGGAAGACTGGCGCTACCGGATGGTGACCCCTCCCAAAGGTGACTATCAGAGCGTGCCGCTCAACGCCGAGGCGCGCCGGATCGCCGACGCCTGGGATCCGTCGAAGGACGGCGCGTGTGAGGCGTACGGCGCCCCTGCGCTCATGCGGCTGCCAGGGCGCCTGCACATGACGTGGGAAGACGACAACACGCTGAAGATCGAGACCGATGCCGGCCAGCAAACGCGGCTGCTTCGTTTCGGTGGCGGCCGTCCGCCCAGCGGAGAGCGAACGCTGCAGGGTTACTCGGCCGCCGATTGGGGCCGTGGCGGCGGCGGTGCCGGCGGTGGGTTCGGAGGATTTGGCGGAAACGTCGCAGCACCGGACGCCGCGCCGGCTCGAGGAGCAGCAGCCGCTCCCGCGGGGACGCCGGCCGGACGTGGAGCGCCGCCGCCCGCTGCCGGACGCGGGAATCCACCGGCTGCTGCCGCACCGGCGGCGGCGCCAGCAGGCCGTGGGCGAGGCGGCGCGCAGCGGTGGGCGCCGTTGAATGTCGTCACCACGCAGCTGCGTCCCGGATGGCTGCGGAAGAATGGCGTCCCCTACAGCGAGAACACTGTCGTCACCGAGCATTTCATCCGGTTTTCCGACGAAAGCGACGAATGGTTCACGGTGGTGACGACCGTCGAGGATCCGACGTATCTCACCGGGTCGTTCATTACCAGCACGAACTTCAAGCGCGAGCCGGATGGATCGAAGTGGAAGCCGACGTCCTGTAAGGCGAGCTGACGAAAAGGGGCCGTACCCCTTTTTCAGCCGCGCCCTCCGAGTCACGCGGACTTCCTGAGCGGCCACATCTTGAAGAACTCCGCGTAGAAGATCAGGAACGGAAAGGTCACGCTGAGCAGCGCCGACGCCAGCCAGATCTCGAAATCGTAGCTGGGGGGGCCGGCCTTCAGCGCTCCGGTCACGGTTGGCGCCAGCGCGCCGTACATTCGCGACAGCACGGTTCCAATCACGATCGCGGCGAGCGCGTTCAGGACGCCCTTGGCCGGCTGCGCCATCTTCGCAAACAGCGAGTTCTGAAGCATGTTCAAGACGACGATCGATCCAAAGATGAACGGCACGGGAACGCGGACCATGAACGCGACCGGATCCATCTCCAGCTGCTGCACACACACGTAGAAGACGATCCCTTCGAGAACCAGGGCGACGACAGTCCACGCGAGGCCAAGAACCGGCTGCTGCATCACGGCTGGAGACTTGGTCAGCGGCCACAGGTCGAACTGGATAATCAGGAACATGGCGGCCAAGGCCGACAGGTAGAACACGAGCGCTTTCCATGCGTTGAACAGCCCACTGGGATCGAGCGAGGCCACGTAGACCGGCGCGCCCTGCATGAAGCCGTAATCGAAGAAGACCCGGAACAGCGCGTAATTCACCGTGTAGCACACGACGAGCATCGTCAGTCCTGCCGCCAGCTGGTTCTTGATCACGGCGGTGAACGGCCAGCCGCCCCACATGATGGCCGCCCAGAACGTGATCGGGACCGAGACGATGGCGCACATCGCCAGCATCGGCGTCGGAGGGCTGATGCCGCCGCCGGCGACCATGAATTGCGCAGGCGCGACGATCGCGCCGACGACCAGCGCGACGAGCGTCAGCAGAATGCCCCTGGCGGGCTGACTCGCTTTGGCGGCGAAGCCGGGATTGGCTCCCCAGGTGACGGCCATGACGATTTGGATGGGGATCACGCAGAGGAGGTAGTACGCCACCCAACCCGAGAACGTCGGAAAGTCGAAGAGCGAAACGAAGCCCAGCGAAATGACGATGATGATCGCCGTGGCGGCGATCCCAACGCCAGGTTGTTTCAGATCCACTCCAACCTCCCTTTTTCGCGATGTCGACGTTTTCGAAATCTCTTCAGCCGCGCCTAGTTTATAAAAGCGCAGCTGCGAAGGCACGAAAACATGAGGCCTCGACCCGATCTGACCCCATGTCTCCACGGTATGGCGCCGGCCGATTGTGGACTTCATAGGTGGATCCGACTAGAATTTCGACCGAACTTCTGCATACGACCCGCCCGCAAACATTGGCGGTCTTTGCTGTTAACACCGCGACCCGATCGGTGGAGGTCAGGATGGGGCACAGATTTCTGCGGATGCGTGGCGTGGCGGTCGGCGTGGCCGCAGCGGCGCTTTCCGTCGCTGTCGCGACCGCCGGATGGACGGTCTCCGCGCAGGGGCAGGCGCCGGGACGAGGTGCCGCGCCGCCAGCGCCGGCACCCGCGCCTGGACAACCGGGTCAGGCGGGCCGCGGTCGCGGTCAGGCGCCGCCGCAGACGCCCCAGGCGGCCGCGCCCATCGATCTCACCGGCTGGTGGGTCTCTATCGTCACGGAGGATTGGCGGTGGAGGATGGTCACGCCGGCGAAAGGCGATTACGCCAGCGTGCCGATCGGCAACGAGGGACGTCGGGTCGCCGACACCTGGGATCCCGCGAAAGACGAACGGGAAGGCAACGCGTGCAAGGCTTACGGAGCTGCGGCGATCATGCGCGTGCCTGGCCGAGTCCACATGACATGGCAAGATGAAAGCACGCTGAAGATCGAGACAGACGCCGGGACGCAGACGCGCCTGCTGCACTTCGGAGACGCTCAACCGCCGGCCGGCGAGCAGGGATGGCAAGGCTATTCCGTCGCCTCCTGGGAGATCGCAGGCGGCGGTGGTGGCAGGGGCGGCGGCGGTGGCGGTGGCGGCGGCGGTGGTGGCGGCGGCGGTGGCGGTGGCGGTGGCGGACGCGGTGGGGCGGGCGGCGGAGCAGCGGCCGCGCCTCGATTCGGCTCGTTGAAGGTCGTGACGACTCATATGAAGCCCGGATATCTCCGCAAGAACGGGGTCCCGTACAGCGAAAATACGACGCTCACGGAGCACTTCGATCGGCACAGCGAAGCAAACGGCGACGAGTGGTTCACGGTCACGACGATCGTGGAGGATTCGAAGTATCTCGCGCAGCCGTTCATCACGAGCAGCGGGTTCAAGAAGGAGCGCGACGGCGCCAAGTGGCGGCCGACGCCCTGCGCGGCGCAGTAGGTCTGCTCGATGGTGAGAGTCGACTTCCGAAGGAGAAGCATCATGCGGAAGAGCGTGTATCGAACCACGGTGGCGTGTGTCGCGCTGATGGCCGCGATGGCGGCGCCGCGACAGGCGTCGGCGCAAGGACCGCAGGCGCGCGGCGTCGATCTGTCCGGCGAGTGGGCTCCGCGATTCCACGAAGATCAGCCCGAGCGCATTCCAGGCCCGGAGATTGGCGACTACCTCGGCCTGCCGATCAACGCCGCGGCCCGCCTGCACGCCGACAGCTGGGATGCGTCGCTGCTGACGCTGCCCGAGCATCAGTGCAAGCCGCACCCGGCCGACTACTCGCCCCGCGGCCCGGCAAACCTGAGACTGTGGAAGGAAATCGATACGGCGTCTCAGAACATCATCGCCTGGCACACGCACATTTCGTGGCAGGCGCCCGAGCGAACGATCTGGATGGACGGACGGCCGCACCCGCCCGATTACGCCGCTCACACGTGGCAGGGCTTCTCGACCGGAAGATGGGAAGGCGACATGCTGACGGTCACGACGACCCACTTCAAGCTCGGGTGGATTCGCCGGAACGGCGTTCCGCGCAGCGACGCAGGGACGCTCGTCGAGCACTTCCTCCGGCACGGCAATGTGCTGACGCTGGTTTCGTGGATCAACGATCCGGTGTATCTCGATGAGCCGTTCGTTCGCACGACGAATTGGGAGCTCGATCCGCATCAGAACATCGCGCCCTACCCGTGCCAAATCGTCGTCGAGGTGGATCGGCCGCAAGGCGTGGTGCCGCACCATCTGCCCGGGACCAATAACTTCCTCAACGAGTTTCCGGTCAAATACAACCTCCCCGCGGAGGCCGCACGCGGCGGCGCGGAAACGATGTATCCGGAGTACCAGCTGAAACTCCAGGCGATGCAGAAGGCTGCAGGCAAGTAGCGATGAGAACGATCACAGGTCAATTGTCGAGCGCCCTTCGATCGATGTGTGTGTTGGCTGCCGCCGGTGGCGTGGTCGCCATGCTCGGCCTCTTGGCACATCCCCAGGCGCAACAGGCGAATCCCGCGCAAACAAACGCGGGCCGCGGACAGGCGGGTCGCGGACAGCAGCCCGCCGGTCAACCGACTCAGGGACGAGGCGGCCGGCCGCAAAACCTCGACAACGCGGAAGTCCACGTACTGCCGGTTCAGGGCAACGTCTACATGCTCGTGGGCGGTGGCGGGAACGTCACGATCCAGATCGGCGACGATGGCGTTCTGTTGGTCGATACATCGTTCCCGCAGCTGAGCGACAAGATCCTCGCTGAGATCAGGAAGCTCTCCACCAAACCGATTCGCTACATCGTCAACACGCACGTCCACGACGATCACGTCGGCGGCAACGAAAACCTGGGCAAGAGGGGCAACACGATCGCCGGAGGGAACGTCGGCAACGACGCGCCGACCGGCGCGACGATCATCGCGCACGAGAACGTGTTGAACAGGATGAGCGCGCCGACCGGCACGCAGGCGCCGTTCCCGGTTGCCGCCTGGCCGACCGACACGTACTTCACGAAGCAGAAGGAGGTGTTCTTCAACAACGAGGCGGTCGTGATCATGCATCAGCCTGCGGCCCACACCGACGGCGACAGCATCGTGTATTTCCGGCGCTCGGATGTTGTGAGCACTGGCGACATCTTCGTCACCACGAGCTATCCGATCATCGATCAGGCGCGCGGCGGCAGCATCACCGGGATCATCAAATCGCTGAACTACCTCCTCGATCTCGCGATCCCGAAGGACAAGCAGGAAGGCGGCACCTACATCATTCCCGGTCACGGCCGGCTTTGCGATGAAGCCGACCTGCTCGAGTACCGCGACATGGTCACCATCATTCGCGACCGCATCGAAGACCTGATCAAGAAAGGCAGGACGCTGGAGCAGGTGAAAGCGGCCAAGCCGACGCTCGATTACGACGGCCGATACGGGACGACCACCGGTTTCTGGACCACGGACATGTTCATCGAAGCGGTGTACAAGGATCTCAGCGGGAAGAAGTAGTTAAGCTCTTACGTGCCCGAATGGCTGGTTGATCTCTTCGCGCGCTATGGCTACGCGGTCGTGTTCGTGGGTGTGCTGCTCGAGAACGCCGGTGTGCCGGTGCCCGGCGAGACCGCGCTCCTGGGCGGCGCGGCCCTGGCCCAGTTCGGCCGGCTCTCGCTGCCCTGGGTCATCGCGACCGCCATTGCCGCCGCGGTCATCGGCGACAACCTGGGCTTCGCCGTGGGCCGTCGTGGGGGACGCGTGCTCGCCGAACGCCACGGCTGGAAGATCGGCCTGACGGCCGCCCGGTTGCAGCAGTTCGATCGGTTCTTCGAGCGGTATGGACCGCAGACCGTCTTCATCGCCAGGTTCGTGACCGGCTTGCGTGTCTTCGGCGCCGTGCTCGCCGGCGGCAGCGGCATTCGGTGGCGGACGTTTCTCTTCTACAACGCCATGGGCGCGGTCGTCTGGTCGACGGCGGTCGCGCTCGCCGGTTATCTGTTTGCGTATAGTTGGGACACGCTCGAGCGCTGGATTGGGCGGACCGGCGTGATGGCGCTGGTGGTCGTGACCCTCGTCGGTGGATTCACGCTCATCCGGTGGCGTCGCAGATCCAACACATGATTCCGCTTGCGCCCGGCATCTCGTACGTCGACCTGCACTTCCAGGGGACACCGCGCGTCATCGCGACGGCGGTGCTACGCGGGCCCGGAGGTGCCGCGCTGGTCGACCCAGGTCCATCGAGCTCGCTGGCGACTCTCAAGGCCGCGCTCCAAGGGGCCGGGATTTCCGTGCGCGAAGTGACGGCCCTGCTCCTCACGCATATTCATCTCGATCATGCTGGCGCGACCGGCACGCTCGTTCAAGAGAACCCTGCGATGCGGGTCTACGTGCATGCGAAGGGCGCGCCTCACCTGATCGACCCGGACAAGCTGCTCGCGAGCGCGACGCGATTGTACGGCGATGCGATGGATCGCTTGTGGGGCGAGGTCCTGCCGGTTCCCGGGCAGGCGTTGGTCGTCCTTGACGGAGGCGAACGCATCGAGGAAGGCGGACGCGCCCTCGATGTGGCGTATATCCCTGGTCACGCGTCGCATCACGTGAGCTACTTCGCACGAGACGCGGGCATCGCATTCGTTGGCGACACGGCAGGCGTTCAGATTGTTCCCGACGGCGAAATTCTGCCACCGACGCCTCCACCGGACGTCGACCTCGAAGCCTGGCACGACAGTCTCGGCCGCATCGAACGGTGGCATCCCAACACGATCTTCCTGACGCACTTCGGTCCGGCGGCGCCTGTCGGCGCGCATCTGAGCGCGTTACGTGACCGGCTGCAGGCGGCCGGTCGTCTCGTCCGAGCGTCGCTCGCCCGCCAGGGGACAGACGAGGAACGAGAAGCCTGGTTCGTCGAGGAGTGTCGCCGCGCGCTCCGGCAGCGCATGGGCCCCGTGGCGGCGCGCGAGTACGAGGTGGCCGGCCGGTTCGATCTGAGCTGGCGCGGGCTGGCGAGGTACTGGAGAAAACGGGAAAACGTGTAGTCGACAGTCGACAGTCTTCAGTCAACAGTCACGGTATCTTCACTGACGACTGACGACTGACGACTGTCGACTGACGACTGACGACTGACGACTGACGACTGACGACTGACGACTGACGACTGACGACCGACGACTGACGACTGACTACGCCGTGGCGCGTGCCGCTTCGGTCTGTTCGACCGCATGGCGCTTGGGGTCCACCATCAGTCTCAATGCGAGGCCGTAGCGTGCGGTCTTGCTGGCGTGTGAGATGCGATAGACGGCCGAGAGAATCCGGCCCTGACGCAGCGATTCGGGCAGTGCGCCCGGGTCGTGGACGGTCGGCTCCATCTCGAACTGCACGAGCCGGTACAGCGGGATTGACAACGCCGAGTGGCACTCGACGAAGACGCCGCGGTCGCTGACATCACGCGTGACGACGCTGGCGAAGCGGCTGATGCCGCGCTGATCTTTCCATGCGAGGCGAGCGGGAAGGGTGAGGGCGCGTCGTTCGGCCGCGCGCGTGTTGGTCGGGGCCGGCCGATGGTCCGTTTTGTCCAGCCAGCGATGTTTCATGGGAACCCCCAACCCAAAACGTATCAATGTTCACGCCGGGGTCGGTCGCTGACGCGTTGATTCTGTTGTATGACAGAAGGCTTTTATCATCAAAGTTTGGACGGCAGTCACTGACACGAATCATCCTCGGTCTGGATATGTAGTATACGTACTGGCTGTTTATGGTTACTAACTATTCATATACTAAATATCCATCTCGGCTCTCGTCTCCAGCCGGAGCCGTCGGAGCTTCAGGTACAGCCCGCGACGTGTCAGCCCGAGCGACCGTGCAGTTGCTGAAATGTTGCCACCGGTCCGGTCCAGGGCCGCCTGAATCAGATCGCGCTCGATTTGTTCCACCGCCGACGCGAGTGTCGTCACTCCTCGCGTCGGAGGACGCGGTCGCGCCGCCATCGCGGACGGGAGCTTCGTCGATCCGATTTCCGGCGACAGGTGCGCGGGATCGACCGTGCTGCCCGGCGTGCTTAGCGCCACCGCGCGCTGGATTTCGTTCTTCAGCTGGCGGACGTTTCCGGGCCACCAATACTGCGAAAAGACATCCAGCGCGTCCGAGCTGAGATGGATGTCCGGCTTCACGAGCCGTTCGCACGCTTCGCGGAAAAAGTACGTACTGAGGTGCGGGATTTCTTCCCGCCGCTCGCGCAGCGGCGGCACGTGGATGCGAATCACGCTGAGGCGATAGTAAAGGTCTTCGCGAAACTTGCCTTCGGCCACGCGCTGTTCGAGGTCCGCGTTGGTGGCGGCGAGGACGCGGACGTCGACCCGTTGGGGACGGGTCTCGCCAACCGGCAGGATCTCCTGTTCCTCGAGAAAGCGAAGCAGCTTGGGCTGGACGTCGATCGACAGATCGCCGATCTCGTCGAGGAAGAGCGTGCCGCCGGCCGCCGATCGCACCAGGCCGGGTTGGTCCGAGACGGCACCGGTAAAGCTGCCGCGCCGATGCCCGAACAGCTGGCTGTCGGCGAGCTCGCGGCCCGTCGTCGTGCAGTTGTAGGGGAGGAACAGCGCCGCGCTCCGCAGCGACCCGACGTGCACGGCGCGCGCGACCAGCTCTTTGCCGGTGCCGCTTTCGCCGGTGATGAGCACGGTCAGATTGTTGCCCTGCAGCCGCTGAATCTGTTCGACCACCCGTGACATGGCGGCGCTCGCGCACAGGAAGCCCGGCACGAGCGGCTCGAGCGAGCGATCGATCGCCACGCCGGCCGGCTCCGTCGGGCGGCCCCGGGCGGCGCACAGCGCGTAGCCCTGCCGCGCGACCGTCATGATCATCCGCAATCGCCGCATGATCGGATGCCCGATCGGCCGGGGGGACGCGACGAGCGCGTATCGCAGACCGTCCGGATCCCGCCCGAGCGCCTCGACGACCAACTCGCCGCGACCATAGGCCGCATTCTGCAGTGCAGCGCGGGCCAGGCTTCGAGCGACCTCGGGCACGCAGCCCGCGGCGCCGATGATGCGCAGGTCGCCGGCGGGGAGCTGGACGAACACGACGCTGGCGTCGGCCATTCCCGCCTCGAAGAGCGCCGCAGCGGTCTCGCGTCCCAGCAGCTCCGGCAACGTCGCCGCGTCCACGATCCGCCTCACAATCGCATCGTCGGCATTCGCGGGTGAGATCACGAATTCGCCGGAGCCGGGCGCGGCCAGCAGTCGCGCGGCCGCTTCCGTATCCGCTCGATCGCGTTCGGCGCCGAGTTGCTCGAAGATGGCGTGCGCTTTGCCGAGATGATGTTCGGCGACGGAGCGTGCGCCTGTGCGCGCGACCAATCGGCCGAGCGCCAGATGACTGAGACCCGCCTGGTATCGTTCGCCGAGCAGATCCAGCAGCGTGACGCTTTGCGCGAACGCGTGGTACGCGTCGGTGGGATTGCCGTGTGTCGCATCGAGCGACCCGCGCAGCCGCAGGTATTCACCCCACGCCGCCGGCGCGTTCTCGGGATCGAGCGTGTCGGCGGCGGTCGACAGGCGTTGGTCGGCCTCAGGCAGCCGGTTGGCTGCGGTCAGCGCTTCCGCCGCGATCAGCGTCGCCTGGAGCGTGTCCACCGGCGGCGCGCCGGCCTCGATGATCTCGTCCGCCAGCGCGACGGCTTGATCCAGATGTCCGCGCTTCAGCGCGAGCCGGGCGCTGAGCATCCGGACGGACCATTCATACCACCGGCTCGTCTGGCGTCCGTAGGCGCCGTAGGCTTCGCTGGCGCGGGCGAGGAGTTCGCTGGCCGCGTCGTACCCGCCGCGAATCAGATCGATCTGGGCGAGCGTGTCGTAGACGGCCCCCGTGGTTTCGTGGAATTGAATGGGACTGCGCACGTCGAGCGCGCGGTGCAGCGCATCGGCCGCACGCGTGAGATCGCCGAGCCGGACGCAGATCTGGCCGAGCGTTCCGAGCGCGACGGCGAGTCCATGACCGGAGCCGTGTGCTTCGTGCAGCGCCACGCTTCGCTCGGCCAGCGCGAGCGCCTGCTCGTACCGGTGCTGCAGCATCGCCACGTTCGCCTGGTTGCCGCAGACGGTCGCGAGGACATCGTCGGCCTGAGCGAGCGAGGCGACGCGTTCCGCGTGCCGGAACGCGGTCATGGCCTCTTCGGATCGGCCGAGCTGCGCGAGCGTGATGCCGCAGAGGGAGTGAACGAGGGCGAGATGGCGGCGATCGCCGGCCGCGTGCAGGGCTGACGCCGCCTTGCTGATGTGCTCGCGCACGATCGCGACGTCGCCGACCAGCCGATAGCAGTGACCGAGCTCGTAGTGGGCGAGGCCGATGGCGCGCGAATCGTGCGCCAGTTCGGCCTGCTTCAGCGCGCGGCCGTGAAGCGCGATGGCGCGTGATTGATCGCCACGCGCGGAGGCGAGGTGTCCGTGCAGCCGCCACAACGCCGACAGCCGGCCCGAGGGCACCGTTTCGCGCAGCGTATCCGGCGTGCGTCCCAGTACTGCCGCCGCCTGATCGAGATCGTCCTGTAGCAGCCACGCTTCGGCGAGCATGGACCGCACGGCGAGATTTTCGTCACGGGTGAGTGTCGACGCACCGACGATCGGCGCCAGCATGCGGGACGCCTCCGCGCCGTGGCCGCGTTCCAGAACGGCGGTCGCGCGCGCGAGCAACGCCCTCAACGATGGGGACACGTTACGTCCGGCTCTTGAGGGCTGTCAGAAACGGGTGGCCACGCGTGGCCAGGCGCGCTTCAAGGCGGGCCGAGCAGTCACAGTCGCCGCACGACCATGGCTCAGTGCCGTTCTCGTCGCGGCACCGGCTGCGCGCGTGGGCGTCCTGGACCTTCTCGAGCGTGAAATGCTCGGTCCAGTAGTCGCGCTCCTCGGCCAGTGGTGTCGCGCAGTAGCAGACCTCCACCCACTGCACGCGGCCGTCGTCGTATTCACGGGCGTCGCCCATGTTGCGAAGGTATTCGTCGCCCGCAACCGATCCGCGACCGAGCGTCTCCTCGTCTATCGCACGGCGGAGCGCCGTAGCTTTTCCGGCCTTCACGCGTGCTGTCACCAAGTAACGCACCATCGTATTGTCGCCGATTTCCCGCCAGGACCACGTGGCCGGCTACAGATCTCTCCATTACGTAGACGCCAGCCTCCCCAGCAACGCGGTTGCGACCTCGCGGACGAGCCGAGCATCCGGTCTGGGGAGATGCACGTGCAGGACGCGCCGTCCCGCCGCTCCGAGCGACGCAAAATCACCGAGCGCCTGCGCCTGCTCGAGCGTGCCGAACGAGAAATCCTGACCCGGTATGGGCACGTCTTCGTCAGGATCGGCGGTCAGCAAGACGAACACGCCGCTATTCGGACCGCCTTTGTGAAGCTGTCCTGTTGAGTGCAGGTAGCGCGGTCCATATCCGAACATCGTGGCGGCGCGGGTGCGATCGCGTACGGCGTTTCTGAACCCTCGAAGCTCGCGGGCGATTTCCTCGTCCGGACCCAGGTACGCGAGCAGCGCGAAGTAATCGCCGCGGCGGATGAGTGTGAGGATGGCATCGGCATCAGCGCCGAGCTGCGTGCCGGCCGCGTCACCGAGCACGAGGCTGATGCCTCCAGGCAGCGTGCGGTCAGCGGCCTTCGCCGGCAGACGACCGGCTGTCTTGTATCGATCGAGCAACGTGCGTGTCGCATCCTTGGCCTGCTGCACGTTCGGCTCGTCGAACGGGTTGATCCCAAGCATCGCGCCGACGATCGCCGTGGCGATCTCCCACCGCAGGAATTCTCCGCCCAGGGCAGACGGTTCCGGACATTCGATGTCGACGGCCGGTCCCGGCAGGGCCCGGTCTGTCTCTTGTTGGTCGGTTGACCCGCGCAGTCTCAATCGGACAAACACCCGGTCGTCGCCATAATCTTCCGGCGTTCCCAGTGCTTCGCCCGCGATCGGCACGATGCCCGCGCCCTCTTTGCCGGTGCTCTCCGCAATCAACTGCTCCACCCATAGTCCGAACGGCTCGAGCGCGGCAGGAAGCATCAGCGTGAGCTTGTCGCAGCCTGCGCGCGCGGCGGCAGCGATGGCGAGCGCAAGCGCGGCGGCTGGATTCAACTCGACGCCCGATTCCGATTCCGCGGCCGACAACATCGCAAGGCTCCAGCCGACGAGCGCGTCCAGATCCTGGCCCATCAACGCCGCCGGCACGAGCCCGAAGTACGACATTGCCGAATAGCGGCCGCCGATGTCGGACGGATTGATGAAGAGCTCGCGGAACTGTTCGGCGCGCGCGCGGCGCGCGAGCTCCGTGCCCTCGTCGGTGATGGCGACGAAATGATCGGCCCAGCGCGGTACCGCCGGCTCGAGACGCTCACGGAAATGGGCCGCCAGTGAATTCGGCTCGATGGTCGTGCCCGATTTACTCGCAAGGAGATACAACGTCCGCTCCGGCGGCGTAGCGGCGGCGCGTACAGCGGCCGGATCGGTCGAATCGAGCACGTGAAGCGACGGCCACCCGGGCGCGGCGCCGATCACCGATCGCAGGACCTCGGGAGCGAGACTCGAGCCACCCATGCCGAGCAGGACGACATGAGCGAAGCCGTCACGTTTCACCTCCGACGCGAACGTTCGCAGGCGTCCGATGGAGTCCGCCATCAGAGCGGAGGAGCCGAGCCACCCAAGGCGATTGGCGATCTTTTCCTGGATCGACGGATCGCGGCTCCAGAGCGACGTATCGCGACGCCACAGTGCCGCTGCGGCCGCCTCCACGCCAGCGCTGTTGGCGGTCATCGTATCGGCGAGCGCTCCAGGGAAGAGTCGCAGCGTGTGGTGAAGGCGAGCGCGCTTGGGCTCGACGTCGAGAGCTGGCCAGCGCGAGAGGAGGTCGTGCGCGCTGCGCATTTCCCTAGACATCTTCTAAGGCCGGAATCGTGACAGATGAAGCAAGTTTTTGCCAGCGCGCCTTAGAAGCTGTCTTAGGCCCCGCTTCGCGGGGCGACGGTGAAGCATTGGCGTTTCTACAGCGAAGGTGCGCGAGGGACGCCTTCCGTTCCCGGCGATTTGAGGCGCAGCTTCGCTGACATACCGAGCACGCCATCGCCGCGCTCCGTGCGCGTCTCGCGCGCGCGTAGCGCCCGCCGAAATCGTCAATAATTGGATGATGCGTTGTTCTCGTGCCGTCGCCCGGGGAATCGTGTCGATCGTCGTGCCGTGCTTCGCCGGCTGCGGCCCGCGCGGCGACAGCTCTGAGGAACGCCGCGTTGCGCTCTCGGCAAGGACCAGCGAGCGCGAGCCGTTGCCGGCCGTTGCGGATGCGGCCGGCCCGCGGGTGGTGATTCTCGGTGACAGTTTGACGCGTGGTCTGGGTTTGTCGCCCAAGAACGCCTATCCCACCGTACTGCAGGAGCTCATCCATGACGAAGGCCTCAACTACACGATCGTCAATGCCGGAGGATCCGGCGACACGTCCGCGGGAGGCCTGGCGCGGCTCGACTGGGCGCTCGACGGTGATGTGCGAGTGCTGGTCGTCGCCCTTGGCGGCAACGACGCCTTGCGCGGCCTGCCGATTGCGGAGCTCAGGGACAACCTGTCGGCGATCATCGAGCGGGCGCAGGCACGCGGCATCACCGTCGTCCTCGCCGGAATGGAAGCGCCGCCGAACTACGGGTTCGATTACACGATCAACTTTCACAAGGTGTATCCCGCGCTCGCCAAGAAGTACCGCGTCGCGTTGGTTCCGTTTCTGCTGGAGAAGGTGGGCGGCATCGCGGACCTGAACCAGCCTGACGGCATTCATCCGACGGCCGAGGGCGCCCGCATCGTCGCCGCCAACGTGTGGAGCGTGCTCGAGCCGGTTCTGCGGTCAGATTCGCAGCGTGTCGGGGCGGCCACCCGATGATCGAGCTGCGCGAAGTCTCCAAAACGGTGATGAGCGGCACTGAACCGCTCACGATTCTTCATCCGCTGTCCATCCGGATTGGTCGCGGCCGCTTCCTCGCGGTCGTCGGGCCGTCTGGCAGTGGGAAGTCGACCCTTCTCGGTCTGATTGCCGGGCTCGACGCGCCGACGTCGGGTTCGGTCCTGATAGACGGGGTCGATATCACCCGGCTCGACGAAGACCGGTTGGCGAAATTGCGCGGCGAGAAGATCGGGTTCGTCTTTCAATTCTTCCATCTGATTCCGTCGCTGACCGCGCTGGAAAACGTCTCGGTGCCGATGGAAATCATCGGCCTGCGCGACGCGAGGCAGCGCGCGGAAGTACTTCTCGAGGAAGTCGGCCTGACGGGGCGCGCGCACCATTACCCGTCGCAGCTGTCCGGCGGGGAACAGCAGCGCGTGGCCCTGGCACGCGCGCTCGCCAATGCTCCTCCCATCGTGCTCGCGGACGAGCCGACGGGCAATCTCGACACCACGAACGGCCGGCACATCATGGAGCTCCTGCGCAAGATTCACGACCAGCGCGGCACGACGATCGTTCTCGTCACGCACGACGCGGAGCTGGCATCCCTCGCCGATTCGCGGATGGTGCTGCGGGACGGACGCGTGGTCGAAATGGTCGATCACGACGTCCCCATGGCGCGGGCGCGAGGCGAGCGATGATGTTCGTGCTTCGCATGGCCGTGCGTGAGACGCGGGCGTCGTGGAGGCGCCTGCTGTTCTTCTTCTTGTGCATTGCCGTGGGCGTGGCCGCCATCGTGACCTTGCGCTCCGTCATCCAAAGCGTCCGCGGCGTGTTCGGACGCGAAGCCAAGTCGCTCATCGCGGCCGACGTGCTCCTGTCGACCAATGCGGAATGGACGCCGGACGCGCGGCACACGATCGACCGCCGCCTCGCGGAGTTCGGCGCGACGGAGCGCACCGAGTCGGTCGAGACGCCGACGATGTCGCGTCCGGCGGATGGCCGGCCGGTGGCCCGCATGGTGGAGCTGCGCGCGGTGCAGCGCGGATTCCCGCTCTACGGCACGGTCGGCCTGCAGGACGGACAGATCTACTCCTACGCGCTGTTGCAGCACCACGGCGTGTTGGTCCGTCCGGAGCTGCTGACCGCGCTCGGCCTGAAGGTCGGTGATCAGATCAAGATCGGCCAGTCGCTCTTCACGATCCGCGGTGTCATCACGACCGAAGCAGGTCGTCGGGTGGGCGGCTTCAGCCTGGGACCGCGCGTGCTCATCGACGACGAGGACCTGGCGTCGACGGGATTGCTCGGCGTCGGCAGCCGCGCCCGGCGCGTGGTGCTCGTCCGTGTGCCGGACGATTCGATCCAACCGCTCGTGCGCGCCCTGCGGCGCGATTTTCGAGAGCAATTCGTCAGCGCCCGCTCCTACCGCTCGAATGACGATGAAGTCGGCCGCGATTTCGATCGCGCGGAGAACTACCTGAGCCTCGTTGGCCTCGTGATCGTGATTCTCGGCGGGATCGCGATTTCGAGCGTGACGCGCGTGTTCATCGTGCAGAAGATTCACAGCATCGCCGTGCTCAAATGCCTGGGCGCGCGCAGCACCCAAATCATGGTCGTGTACGTGCTGCAGGTCCTGGCATTGGGGCTCGCCGGCAGCCTCCTCGGCGTGCTGCTGGCGCGCGGCACACTGGCCGCGATTCCGCTTGCGCTCGGCGCCTCGACGTCGATCCTGGCGGAAGCCGATTACGGTCTGTCGTGGAGCGCGGCCGCCCAGGGGGTCACGATCGGGATCCTGGTGTCACTGCTGTTTTCGGTCGTGCCGCTGATGCACGTGCGGAACGTCAAACCGTCGTTGCTCCTGCGCGATGAGTCGACGGCGAACCGGCGTGACTGGACGACGTTCGCGGTGATGGCGCTCGTCTCGCTGGGCCTGGTCGGCGTCGCGGCGTGGCAAGCGGCGTCGCTCCGCGTCGGCCTCGCCGTGTGCGGCGGGTTCGCGGGGCTCGCCTTCGTGCTGCAGCTGGCCGGGCGCATGCTGATCGCGCTCATCGCACCGCTCGCGAAATCGCCGTCGTTTCCGCTCCGCCACGCCGTGCTCCACCTGTCGCGTCCCGGCAATCAGACGCGGATGATCCTGTTCGCCGTGGGGCTGGGCGCGTTTTTCGTCATCGGCGTCCGGTCGCTCCAGGCGAGCCTGCTGAAGGAATTCTCGGTGGAGGTCTCCGAGGACGCGCCCGACATGTTCCTGCTCGATATCCAGCGCGGGCAGGCGGACGGCGTGCGCGCGTTTCTGGCGGATGCGACGCACGGCGCGAGCCACGCACGGCTGATGCCGGTCCTCCGGGCGCGCGTCACCGGCGTCAGCGGCCGCGAAACGAAGCTCGACACGTTCGACGACGTCAGGGCGAGAGGATCGCTGGCGCGGGAGTACACCATCACGTACCGCGACCACCTCGAACCGAACGAACGGATCATCGACGGCGCGTTCTGGCGCGGCGCATCGACTGAGCCCGAAGTGTCGGTGGAGCAGGGCATCCACGAGCGATTCAAGATCAGCGTCGGCGACAGCCTCCGCTTCGACATTCTCGGGCGGGTCCTCAACGCGCGCGTCAGCAGCGTGCGCGAGGTCGATTGGCGCGACGCGCGCAGCGGCGGGTTCATGTTCGTGTTCCGCCCCGGTTCGCTCGACGAGGCCCCGCAGACCTTCATCGCCCCGCTGAAAGGGCCCAACGACCCGGCGGCGCGGGCCAGGTTTCAGCACGATCTGGTCGAGCAATTTCCCAACGTGTCGGTGATCGACTTTCACGAAATCCTCGAAACGGTGCGCGACATCATGTCGAAGGTGACGCTGGCCGTGACCGTCGTCGGCGGGCTGGTCCTCTTCAGCGGCGCGCTCATTCTGATTGGCGCCGTGGCGATGACGAAATTCCAGCGCGTGTACGAAGCGGCCGTGCTCAAGACCCTCGGCGCGAACACGCGGACGATCGCGAAGATGCTGCTCTTCGAGTACGGCGTCCTCGGGTCGCTCGCAGGGATCGTGGGATCACTCGGCGCGGTCGGGTTGACGTGGGGCGTCAGCCGCTGGGCGCTGGAAATTCCCTGGCGGATTTTTGCCGGTGAGCACATCGGCGGGGTGGCGTTGACGGCGCTGCTCGTCGCCGCGATCGGCGTGCTCTCCAGCCTCGACGTGCTCAAGAACAAGCCGCTGGCGACGCTTCGCGCGGAATAGGCGTGTGATGCTATGATCCGATGTTACGCAGGCCATGGGGGGGCCTGGCAGGGGCAGGAGTGTCACGCCACATGGACGAGCAGCATTACAAGGACGCGCTCCTGAGAAAGCGCGGCGAGATCGTCGGCACCGGCGGCATCAAGCCGCTGCAGGCGTCGATGGAGAACAACACGCGTCAGGGCGACATGGCCGACCAGGCCAGCGGGAACAACGAAGTCCACATTCAACTGAGGTTGAAGGCGACCGACGCGAAGATCCTTCAGGCGATCGAGGAAGCGCTCTGGCGCATCGAGAAGGGCACCTACGGCCTGTGTCGAGACTGCGCGGAGCCGATCGCCGAGGCGCGATTGAACGCCATTCCCTGGACGAGGGTCTGCATCACCTGCAAGGAAAAACAGAACGCGTGACCGACTTGCTGCCGCTCCTCGAGGACTTCTACCGCGAGAAGTTGACGATGGTGCTGCGGCACCAAGCCGCGGCGCGCCACATCGGCCAGTACGACGTCAACAACACCTACCAATACATCATCAACCGCGAGGACGTTCAGCTCTCCTGGCTCGCCAAGGCAATCGGGGAACTCGGCGGCGCTCCGGTCCAGCAGGCCGACTCCGATCGGACCGTAGCGGGAAAGGGACCGGCCGCCGCGCGGAGCGTTCTCGAAGAGGACGCTCGGGATGCACAGGCCTTCGTCGATCGATGGCGGCCCCGCGTCGAATCGATGACCAACGCGCGCCACCGCGGGATGCTCCGCGTAATCCTCGGCGAGACGCTCGAGCAGCAGCGGTTTTTCGAGCAGGGGCTGGCCGGCCGTACCGATCTGCTGGGTCGGCGCGGCACGCAGCTCGAACCCTCACACGGGGAAGTGCTCAGCTCACGCTGGATTGAATAATCGGGCAATTTGGTAATTTGGTAATTGACCAAATGCCATCGAACGTCGCCATCGCGCTTGGCAGCAATGTCGGCGATCGGCGCGCCCATCTCGATTACGCGGTCTTCCGCCTCGCCGATTTCCTTGACCACTTCAGGGTTTCCCGCTATCTCGACACCGCACCAGTAGACGTCGCCGGCGAGCAACCGGACTTTCTCAACGCCGCCGCCGTCGGAGACACGACGCTGTCGCCGCGCGAGCTGCTGAACGCGCTTCTCGCGGTCGAAGCCGAGCGGGGAAGGGCGCGTCCCTTTCCGGGTGCCGCACGAACGCTGGATCTGGATCTCGTCCTGTTCGGCGATCAGATCATCAATGAGCCCGGCCTCATCGTGCCCCATCCTCGCTTCCGCGAGCGGCGATTTGTGCTGGAACCGCTCGCGCGGATCGCCCCTGACCTGATGGATCCGGTCACGGGACGGTCGGTCGCCCAACTCCTCGATTTGATCATTGGGTCACGCATGCGTTTCAGCCACGGAGGCTCATGATCGCACCAGCCGCCGTCGGCTGCACACGCGGGTTACCCTCGGCGCGTTCTCCCGCCGGCTCGCGTTCCGCGTCGGCAAAGCCAAAACCGTCACGGCGACCGCGCGCAAACTCGCCATCCTCGTCTATCACACACTGAAAGATGGACTGGTCTATCGCGATCCGGGCGCTGAGGCCTACGACACTCAACATCGGACTCATGTCCTCCGCCGGCTGCGTCAACGGGCGGAGAATCTCGGCTTCGTACTCGTCAATCGCGAGACCGGCGAGGTCGTCGAGGGAGCAGTTTC